>SFCA01000006.1:0-7043 GCA_007095475.1 Microcystis aeruginosa Ma_QC_C_20070703_M131 | reverse complement strand
GACTTTCTTGCTCTTTTTAATCGTCCCTAGAGACCCTAAGAGTTCTTCTAAATATTCCTTGGCAAATTGGTCGTGAATTTGGCGTGTCATTGCAGGGGATAATTAAGCCGAGAAAGTGCCGTAACAATCTTGGGTGTTGCTGAATCAAAGTATTAATACCAACTGTGCATCGTATCCAAAAGTTAGTTTGGGTCTAGGTTTTAAAAATCCCACAAGAGAAGATTCATATCTCAAATCAGCAACGCCAGTTAATCCTGTTAATTTAGCAATTCTTGCTAACATTTTGGAACCAATTTTAAGGATTCATCTTTCTGTCGTATTGAGGACGACAGGGACTACCCCAAGCGACCTTTTGAGCGGGAATATCGGCAAATACGCTGCTCCTTGCCCCAATAACAACATTAGAGCCAATTTTTACCCCCGGACCCAAAAAACAATCGGCCGCGATCCATGTACCATTACCGATGAGGATGGGAGTGGTTTTTAAGCTGAAAGAGCGATCGCCGGGATCGTGACTGCCAGTGCAAAGATAGCATTTTTGAGAAATCACACAATGACTGCCGATGGTAACGTTATCTAAACTATAAATCACCACATCATCGCCGATCCAAGTATAATCGCCGATCGCCACTTTCCAAGGATAAGTAACCCTTGCCGTCGGGCGAATTTTCACCCCAAGGCCGATTTTAGCCCCAAATAGCCGCAAAACAGCGCAGCGAAAGCTATCCATCTGGTGCAAACTGAGGGGGAAAAGAATCCCCTGTACTAACCACCAAAGTAGGATAATTGGATTAGAACGACCGCGATCGAACCAAGATTGATTGTAGGTACGCAGATCTAGCCACGCTTCCTCATCGGTGCGGATTTCTGGGGACATAGGACTTATTTAATCATTTCCGCAGGTTGAGGTTCCGAGGGTTTAACCAGGGGATTAGCATGGGCATTAACGTTTAATTTACCGCCAAATCGCCGTAATTCGTACAATTTAACCCCAATTTGGTATTCGTACTGACTCAAAAGACGACCGTAGATATAACCAGCTTTGCCATCCAAGAAACCGAGACGGATAAAATAAAAGAGAATAAAGCGCAGCAGCGGTTTAAAGGGCAGTTTTACCCAAATTTTCTTTAAAAAGCGTTTTCTCTGCACCGCATCACCGAACAGGTGCGCTCCGATCGTGCCACTTTCGTCATTACCCGTGAGAATATTGTAATAAACCCGCGCTTCCCAGTTGGAATAACGATTATGTCTTTCTAACCAATGATAGATATCGCGGAAATCGATATGCAGCATATCATTTTTCAGATAGCCCACCTTGCCATCGAGGATAACGTGTTCGTGAACTTCGTTATCTCCCGTGTTGGGGATATCTTCCGTATTTAAATTCTCGTATCTGCCCGACTTATGTTTAAATAAACGCAGATTCCAGTCGGGATACTTGCCGCCATAACGGATCCACTGTCCGAGGAAGAAGACGCGACGATTGAGATAATAACCGTTATAGTTGGGATCTTGGATCACGGTGGCGATTTCGTCCCATAGTTCGGGGGTGATTCTCTCATCACAATCGACGATTAATACCCATTGATTGCGAAAAGGCAGATTATCGAGGGACCAGTTTTTCTTTTTCGGCCAACGACCATTAAAATAGAATTGGACTACATTAGCCCCATAGTTGTTAGATATTTCGATCGAGCGATCGCTACTTTGGGAATCGACGACAAACACTTCATCAGCCCTAGCAACACTCTCTAAACAAGCGGGAAGGTTGGATTCCTCGTCTTTGGCGGGAATTAACACCGAAACGGGAATTTTTTCTGATTGACTAAACATTGGTACACTGTGGCTAGGTAGAGTGTTCGCACCTTTCCTTAAAACCCTTAGTTACTCAGAAAACGAGAACTAGGACTTAAGATTTTTTTCAATCATACTATACCTTATTTGGTTTTTACGTCATTCTCCCGCTCTTCTCCCTAAATTTCTAACTGCGAAATAGACGACTATACTGGGTTTCGTGGTTCATACTGGCAAAACTTAGCCCCCAACTGCAACTGCTCAGGTTTTCATCGGCTAAACTGATAATATCTGCTGTTGCTGTTAATAAACTGGGCTGTAAACCGATCAGAAGCGATTGTCCTAGGGTTTGTCCAAGGGGAATTAAACGCAATCCTGCATTGATTAAATTACTTGCCCAACTGTGTAAATAGCCTAAAACCGCTAATTCTTCGCCAATTTGCCAATGACTTGCCCCGATCGCAAAAGCGGTGGCATAATTGGCCTGTTCCGGTAGATTATCTCTGTCCGCTGCTAACTCCCGCAATAAGTTTAACAGCGATCGCCCCATTTGCCAGCTTTGTTGTCTTAATTCGGCCGTTTCCCGCGTTGCCGATAACCAATTATCCCAATAATTAAGTTTTGTAAAATCTTCTTGACAAAAACAACGATATACCCTTACCAAAACAGCCGTTTCTAAGCGAATCGAGCCTTGACAAAGCGATCGCTGTAACCAATCATTTAAGGTGGCACTATTGGAGATAATTCCCTTTTCGACGAGGGTTTCTAGCCCTTCGGAATAACTATAAGCCCCCACGGGTAAAATGGGACTAGCCAATTGTAATAAACACAAAAGTTCTTTTTGAGCGAGCATAGAAAACCGAGAAAATTGTCCTTAACACAATCAGGGAAATGCTTGGCGCTTCGGTATGTAGATCGAGCCAGTAGAAAGCGGCACTTTGTCAATTGTACCGTGATTAATAGCCACAATTATAAACTACTATACTTATGTCCTCACGAGAACAGCATTTTCTGAAAATAAATCTTGTCGTTCTCCTCTTGATTTTAGCTTTGATTGCTGGGGTTGATCGGGAAAAATTACACTCTAGTCTTTTATTTTATCCTCCCGCTACTCCCCCAACTCCGATCGCTGGTTTATTAACCCATTCTTTTCAATTGCTTTGTTGTCTGCCCCCGATTGTTTGCCTTTTTAGTTATACTTTGTTGTCCCGCAAGGCAAGTTTCAATAATTCTCGCCATTTTTTACTTGTTTCTGGCATAATAACGGGACTTTTTGCCATCAATGAAATCTTCAGAATTCATATCATTCTCCTCTATTTTAATATTCCCAAATTCTTGACTATCTCCGTTTATGCCCTCGCAATTCTGATTTATGGTTTAGCATTTTGGCGGCGAATAAGACAAACTTATTACCAAATTTTAATCATCGCTTTAGCACTTTTAACTTTTGCGATCACTGTCGATTTTCTCCAGATTAAAAATCGAGGTTTTGCTAGTCTAAGTGAAGGAATTCCCAAACTGTTAAGCGCAGTGAATCTAGCCAGCTATTTTTGGGATGTATGTTTTCAAGAAATTTCAGCTAAGATCAAATCCAAATAAATTATCCATTCATCTGTTTAACCAGATGTAAGATTTCGGGAAGAATCAGTTTTTCTAGGGCTAATTTAACGGCATTAGTGGAACCGGGGAGAGAAAAGACTAATAAGTTTTGATAAACCCCGGCTATTGCCCTTGATGCCATGGCACGGGAGCCAATTTCCTGATAGCTGAGATAACGAAATAATTCGCCAAAACCGGGCAAAGTAATCCTTAATAAAGGTACTAAAGCATCATAGGTATTGTCTCTGGGAGCAATACCCGTACCCCCATTGAGAATTACAACTTTTATCTGATTTTGATTGCTAATCTCTGATAGGATTGCTTGAATTTGTAAGGGTTGATCGGGGATAATTAAATATAGGCCGATATCATGACCCGATCGAGTTAGTAACTCTTGAATTATTTGGCCACTCCTATCCGTCTCTGGGGTACGAGTATCGCTCACCGTGACTACGGCACAGGTAAGGTGAAGGGTTGTGGTGTCGGGATGGGGAATAAAGGTCATAATTAGCGATCAGCTGAGAGTTGGAGAAAAACAAGCATTGAGAACAAATGTATGTACTGGCTGGTGAATGCAGTCACCCTAGGATAAAAAACTTAACTTTTGCAAGTATTGCCGATTTTTGCTAGTTTTTGGAACCTTTTCGCCGGTAATGATGACAAGGTAAACAGATTATCCCAAAATAACAAAATCGAGATTATCATCTAATTGGTATAGATTATGACTGGAATTATGAGTCAACTCAGTCCCCTACAAGCCGAACAAATCAAGGAAATCGGGACTTATTTACGTCAAAAACGGGAAGAAAGCGGCCTGAGCATAGACGATATCGCCGCCCTGACGATGATTAGAGTACCAATGCTAGAAGCGTTGGAAACGGGGAATTGGCAGAAATTACCAGAATTAATTTATGTCAAGGGATTTATCAAACGCTACGGTGATGCCCTAAAAATTGATGGTAAAGCTTTAGCCGATCGCTTGTCTCCTAGTGCGGAACAATTAGCCCAAGAGGTAACTATCCCGAAAACACTGCCCACAAAAGTTACCCCTCTCCCCAAGGCTGAACCCGCTGCCCCGAAAGCGGAACGGGTGAAACCGGAAAAACCAGCCCCAGAAACTAGCCCTCAACCGGCTAAATCAGGCTCTTTCGGGATGTATGTCGGCCTAGGCTTGCTGGCGGGCATATTTTGCGGTATTGGCTATCTTTTCCTCCGTCCCCCTCTCTCTAACCCCCCTGCCGTTACTCCCTCTCCTGCCCCCGTGGGTTCCCCCGCACCAGTAGTCCCCCCCGCACCGGTAGCCTCTCCTTCCCCTTCTCCTCAGGCAAAAGTTCCCCTCTCAGCCCAGATAACTATTGAACAGGCCGCTTGGGTACGGGTAATTGCCGATGGCAAAAAAGTCTATGAAGGCAATCTCCAACCCGGAGCTAAACAAACTTGGACAGCCCAAAAGAGTTTAAAGATTCGATCGGGCAATGCTGGCGGCGTTAAAATCTCTCTTAACGAAAAACCTGCCCAATTAATGGGTAAAGCTGGCCAAATCGGCGAAATCACCCTCACTGCGCCTCCTCTCAGTGATCAGTAAACAGTAATCAGTAATCAGCGAACTAAAAACGCACATCTGAAAACTGATCAGTGATCACTGATTAGGCTGCATTATCCCAGATGGGGGTAAGGGTCTGATAATCGTAGCGGGAAGCGTTGGGATGACAGGTGACACAGGTGGTATGACCGATGGGAGTGGGTAAATTGACCCTAGGATGCAAAACCTTTAAATAGGTGGACTGTTCAATTAAGAGGGGAACGAAAGTAGTCTGGGTAAGAGGGCGGGAAGAATAACTGAGATAATCCCAGATAAGACGCTGATTAATACCAACAATTGGTTTTAAACGAATACCATAGTGAGAATCAGGATTTTCTAGGATTTTTTTCCAAGTTTGACTGGGTAGGATGCTGGGAGGAATGGCAATATGGCAAGTGGCACAATTTTCTAGATAGGTTTGCTGTCCAATTTGATAACGATTCAGCACTGTATCCGAGGAAGGCGATTGGGCGATCGCTGGTTGTTGAAGTAGGGAAGCCAGTAGAATGCCCCCTAGAATACTGAGGAGAAAGAGGATAAGAAAAAAAATCGATTTCACTTGACCGCTCAAAGGCATGACTGGGATGACGAGTAATTGAACACAATATAGCGCCCAAGCACCACTAACAATTGAGGATATAGAGGATCAGTAATTCCCAATGCAAACGGTAGCACAGAATACAGAATCAGTCTTACTCTTGCCTTTCAAAATGGAGTGAAGGGTTTGAACAGTGGGTTTCGGGGGAATGGAAGTCAAACAACTGGGTTTTATGGGGATGCTGAGCTATTTTCAGGTAGTTATCACTGGGATAGCGGCGCTGGAATGGATGTTACTTTGAAATTTGGGACTATCGTTATCTCAATCAAGTCCCTGGAGCGCGAACAACAACCGGCCTTACTGGTCAATTGGTGTGAGGTCTTCGTTCTTCTGGCTTTCTTATTAATAAGGTTTTAGACTTGCAAAATGATACGCCTGATTGGAAGTTTTTAAAGTCTAACATTGCCGACAATGAAAATGAATCTTTTCCCTATAATCCCGGTAATCAGACAATTTTAGGGAAAAGTCGCCGTAAACCCCGCCGTCGCCCTATGGTTGATGTGCGCTTCCAGTACGCCACGGCTACCATTTGGGGGGTGAATAAGCCGATCGCTCTCTACGATCGCTCGTTTACTTTCCTTGATGCTCTTGTAGATGAGTTTCGCTAATATTCACGGATAGTCTATACCCTTCCGTCGAGTCGTATTGGCGGCAACCCTTGCTATAACTGAGTTAACGGATTCGCCGTTGTTGATGCCAACAATTTATTAATCAAGTCAGATGGCAAGAAAAAGATTTTCAGATTTGGAGCGAGTTTATACTGCTTTGAAGCAGGGAAAGGTTGAGGTTGGTACCCTTCCAACGAACTTGGACTTTGTTAAATATGCTAAATGGCGTGAAGGCAACGGACCAGAGCGAGATATCGTTAGACCTCCCCTAAACGGAGAAGTTGAGGTCGGAGTAAGTGCTTTTGGGTACGGATCTAACGACGCTAACGGTAAACAGAAAGTCACTATGTCTGGACGCTCTGCCGCTTTTTTGAATGGATTTGGTCCTAGAGCTAGATTCGGCGTTGAGACAACCACTCTAACCGAATATAAGAAAAATGGTGCCTTTGTACCAGCTAAAGCTCGGATTGCGGTAATTCAATCAAGGACAGCGATACCCTCTAAAATCACTGGGCGAAAATATAGGCCGAGAACTGGATCGTCTTACACGGTTCCCATGGGGCAAGTAACTGGAGCGGTTGGCTATCAGGCAACGATTAACGCGATTTTAGCCGATGCCGTTTTTAGCGGTACTACAGCCACTCATGTCGTAAGTTTTGACCCGGAAGAGTTTCGCCGTGATTAATTCTCTTTTGCCTGAAATTAAAGAAGGAATGAGGCTATGGACTCCTCAAGGATTAGGGGTTGACATCCTCGCCGCCGTAAAACGGACGGCGATTCCCAAACCTCACGATTTAGGTTTCTGCTTCTTTCCCGAAGGATTTTTCGCACCTGCCTTAACAGATTTACTCTGTTCTGGTCT
>SFCA01000059.1:0-5154 GCA_007095475.1 Microcystis aeruginosa Ma_QC_C_20070703_M131 | reverse complement strand
AATTGTGGGAGCACAATGGAAAGCAGAGAATGTTCCTCAGTATTTGAAGCTACGTTGTGCTTATCTCAACGGCGATATTGCCTGAGTATTTTTACTCATTGCAAAACTGGGATGCTCCCGATGGTTATGGCAATCGGTATTAAAATCGCAAAAAAGATCAATTAGTGATTTTTTAGCGAATCTCCTCAACAAGATGTTAGAAGATAAGTCTAGTCAGCGCTATCAATCAGCTTCGGAAGTTCTGACAGTGTTGAATAATCTTCCCTCAAGTAGAACTGTAGTACAATCTCGTCCCGTTTCACCTCCTTCTACTAAACGTAAATGGCTATATAACGGCATCGGGATGATTGTATTTGGGGGGGCGATCGGACTAGCAATTTACAGTATGGGCAATTATAATTTAGGAGATAATCAAGGGGCGATTGCGGATCAAAATCAAGCGATCAAACTCAATTCTGACGATGCTGTAGCCTACTATAATAATGGAGTTGCTAAGTATAAATTAGGAGATAATCAAGGGGCTATCACGGACTTTAATCAAGCAATTCAAATCAATCCTGACTATGCTAATGCCCACTATGATCGCGGAAGTGCTAAGTATAATTTAGGAGATAAACAAGGGGCGATTGCAGACTACAATCAAGCGATTAAACTCAATCCTGACTATGCTGATGCCTACAATAATCGCGGATGGGCTAAGTATAATTTAGGAGATAAACAAGGGGCGATTGCGGACTACAATCAAGCGATTAAACTCAATCCTGACTATGCTGATGCCTACAATAATCGCGGATGGGCTAAGTATAATTTAGGAGATAATCAAGGAGTGATCACCGACTACAATCAAGCGATTAAACTCAATCCTAACCTTGCTGATGCCTACTATAATCGCGGTTTAAGATACAAAGAATTAAATGACAAGCAAAAGGCAATTAAAGATTTTCGCCAAGCGGCTAAACTTTATCAACAACAAAATCAAATGCAAGATTATCAAGATGCTCTTAATAGACTAAAGGAATTAGGCGTTTCCAATTAAATTCTTGTAGGGAGTTAACACCGTTAAGTAGCTTGTAGGGTGCGTGTTTGCGCATATTTAAAGGAGATTTGTTAATAATTAAACTATGATCGCGCCGTAACGCACCATCTTAAGAAAATTGGTGCGTTAATGATTATTTAACTGCTACCGAATATCCCCCCCGCAGTAATCTCTCCCTAGTAACAGGTTTCTAGTTCCTGTTTGATATTCAGGCAGAATGAATGATATAATTGGTGCGTGGGGCGTGGGGGTTGGTTATCCTTCTCTCAAAGCTTTTAACCTGTAGAATATAACGATCTCAGGTTTTTTGTCAAGTCTAATTTTAGGGGTTTTGCTCCCGTAAACATCAGCTTTTCACAGAACTCGATACTTAACGATGTTGATGTCTATTATCGCGGAATTTCTAAGTTTAATTTAGGGGATAAACAAGGGGCGATCGCATAATTCTTTTCAACGAGGTTATGAGCTATCCAGCAATTCGATACCCATCACCATCACCTGATTGCATTTATTGATTTTTCATCGCATACTATTTAAAAAGAAACGTGCCAAAGACAAAAATCATCTTTTATCAAGAAGCAGAAGGCATCTCACCCGTTGTTGAGTGGCTTCAGAAATTACTCAAAACTGATAAAAAAGGATTTGCCAAATGTATAACCAAAATCGAACAACTTGCCGCACAAGGTCATGAACTGCACCGCCCTGCTGCCGATTATCTCAGAAATGATATCTGGGAGCTTAGAGCCAAACAGGGAACCATACAATATCGAATCCTCTATTTTTATCATGGTCAAAATATAGCAATTATTGGTCATGCTCTTATCAAAAAAACTTCCGCCGTTCCCTCACAAGACATCGAGAGAATTATCCAAAGAAAAGCACAATTTAAACAAAATCCAGAACTTCATACTTATCAAGGAGAAATAAACAATGCCTAAAACCACAGATGCCGTAAAAATCATTCACCAAATGATTGCAGACGATCCCACAATCAAAGAACAAATTGCCCTAGAATCCCTCAACTCAGAAATCGCACAATTGATTTATGACGCTCGTATGAATGCTGGATTAACTCAACAACAACTAGCCGACCTAATCCATGTTGAGCAATCCGTTATTGAAGATCTAGAAGACGCTGACTATCAAGACAATCCCCTAATAATGCTACAAAAAATTGCCACTGCCCTTAATCAACGAGTCAAAATGAGCCTTGTTAGTAGCTTGTAGGGTGCGTGTTTGCGCGTATTTGAAGGAGATTTGTTAATAATTAAACTATTACCGCGCCGTAACGCACCATCTTAAGAAAATTGGTGTGTTACGCATGATTATTTAACTGCTACCGAATATCCCCCCCGCAGTAATCTCTCCCTAGTAACAGGTTTCTAGTTCCTGTTTGATATTCAGGCAGAATGAATGATATAATTGGTGCGTGGGGCGTGGCTCTCTCGTTTAAAAGCTTGTTACCTGTAGAATATAACGATCTCAGGTTTTTTGTCAAGTCTAATTTTAGGAGTTTTGCTCATGTAAACATCAGCTTTTGGGGAACTCGATACTTGACACTATTTAATTTATCATTTGTTAGAAAACTCACATATATAAAAGCTTTAATATGCCAAAAATACAACTTATTTTTTACCAAGATGAAAGAGGTAATATACCAATTATAGAATGGCTTGATAGTCTTCCTGGCAAAGCTCAAAACAAATGCTTTATCAAATTACAAAGACTGGCAGAACTAGGATATGAATTACGCAGACCAGAAGCAGACTTTTTGCGGGACAAAATTTATGAATTGAGAGTTAATTTTAAAGGAATAAATTATAGAATTCTTTATTTCTTTTATAAAAACAAAGCTGTGGTCATTTCTCATGGTATAATTAAAGAAAAAGAAGTTCTACCACTGGAAATCGAGCAAGCAATTAAAAACAAAGCTAAATTTGAAAAAAATCCCGAATTACACACCTATTTTCAGGAGTTGATATGAATACACACCAAACGACAGCCGATGGCTTACAAATTCTTTACCAACGTTATTATGCTAATAATCCAGAACGTCAATTAGAATTAGAAAAGGCTCGTATTGATGACGAAGTAGCCAGAAAAATATTTAAGATTAAGGAAACACATCATCTTTCAACAAAAGCTTTAGCAGAATTAATTAATACTGATGAATCTATTATTGAAGCCTTAGAAAATGCTGACTATGAAGGAAACTCTTTTTTGTTGCTAAATCTCATCGCTACAGCCCTAAAAATAAAGGTTAAATTTGAATTAGTTTCAGCCTAATTGTTTCAGTAATTTGCTACAATGAGAATAAGCTGTCGCGCATTTAAACAATGACAATGATAAACCTAGAAACAATTGAAGAAGATATTGCGTCCCTTCCCCCCGACGCACAACAGACTATTCTTGAACTTGTAGATATTCTCAAAAAACGATATTCTCCCAACCCACAGGAAATGAAAGAGCAGCGAACAGAAGATTGGTCTGACTTTATCGGTTGTATAGAGGCTGAACCAGACCTTTCTTTTGAATTATGAATTATGAATTATCAAAAAGAATAGAAGAAACAAATAGATATTCGGGAACGTTGTTTTGAGTATGCACTGCGAGCAATTAAACTTTATCAAAAACAAACGATAGAAACAATAATGGGAGGGACTTTCAGTTAATTATTTATTAGTAGTTGATAATCTTCAAAAATGTTGCTGTACAAGGATCGACTTAAGACTTTTGCAAGAGGTCTAATGAACCAAAAAACTTACCAACTAACCTTAAACTTTGACCAGATTTTAGATTTGGTTAAACAACTCCCAGAAAGTGACAAAATAAAACTCAGTAAAGAACTCGAAAAAGAAACTTTAAATCAAAAATTAACCCAACTTCTAGAAACCTTTAAAACTGATGAGCTTTCCCTAGAGACAATTACCGAAGAAGTGGAGGAAGTTAGGGCTGAAATTTATGGACAACAAGCCACCGATTAAAGTTATTATTGATACTAACCTTTGGATTAGCTTTCTTATTGGTAAACAGTTAGCCAAAACTCTTGTGCCGATTTTTTCTCCACAGCTACTTAATGAGATTAACCTTGTTACCAAAAGACCAAAATTACAAAAGCATTTTCCCCAAAGTAAAGTTCAAGAATTACTTGAACTTTTAAGCATAATTGGGTTATGTATTGAGACTAAATCAAAAATTAATATCTGTAGAGATGCTAAAGATAACTACCTTTTAGCCTTAGCCAAAGATAGTCAAGCTGACTTTTTAATTACAGGCGATCAAGATTTATTAATTTTGCAACAATTTGGAATAACTAAAATTGTTACTTATCAACAATTTTTAGTAATCTGTAGATTGGGTTGAGGAACGAAACCCAACCTAATTATTTAAAAGTGTTGGGTTTCACTATCGTTCAACCCAACCTACGATAATACTTTATTGATGATCGCTGTCAATTTAATTGATGCCCGTAATATGTTGTAAAATCGTATCTAATTTTTGGTTAATCTCATCACGAAACTCTTCAAAATTCGATTGAAGCCGATCAACTTTATCTTCAAGATGATCAATTTCCTCATAGACTCGATCAAAACTCCGGTTTAGCTCTCTTCCTGTCACTTGGGTATCTTCCAGACGCTCCAGGCGCCGATTAAGACTCCTCAATTGACGCTCCACTTCATAATTTTTATCGTTCGGTTCCTGAGCTTGTGGCATAGGGAAAATCGTTGAATGAGAATGTCTTAACTCAATTATATGTTAACTTATTGACTAAATAAAGAATTCTACTTCTCTTAAATCAGCTTGTAGGGTGCGTGTTTGCGAGTATTTAAAGGAGATTTGTTAATAATTAGGGCTGGCTGAAAAAGCCTGAAATGCCGATAGGAAAAAGGTTTCGACTCAATAAAGTCGAGAAAAAAGGCCCAAAAAAAGGTAAAATACACTAAAAGCCAAGCACTTTTTTTATTCAGTACAGATGTATCGTATCTCGACCGCAACTCTATCAGAACCCGAATCATTTGAACTGCCCGAGGAGCGGAAAACTATCAGATGAAAACCGTTGGGTTATTATGGCCAACTTAATTCCCTGGGAAAAATTTGAAGAAGAGTACGCAAAAAGC
>SFCA01000058.1:0-3645 GCA_007095475.1 Microcystis aeruginosa Ma_QC_C_20070703_M131 | reverse complement strand
GTTAATCCCAAATTCTTCCCCTTGAATTAAACTAAAAACGATCGAGCGGACGGCATTCGACCAAGGGGGATCACCATCGGCCACGGCCGGGGCCAAGGGTTCCTTAGATATTACCACTTCTAATAATTGATGATCCTGTGGTCGGGGAAAAACCGAGCGCCGGGCCACCAATTGGGAGCGATCGGAGGTGACAGCCTGACAACGCCCCGCCTGATAAGCTGTATATAAAGCCTCCACATCATCGGAAACGATCGGTTTATAACCTTGCACTGCCGCTTTTGCCATGGCATCGGCCAGATTTTGTTCTGTGGTGGTTCCCGATAGCACACAAATGGACTTTCCGCTTAAATCTTCTAATTTCTTAACATTACTGGCTTTCGTGGCCATAATTCCTTGACCATCATAGAAAACCGGGGTGATAAACTCCATCCCCAGGGCAGTATCCCGGTTAATCGTCCAGGTGGTGTTGCGACTGAGGATATCCACTTCTCCCGTCTGTACGGCAGTAAATCTCTCTTGAGGGCTAAGTTTACGATATTCGACTTTGGATGGATCATCAAAGAGAGCCGCCGCAATAGCTCGGCAAATTTGCACATCTAAGCCCGAATATTCGCCTTTTTCATTAACAAAGCTAAACCCCGGCACTTCTCCGTTAATGCCACAAATTAACTTACCGCGATTTTTCACCGTTTGCAAGCGGTCAGCACTGGGACTATTTGCAGTGTTAGAACTAGAATTCGGTTGATTTTCCGTCCCACAGGCAGTAATTAGCAGTAACAGCAGGGACAATGCACAAAAACGCCACTTTAGCATAGATATTTCTTTAGTCACTTAATTTTAGCTGAAAGACCAGAGCAAGCTTAACAGGATAGCGACGATCGCACCGATCACCGTATTGATCACATTGACCAATTCATTAGTTAACCACAGAAAGCGAGTTTGTAGAGTAGCACCGATGAGACTTTCGATATTGGTGGCGATAAATGCCGCAATTACACACCATAACACACCGATAAGATTGATCGCACCGATAGCCCATGCTAACAGGGAAATCGCCGTGGCTGCCAGCAAACCCGCGATCGTTCCTTCTAAACTAACAGCACCTTCTGTTCCCCGGGGGACGGATTTAAAATTAGTAATCAGATAAGTAGTTTTACCGTAAGCTTTGCCCACCTCACTGGCAGTAGTATCGGCTAATTTGGTGCTAAAACTAGCCACATAAGCGAGTATTAAGAGGTAATCCCAGGGAGAAGCGGCAAAAAGACTGAGGATAGCGCAAATTGCCCCCGCTAAAGCGGAACCCCAGACATTTTCCGGACCGCGTACCCCCGCTCTTTTTTCGGCGATTCCCTCCGCTTCCTTGCGCGCTAAACCGATGCGGGTGACAGTAGAACCGACGAGGAAATAGAATAAAACAATTAGATAACCGCGCCATCCCAAGCTTCCCCAGACAATTACCCCTAAAACCCAAGCATGGAGATAACCCATCGGAGTTAAGAGCTTTTTTGGCGCAATTGCAGCGATTCCGAGGAGGACGGTATTGAGAAGAATAGCGACGAGCCAAGGATTAGTTAACATAGTATCTGGGCAAGTTTATATCCCCTATTGTATCGATCGAGTTCATGAAAACTAATCAACCTTATCAACCTCTTTTACTGCGAATTCTGCACGGATTCACGGGAATTGCCCTCATTGCCGCCATGGTTACGGCCTATTGGACCTATGATACTTTTGACGGTCGTTGGTTAAAACTGCCTTTACCAGAATATCAAGAAATTGAAAGTATTCATGGTACTTTTGGCCTCTATACTCTGATTATCTTTCCCGTTTTTGCTATCTATGCTTTTCGTCGCGGCAACAAAAGATTAATTCAAAGTGATTCTCTTAACAAATTAACCCAATTTGGTAAGCCGATTTGGTGGTATAGTCTCCATCGTTTAGTCAATACTTTGACTCTTTTTGCCCTAACTTTTGCTTTGTATAGTGGCCGGATGATGGATTCCAAATGGCTACCAGAAGGGGAATTAAATCACTTTTGGTATTATGCCCATTTGCTCAGTTGGTTAATTATGGTAGTATGTCTAATCCTGCACCTGCTCATGACTGCTAAAGTGGGAGGAGTTCCCCTGTTATTGTCTATCCTTAAATGGGGTTTTCGTGAACAAGATAGCCCGAAATTATGGTTATCTCAATTACGTCAATGGGGGTTAAGTTTGCGTCTAGCCAATAGTTTTCAGTGGCTACAATCTCTTAACTTATATAAAGTCTTAGAAATTGTTGTTTTATTCGCTATTATAGCAGCTTGGATTATTCCCCAGTTTGACTAAGCTGTACTGTATTTAAACTGCGTATTGGGAATTTTAGTACAAATGTTCAAATTCCCTGCTACCCTCCTCTCCTATACCTTTTAAACAGGATTTAGTATAATTTATCGATCCCGACGAGCGAGAATAATCATCGTCTTCGCTAAGGGAGCAATACGACCAATACGATAGACTTTTTCTACCGATAAATTAGCTTCTGTTAACAGTTTTGTGATAGTTTTGACAGACCAGAATTTAATATGTCCGTGATCTCAAAGAGCGGTAAAATGCTCGTCCATCTTACCCGTAGCCGCTAGGGCCAAATTTTTGAGATAACTATGATAGGGAGTGGATATCAGCGCATATCTGGAACGAAATAGAGGCTTTTAAAGACTGCGTACATAGAGAATTAAAACAAGAATTACCCTCGAAAAGCCTATTTTTCCACTAAGTATTTATGCTCATTGCAAAGGTGAGATGCTCCCCCCCGGTTGCAGCAGATTATAAACAGTCTTAGCATAATCGCGCGGGGCATAGACGTGTTCTACCACTTCCAAACTAATTAGCAGCGGAAAAGTACCAAATTTACTAGCCAGATCATCATAGGCGGAGCCAAGCTGCAGATCAAGTTCAGGATAGGCTTTTTTGGCCTCTGCTATCCCCGATCCGGAAGGATCGCAGCCACTGACTTGAAATCCTTTTTCTGATAACCAATTAGCGATCGAACCGTTGCCACAACCGAGATCAAAAATACGCTTTTCAGGAGGAGCAAGACTGTCAAAAATCTGACTTAGAAAGGGTAGCAAATAAGCGTGGGCGGTTCCAAAGCAAGAATTTTGATAATGATAATAATCCGACATACTTTACAGATTTTATATTGATGGTGAGTTACAAACTTTTCCTGTTTGGCGATTCGGTCGCCGGTCGTCGTTATGAAAACACGCTACGCTCCATCATCAGAAAGCCTCTAATAGTTATGCTGTGTACAACTATCCTTGAAAGGTAATACAAAAAGTAACTTTTGTCAAGTAAGGTTGTCGTGATATTTATCACATAAAATTGACACAATATATATAGTCATTTCAAATAAGTGTGAGACGAGGGAAAAATAAGGTAAAATCAAGAGAAACGAGCAACCCATACAGAAAAATGTCTGATAGCCTAGACTTAAGAAAAAAAGTAATCGATTATGTAGAGAATGGGGGAAGCATAACCAAAGCCGCCGGGAGCATCCCAATTTTGCAATAAGTATAAATGCTTAGAGACTAAAAACGTTAGCTAAGGCAAAATAAAGAGAAACAATTAAACGGTAGAATCATGAATACAGACCAAAAAGAACAAC
>SFCA01000057.1:0-65207 GCA_007095475.1 Microcystis aeruginosa Ma_QC_C_20070703_M131 | reverse complement strand
GAAGCTGGCGATCGCTGACTAGAGTGTGACACTTCATAATTCTTAGTAATCGCTAAAAGTCTTACTAGACAAGGGCTAGAGCAACTTTTGATTTCAACTACTAGGGTGCGGAATGTGGGGTGCGGAATGTGGGCTGAAGTTATGATCGTCAATTGCTCCTCCTCTGGCAGACATGAATACCAAGTCATCAGGATTTGGGTACTCAGGTCGTCTAGCCAAGAGAATCTGCTCTAGTTTAGGGGTTAAAGTAATGGTCGCTCGGTATTTCTCCAGGCTTCTCGGTAGTAACTCCTTAGCTTTGCTATCCATGAACTGGCCAAACAGGATAACTACCGAAATTTGGCTAGTGCTTTGGATATGAGGTTTGTACTTTTTTAAAGTCTGGTCAAAGTTACCAGAGGCCATATCAAGTTCGATCATAGTTGCTTTCTGTTGTGCAACTTTGCGATTGACTTTAGAATCAGGCAAGCCGATGGAGAGAGCATAACGTTTGCCTTCAAATCCCCATCTTAGGCGCAACCGCCCTTGGCATTCTTCTACAGAGACTGTTCCTTTGAAGGCTTTTTTTCTGGTGTGAGGTGGCATTTTTCATACCCAACTCATACCCAAATCATAGCTAAAATGTTCAAAAATGACCCAACAGCTAGGGCTTATTCCCAACAGAGCAAGACTGGCAAACCCTAACAAGACGACCAAAAACCCGCTCAGTGAGCGGGTTTCTTGTAAATCGGAGCGGCGGGATTCGAACCCACGACCCCTACTACCCCAAAGTAGTGCGCTACCAAGCTGCGCTACGCCCCGATATTTAACCTTAACCATCATAGCGATAATCGCAGCATTTTGCAAGCTTTTTTTCTCCCTTTCTCCCCTATCCCCGGAATTGGCGGCCAGCTATCTCGCTAATTGGGGAATACGTCCTTTTAGTCCCGTCATTAATTGCAGGGCAAACAATTTCAACGGGGGGAAACCGCGCATAATTGCCAATCCGAGACGACGGATGACAACGATAGGTGGCCAGTTATTGGAGAACAGGCGATCTAGAAAATCTGTGAAGCCTAAAATCGCTAAATTCTCCGATCTACGCCATTTTTCGTAGGATTTTAGGGTAGAAAGCGCTCCTATATCTTCTTGCTTTTCCACTGCTTCCTTTAATACCTGCGCTAAAGCGGCTGCGTCGCGAATGCCTAAATTTAAACCTTGACCACCGACGGGATGACAACAGTGAGCGGCATCACCAATTAAAGCCAGTCGGGGTTTAACATAGGTATCACTCTGCATTAACTGTACGGGAAAGAGAGCGCGGGGGCTAACTAATGCTATTTTTCCCAGTAATCCCCCCGTATATGCCTCTAATTTCTTGATAAATTCCGCTTCGGGCATTTCTTGCAGTTTTTTCGCTTCCCCATGGGGATTTGTCCAAACGATCTGACAGCGATTACCCTGGAGCGGTAAAATGCCCATCGGACCGGTAGGCCAAAATCTTTCAAAGGCGGTATCATTGCGATCGAGTTGATGTTTAATGGTGAAAGCGACACAGGATTGCCAATATTTCCAACCTTTGGTTTTAATTTGCGCCCCTTGCCGGATAGCGGATCTGGCTCCATCGGCCCCGATGACTAATTTTGTGGTGATTTTTCGGGTTTGACCGGCTTCTTCCAGGGTGACAGTGGCTGTTTCTGCTCCGTACTCCACTTCTAACACTTTGGCAGGGGATAACCAGTCAATGCGATCGCAATCTTGGCTGGCATTGTGCAGGGCGGTTAAAATCACTTGATGTTCGCCCACATAGCCCAAATAATCGGTTTTTAGCTCATCGACCACAAAGGGGACAAAAATCGGAAAATCGGCATCAGAAAGGCGAATATGACGAAATTTACCGATACTGGGCGAGATTTTATCCCAGATACCCAAGCCTGTAAAAATCCGGCTGGACATCAGCGAGAGGGCATAAGCTTGACGACGGGAGGCGGCCACCTCTAGGGGACGTTCCTCGATCATAGCGATATTTAATCCTGTATTTTTTAAAGCCACCGCTAGGGTGGTTCCGACTATGCCGCCCCCGACAATGATCAAATCGTAGCTGTCCCGTCCTAACATATAAATATTTTTCTCAAAGATAATCAGTGACTACACTGATCTATTCTGACACGATTTTCGGGGTTGCTGTCGGGTTTGATGGTCTTCACCCCACCTAGCCATTAATAGACTTTGAACGGTTTTGTCCGTCCTTGAGAGTTTCGGGTTATCGCTCTTCTTGGACTTTCGGAAGGGCGATAACAAGCGGCTAAGTAGCTGGTTATAATTAAATTAAAAATGGATTTTAGGTTCGATCCCCCCTGCCCCCCTTGATAAGGGGGGTGCCGATAGGCGGGGGGATCCCCCTTAATAAGGGAGTCATCTGATAATTTTTAACGCCTACCTACTTACAAGCTCTGTTAGCTGATGCTCCTGGGGTGCCAGTCTTCTTGGATACCCCGACTTGGGGCGACAACCCGAGAAGTTGGCTCAAGACAAAACCCGCAACAGCTAGACTACTCTTTTTTTAACTTAAGGCAAGCTTTCTATTAATTGAATCACAAAGTTAGCCCTTGCAGAATCGCCTAAAGCTAGATAACCTTCTCTAGCTTTACTATACCAAATCTTGGCTTGATTATTATCTCCTAAAGCTGCATAAACTTCTCCTAAACCAAATTGAGCCAAGGTTTTTTCTTCTAATTGTTCTGGTATTCGAGCTAATTCTATCGCTTTAAGATAATGATTGGTAGCTAGATTAGCCAGGCCAATTTGCCAGTACAAGTCAGCTAAGTTTCTCTCGATGATGGCTGAATTTTGACCCTGTTTGATGGTAGTTTCTAGAATAGTGATCGCTTCACTGGTAAGATGATAAGTTGCTAGGGATTGGGAAGATAAAACATAGTTATTAAAAGTTGAAGTTGGTAGGGTATAAGTTCCATAAAAATCGGCTAATATTAATGCTTTAGTTTGCTTATTTATATTTAATTGTTCTATTTTATTAACTTCGGCCTGTATAGTTGCAACTTCTGAGGAATGTAACCTGATGAATTCTATTTTAGAAGCTTTATCTTGCTCGGAAGACTGTCCCCCATCGGTTTGAATTGTCACAGAATAAGGAATACCAGGCTGGAAAACTGGTGTTCCGGGATAGGAAATTTGGGTTTGAGAAACTTGCTTTTCCCAGATAATCCCCTGTGAATCCATAACTTTTATTGTGTAATATCTCGTTTGGGAAACTTCATTCCAGCGCAAAATGGGGGTATCTGTCAGTATCAGGGTGTGACGGGGTGAAATGAGATAGGGAATGAGTGCATTTGTTCCTCCTAAAGAACCCGGGGGTGGGGGATTTTTGGCTTTTAAGGTTTCCCAGATGGGGCAAATTGTCTTTAGTCCAGAGGGTACACCTAAACTAACTGGACGTTGTTGTAAATCGGGACATAATACTGTCACCCTAACACCCTGAAGAGGAAAAATTTGATCGCCTTTGTTTAATTCTGTATTAATAGAAACGGGTTTAAATTCAGTCCAATTTTGTCTTTTTAGCTTGACGATACCAGTTGTTGATTCAATTCTAGCAGGCAAGGCTATCCCTTTAGCACTTTCTAAAAATAGGGTCAGCATTCCTGTGGTTAATCCTAATAGGATGAGTTGGGTTTTGGTGAGCATTTTTGTTTCTCCCGGTTTGCTAGACATTGTTGTGCTTGTATTCTCCAGCTATCTTCGTCAGGATTTAAGCTGTTAGCGTATTGATTACAGGTTTCCCATTCTTTTAAGGCCTCTGTTTGGTTATTTTGGGCTTCTCTTACCTGCGCTAGTAAACAATGAGGGGCAGCACTATTTTTATCTAATTTAATCGCTTCTGATAAAGCTGTTTCTGCCGATGGAATATCTCCTTGTTTTAGCCTCGCCCAACCTAAATTTTTCCAGATAGCAAATTGGGTTTCTTGATCTAATTTTGCCTCAGATTGGGCTTTAAGTAAGAGGTGAACAGCAGCAGGATAATTTTTATTGAGAATATGTAATCGAGCTAGATTATTAATAGCGGTAGTGTTACCCCCTTGTATAGCTAATATATATTCTTTTCTAGCTGAAGCAAAATCCTGTAATTCTTCGTAGAGTAATCCTAAGTTAAAATGTGCCTCAGCGTCATCTGGATTTAAAGACAAAGCTCGTTGATAATCTTCTTCTGCACTGCTCAAATCTCCCTTTTCATAATGACTCCAACCCCAATGATTATACCAGGTGGCTACAGTTGGTAAAGAGAGTCTTAATCCCCAAATACTCAGCATTAATAAAAAAGATAAACCAGCGCCAATTTCTTGCCAGTATTGTTCTTGAATCCCAAAGCGTGTCAGTAAGTTTTTTCCAGTTTCTTGTCCAGTTTTAGTTAAGATTCCTCCTGCGGCAAGTAAGGTTAATATACTTTGAAAACTGACTAAAACACCTCCCAAAATATCGCTTCCCCCTGAAAGAAACCGCGAGCCAATTTCACCAATTAATCCTAAAGAAATTGTCAAGAAAGTAACAGAAGCTCCCTTTGCCAATAAATCGTATTTGTGCCAAGAAGAATCAATTTTAGGGACTTCAAGTAGCCACCACCAATTTTTAGTATCGGGATTAAAATCGGGACGTAATTGGGCGATTATTGGGGCGATTGTGGCTTGTTTTTTTCTAAGAATATTGTCTAATTCTTGGATAGTATTTAGGATATTATCAGGGATTAAATAGGTTTCTGTTAGGGCATTTTGAATGCGATTGCGGGCTAGTAAAATATTAAGAATTTCGGCTTCTGTTGGTGTAGTATGCTCTTGGAGAATGGCGATCAAATCTTGATAAGTTTTTAGGTCTTGTTCTAGAGATGAATTAGACATAGGCTTAGAATACTTAGAATAGTGATTTTCTTAAAGTAAACCTAGAATTGTTCTTAACGCTGTTTCTAATTCTTCGAGATAAGGATTGTCTAAATGTCCCATAACTCGAATAATTATTGACTTATCTATGACTCTAATTTGCTCGCACAGTGCTACTGAATCTTGACTTAAACCTGCTATACCTTCTGGAATAAAAACATGAGAATCAAGTAGTTTGCGCCGGATTTTAGTGGTTAATGGCACAATAATAGTATGAGGACTTACGCCATTAGCTCGATCAATTTGTATGATGATTACAGGTCTAATTCCTGACTGTTCTGTGCCAATGACGGGGTTGAGGTCGCACAAAACCACATCACCACGAATAACGCTACCATTTGATTTCGCCACGAGCTAATTTTTCCTCATAATCTTCTAGATTTGACAAATAATCTGAAAAATCAGATTCTGCGATTTCTACGAAATCAGAAAACTGCTGATTGTACTTTAAGGTAAGGAAATCAATAAAGTCATTCACTTCTTCAACTAATGACTCTGGAAGTTGACGAATTTTGGCAATTGTAATATCTTGGACTGTCATGATTGAGAATTGTTCTTGAGAGTGGGGTACTAAAGCGCAACTACAAACTGATCATAGCATTTTTGAGCAGGATTTTAAAGATTTATCTGATAACTAACAACTGATAACTGATAACTGATAACTGATAACTGATTATAATCCATTGCCAATGAGAATAAAAGGCGCCCAGTAACGGGGATGGCTGAGGCGGTTTGCTACGTCCGATGGCACTCCTTCAATAGGTTCTATTCTAATACTACCACGCCGCTGCTCATCGGTTGGGTTATTACTGGTAATCAAGGCAATTTGTGCCTGTTGTAATGCCGCTGCTTTACTCAATTTACCCGTCCTCAAAGCAGCATAAAAAGCATTCATCAAAGCTTGTGTACCGCCATCATCAACACTCCATAAAGAGGCAATAACTGCCCTTGCGCCTGCGGTTTGTAGTCGATATCCTAACCCTAAAATTTCGATTCCTGTGCCGTAATTACCCCCTAAACCTGTCTCGCAAGCACTCAAAACAATTAAATCAATATTTTTAAACCGCCAGTTTTTCATTGTTTGTAGAGTCACAACTGTCCCATCTCCAAAAAGAACAAAAGACTGTTCTGGAGTTCCCACCACAAAGGCTGCATGGGTGGCAAAATGGACGACAGTATAGCTATCCAGTAGGGGAATAATTGTTTGATTGAAGTCTTTATCGAAGTATTTAGTAGTAGGAGAAACGGTCTGTGCTAATTTATCTACCTCTATACCCGCAAAAGGCAACCCATTAAATCTGAAGTCTTGTCCCTCATGTCGAAACTGATAGCTGCCCTTGACAAAAGCCGCCGCTAAAATTTGCATTTTCGGTTCGGGTTTGGTATTAAAATCAGTCAGGGATGCTGCCGTAATATTATTAACCAGGTAGCGTTCAATTAACCACTGTTTGCCGTCGTATAAAGCCGCCAGAGGAATGTAGCGCAGTTGTCCGTCAGGAGCATAAATAATCGTTTTTGCATCGGCAGTTTTTAGGTTATTTTCTAGGGGTTTAATCAGCCATTCATAAAGCTGTTGGGCTGGCTTTTTGGCATCCAGATTAGGATTTTGTAAGGCTTCCCGGAAAGCGCAAATAGTTTCGTTTAGTTCTTTTTTGCTGACTTTTACGGTGTGGCGGACGGGAGTAGAATCAGCAGTGGTGAGGATGATTTCTAAGCGGTCATCAAAGATAATGGGGTAGATAAGGACGGCATTTTGTTGGAGTTTTTTGAGATTATCAGATAAGCCAATTAAATTGTCTAAATTATTCAGGAGATCGGCGGAACGGGTTTGGGGTTTGAGTTGGTTAATTAAGGCTAAAACTTCTGGACTTTCGATAAATTTATTAAACTCAGCGACAATTTGTTCCTGTTGTTTCCAGAGTTGGAGGAGGCGTTGTTCTTCTGAGGGAGTTAGTTTGCCGTTGAGTTTTTGTCGTTCTTGCAGTCGGCTGATTTCTTGGCCAATTTCTACTGCTTTATTAAGAATTGCCTCAATTCCCTCGTCTATTTTTTGTTCTGGCGGTAGTTTAGGAACTCCCTGTTCTGTATTTGTATTACCGCGCACTCCCCGCAAATAATCGTCTAATTCCTGTACTTTCAACAAGTCTAATACCCGTTGCGCTTCCAGAATGCGGTCTTGTTGCAGCAGCAAGTCAGCTAAACCGCGGTAAGTATTGGCAACAGTTTCGGTGTAGGTTTGTTGCAATTCTTTGGGGAGTCCTTTAATATCGCCTCTGAGAGTTTCATAGACGTTAACCGATTGTTTGTAGAAGATAATCCCTAGTTGAGGTTGGTTTTGTTGTTGCAATAAGTAACCAATATTGTGTAAGGTTACTGCTTCCCCTGCGCGATCTCCCACCGCCCGCCTTAAGGGTAATGCCTGTTGGTAATAGTCTAATGCCTTTTGTTTCTCCCCTAAAGCATTATAGACACGACCAATATTATTGAGAGTAGTGGCTTCCCCTGCGCGATCTCCCACCGCCCGCGATAAGGGTAATGCCTGTTGGTAGTAGTCTAATGCCTTTTGTTTCTCCCCTAAAGCATCATAGACAGCACCAATATTATTGAGAGTACTGGCTTCCCCTGCGCGATCTTTAATTTCTCGATAAATTGGCAATGCTTGGTTATAGTATTCTAGGGCTTTGGGTTTGAATCCTAATAGATCGTAAACTCTACCGAGTGCTAGATTTATTAAGGCTTCCTGTGCTTTATCTCCCAGATTACGCCACAGAGGTAAGGCTTGTTCCCATTTGGTTATAGCTTGTTGATGGGATTCGGCTGTCCCTTGTTGGAATAGTTGCATCCCCTCGTTAAATAGCCTTTCCGCTTCAGCTTTTTTCGTCTCATTGGTTTGCGCTTGGACAGGTGGCACTATTCCGGGTTGGGAAATGGGCAAGATAGACACGCCGGAGGCGAGTAGCAGCAGTAGGGTAGCGAGGTTGAGGGATTTGAGCATTTTGTGTGATAATTTTTGCTTATGGAATCGTGAAATGCTTACTGGACAAGACTTTTAAGACTATTTTGCGGATATTCTATCAGTATAGACCTCGTTTCCACACAGAAACCAGAAGAGCCGTTTATTCTACTTTCTGGTTACAGATCTGGGACTTTTGTTAAAACTCCCTCATATTTTTCTTTGTTATCTCTATTTAAACAGCAATAATACTAAATCTGGTTATTAAAAACTGATTATTTATTCCCCTTTGCCTTTTGCCTCTTGCCTTTTGCCTCTCCTCATAACTAGCCTGTACTCAACGGATTTAGTATAAGTACCTAAGCAAAATTAATTACACATATCTAACCCCCCCCTTGCCGTTCGGCTGATCTCACGGCCGAAGCCTTTTGCCTTTTGCCTTTTGCCTTTCTTCACTAGGAAATTTATTTTGCACGACTACTTAGGATTGAGGGTGATAGAGAAAAATTCGGGGTAAGGGCGAAGCATTCGGATAATAAATCTACGGTTTCAGCGATAGGTTATTGCCCGAATGCTTCGCCCCTACTGTTTTCTGTTTCTACATCTGGGACTTTTGTTAAAACTCCCTCATATTTTTCTTTGTTATCTCCATTCAAACTAGGCAAATTTTCAACAACATTCTTCCCCTCTTTATCAACTGTTACAGCTAGTTTTAATCCCAAAGCCCTCAGCCAAAGCCCTAAATTATAAATTCCTATTCCTGCTGGCATTGTTAATAATTTATCGAGAAATTGCTCATGAATTTTAATTTGTTCGGCGGTTAAATGAGAATCCCCAAGAGCTTCCAGAACATTCCTCAAAGCCATTTTCAGTAATTCGGAATCGAATTCAAACTTGTCTTCTTCTAAGTGAGTTTCGAGATAAAGAGCCGCATAGTTTGGATCTTTAAGATTGTCCAGCAAAAAAGGGTGGTAGCTAATACTTTTAGACATAATTTTAACTCCGATAATCTCTCCAGTATTCTTGGGCTTGGCGAATATCTTTAATTTGACTGCTTTTATCACCTCCACACAGTAGCAACACGATGGTTGTCCCTACTTGTCCGAAATAGATGCGATAACCTGGATCATAGTCTATTCTTAATTCAAAAACACCTCCTCCTACCGAACGGTAATCGCCTAAATTGCCCATCCTCACTCGGTCAAGTCTTTTACTGATGATAGTTTGAGTTTTAGACACTCGGATAGAATCAAACCAATTATCAAAAGGAATTTGACCATCGGCTGTTACATAACGCTCAATTTCTCTTGGTTGCGTTGCCACGAATTAACTCTAGCACATTAGTTTCCTCGCCAATGCTTAACATTTTCCGTTCGTATTTCCTAATAAAAGAAGCTTTTATTATCTCTTGCGCCAATTACCAGTTTTCTCGGCGATGGCAAGGATTGACTCCGCACTCCTTGCTGTACCATCCACTTACCGAGTGCTAGATTTATCGAAAATTTGGGTTAAAACCCCGTCCTTTGAGGACGGCTTTCAGCTACAATGGAAAAAGCGATAACCAAGCTAAAAACTGAACCTTGACCACAGATAGTAGGGGGTTTCGTTCAGAAAAGACTTCAAATTCGGCCTTGAACGAGTAAAACTTTCTAGGAAATAAGGTTGAACATGAGATTTTTTCGACTTGTTCAAAGTGGCCGTCCGGCATTCGGACAATCAAAACGGACGGGTCGGAAAGCATAAGACTACTGCTAAGGTAGCAGCATCCTCTGAAGCGTCAACCCCATTGACGCGACCATTCTAAAAAGGTGGCGTGGTGAGGAATCACCGTCCGTTTACGGCGGTGAGGATGTCAACATTAATTAAAATCAAGGAGAACCCTATCATGATTACCTTAAATCTTAACCCAGAGCTAGAAAATAAAATTCAGGAAGAAGCCAAATTAAAAGGCTTAACTCTTGAACAATATCTTCAAGAGATAATTGAACAAACCTTAAAAAATCAACCTCAAAAAAGCTCCCAAATTTTAGAATATGAGGAATGGGAAAGAAAATTAACTAACTTTATTAATCGACCTTCTAATATTAATGCTCAACCCTTATCTGATGAAGCTATTAGTCGAGAAAGCATTTATACCAGAGAGGATGAAATGCTATGACCTATTTAGCTGATACTAATATTCTTCTTAGGTTAAAACAAACCAGCCATCCGCTGCACTTAAGTGCGCTTCAAGGCGTTAAAACCTTAAAAAAACGTTCAGAAAAACTCTATATTGTTCCTCAGAACTTAATTGAATTTTGGGTTGTAGCGACACGACCTGTAAAAGTTAATGGCTTAGGATTAAGTTTTGAGCAAGCTACCTTAGAAATTGAAGATATTAAACATATTTTTTCTCTTTACCAAGATACTCCTGCTATTTATCCTCAATGGGAAAGACTCATTAGAAAATATCAAGTAATGGGAAAAAAGTCCCATGACGCTCGATTAGTTGCAGCTATGATTACCCATAATATTGATAATATTTTAACCTTCAACACAGATGACTTTCTGCGATATTCAGAAATTATCCCTGTCGATCCTCGAACCATTCATTAATAATCTATATAGCAGGTTCATTCTTCATTCTAAATTTCCCTCAGCAAGTCGTTTTTGGGCTTAACCGAGCAGTATTGGGTCTTATTCTGCTTCTCCAATTAAAGTAAATGCCGCCCAATCTTTCGGATTAGGATGGTTTTTCATGGTGGTTAACATTGCCTGTCGCAACGCCTGTGCTTTATCGAGTTTTTTCTCTTGCCAATTGCGATAAAATTCAGTCATTAAACTTGCTGTAGGTGCATCGGGAACTGACCATAAAGAAACAATAATACTTGGCACTCCTGCGGTAATTAAAGAACGGGATAATCCGATTACACCATCTCCGGTAATGCGTCCCCTTCCCGTATCGCAAGCACTTAAAACCACTAATTCCGCATTCAGTTTTAAGTCGAGAATTTCATCAGCAGTAAGTAAACCATTATCATTACCAGAAGGTGCAAGAGCGATCGCACCGGGTACTCCTAATCCTTTAAAATCATCTAATAAACCATGGGTTGCTAGATGAATAATTCTGGCTTGAGGTAATTGGGAAAGGATAGCTTTTTTAGTGGCTTGGTTGCCTGTTAAAGCTTTAGTATTGAGTAGTTTAGCAATAGTAATAGCTTCGTTTTCTGCTGCTGGTAAGGGATTAAGTTGTTCTGGTGGTTCGCCAATTTTGATAGTTACTTTTGGCATGGTAGGATTGCCGACAACGACAAGTCCTTTCGGGTTAGCTTGTTGCACTTTTACTCGTTGCTTTTGGGTTAAGTCTAACACTTGAATGGCGGGTGCAGTGAGAATTGTGTGTTTTTCAATTAAGTATTTGCCATTAGCATCTTGTAAAGCGGGAAAAGGTACTAAAAATAGTTCTCCTTGAGGCATGAAGATGACATGAGCGTTAGGATCGGAGGGGAGTAAATCGGCAATAGGTTCTATAAGTAATTTGTGGAGTTGTTTTAATTGATTTTTTGCTTCAGAGTCATCAAGCGGCACTACTTCGATACTACTTCTTCCTCTAACTCCGATTGATTGGCGAGTGCTAGTAACAAAATTTTCTAGAGAGGGAGCAAAAGATTGGATGTCTAGTTGCCGAAATAGGATTTCACCACTTGGTTTAACCACCCAAATATAAAGTTTTGGCTGTCCTCCGAAGTCATTGATAGAATACTCAACTAGAGTCGCCTCGTGTTCTTGAGCAATTTGTTGGATTTGCTCTAAATTTGGTGGTTGAATTGGAGGATCAGGTGTTTCAGAATATTTTGCGGCTAAAAGTTCAACAAATGCTCTAGCGCGTCCTCGTTCAGTTACTTCCAGTGCAGCTTCGGACTTTTGCTGTACAATCAGGGCGTATTCCAAATTATGGTAAGTATTAGTTTGGGTTTCCAATAAAGAAATTTTATTCTCATCCGTTAGTCCAGGTCGAAGCGATTCCCAGATGTTAATCGTCTCAAAGAGGTATTTCTCGGCCACCGCCGCATTACCCGTTAGAAGAACGGTACGACCCATATTATTGAGAGTTCTACCTTCAGCAACCCTGTCTTTCACTTCTCTGGCAATCCCTAGGGCTTGCTGATACAATTCTAAGGACTTTTGATACTCTCCCAGGCTGTTGTAAACCCTTCCCAAGTTGTTGAGAGTAATTCCTTCAGACGGACGCTCGTTGATTTTTCGACTAATAGCTAACGAACGTTCATAAAAATCCAAGGCTTGGGAATACTGCCGAAGTTGATCGTCAACTGAGCCGAGATTGCTGAGGATTTTAGCTTCACCGGAGGGATCATTCAGTTCTTGAGTAATCTCTAAAGCTTCCTGATAGGATTTCCGTGCGTTTGTATAGTCTTTCAGATTATTGTAAGCTGACCCCATATTGTTTAAAGCCATGCTTTCTAGAGAAAGATTTTTAATGTTTCTTGCGATCACCAGAGCTTTTTCGTAGAAGTCCAGCGATTTTTTATACTGTCCTAGTCGGTCATAGATCCATCCAATATTGTTCAGGACAATACTTTGTCTGGTAAAATCATTGACTTCTTTAAAAATGGTGATGGCTTGCTGATATAAATCCAATGCTTTTGGGTATTCTCCCATGAGGCTAGAGACTTCTGCTATATTATTGAGAGAAAATCCTTCTCCACTGCGATCTTGTAATTCCCTGCGGATAGCTAAAGCTTGTTCATAAAACTTTAAAGCTTCCGATATCTGACCCAGACTTCGGTAAACTCCACCAATGATGTTGAGAGTTTTCCCTTCTCCGGCACGATCATGTACTTCTCTGAAGATTTCTAAAGCTTGTTGTAAGAATTTCAAGGATTTTGAATTCTCCCCTAGATAGCTGTAAGATAGCCCAATATTATTAAGGGCAGCTCCTTGATTGGGGAGATCGTTCAATTCTTGAAAAATAACTAAAGCTTGTTGATAGAAAGGTAAGGCTTGCTTAGACTGTCCTAGCTCGGTATAAACAAACCCAATATTATTAAGAATCACTCCTTCTTGTTGACGATCTGCAATCTGCTGATAGATTGCTAAAGCTTGTTGATATTTTTCCAGCGCGACTTGATACTGACCCTGATAGTAATAGCGATCGCCTTCTTGAACCAGTCGAGCTGCTTGAGCTTTACGGTCAGTCGTTGTTTGTGCCACGTTTGAAGCAGAAAAAGATACTGAAGGAGTCAGCAGTGGGTTAATCTCTAGAGAGATTAAAAGGATAGCAGTGAAGAAATTTAAAGGTCGAAGCCAAGTAGGCATAGATCAATTCTCCTTAAATGATATAACTTTTATTGGCTCTCTCCAATCATTAAACTCGCTGTAAGTGTTCCTCTGACTAAAGTTAAGAACTAGACAACAACCTCAAAAGTAATCGACATAGCAGCCATCTGTCGAGTATCAATCTGACGCACTCTTGAAGTATAAACTCTCCCACTCCCCCGACTACCCCCATCTAAATCATCCAGAAGGCTAGAAATCGCCTCATCTGGCTGAGTTAAATCTATAGGTGTCCCTCTCAGATTATCCCCCCTCTCTGTAGCTAAAACCCGCAACAATTCCACAGCTTTGGTTAGAGGAGTCGTAGTAGCAATAACCAACACTTCGGCTATTCCCGTTTCACCCTCTACCTTAAATTTATACAATTCCCCTCGATTTTGATCGGGAATCTGAATTTTTTCCCCTGGAGTCACAGGAGAATTATCTCCCCTTCCCAGTAAAGGCGAAAGCACGGTAAGCGTCCCATCTACGCTAATAAGTAAAACAGTAATATAGAGAGGAACTAACTCGTTATTTTGTACGAGAAATTGTACTTGAGTCCCCTGCTTGATTTTTTGCGCGTTACTGGTTAAACCGCGCACCCCTCTGTTTTGACTGAAACTGCCTGACTTTGCACCCCTAACCGTAAACGATTCTGCCACCAATTGATTACCATCTACCGTTTCCATTGCCACAGCTACACTCAGACGGGAAGAAGAATTATTAAGAGTTAACTTGACTAATCTTGCTGCTAACAAGGATTTTAACTTAGGGCGTAATCGCTCAACGGCATCTGTTACTTTTTCCCCGGCAATTCCCGCCGAGTCGGGAACCAAATCCAATGCAGGAGAAAATAAAGCAATACTGCCGACTTCTGGCAATTTTTTCACTTTTAATTGCTGTAATTGCTGATGATAAATGGGGAAAATTCGCCCTAGAATATAGTGAAAATTGGTTTGCTCTAAAGACACCACTTCAATGCGTTTAATCGCTTCTAAAGCTTGTTTAGCTTGCTGTAAAGAAGCATCTAAACCAATACGGAGAGTTAAGTCCCTGGGAATGGCCCGCGATCGCTCTTGAAGTAGAGTCCCGGAAGCAATATTATCTCTTGTCTGCATCAGTTTCCCTTTAGCTGCCAACTCTTGACGGGACTCTATCTGAACTTGACCTCGTTCTTTCCCTTCCCCATCCACTAAAGTTAAAATTGCCCCCCGACCGAATGCTGCTAAGGTACGCGGATCGATCCCTCCCAAAAACAGATCAACCTGATTTCCCTGCACTTGAGTGACCACAGCTTCAGCAGGGACTTTCTGATCTGGTTTGAGAAAATAAACCGCTTGCTGGCTGTTGTTGCTTCCCTCCCTAGTATTAAATTCCGGTTGCTGTAATAAACCAGCCGTCGGGAAATATTCCCGTAAAATGCGCTCGGTAGTCGCCGTCGCACTCACCATCACTTGACTGACTGACTCGCCTCCCGTTTGCTGCCAGAGATAGCGAGTCAAGATATATGTAAAGATACCGGCAGCCGTATCACCAAAGGAAGCATCGATCGCCGCTTGGTCAGTTCTAGCAGCCGCCAGCATTATGCCTTTGGGAACGCCTTTTTTTCGCTCTGTGGCCAAGTCTGAAGCGGTCAAGTTGAGTCTGGACATCAGTTGTTTTTGATATTCCTGTTCCTGGGGACTTGCTAACAGTTGGATGTTAGAGTTTTCAGTCCGGTTTAACTCCCGATTTCCATGGCGCGATCGCACAGTTAAGATGCCTTTTCTTGCCCCTCCAGAGTGACAACTATCCAGAATAAAAGTGACATTTTCTGTATTAATTGCTTGCATCAACAACCACAAAGTATGACCTGTAATATCATTGACTTTTCCTCCTTTATTGGGATAACCTGGAGGCAGAATGCTATCAACAGGAACGATTGTGCTAACTTGGCCATCTTGAAAAATTTGATCGGGATCAAAAACTTGAGAACCATGACCAGAAAAGTGAAAAACTACCACATCACCGGGTTGCGCCCATTTAATTAAATGCTCCTCAAACGCTTGTAGGATATTCTCACGAGTTGCTTCATGATCAGTTAAAAGCAAAATTTGATCGGACTGAAATCCAAAACGGTGAATGAGTAATTCCTGTTGTAGTTTGACATCATTGACTGCGCCTTCAAGGGGTATCCATCTAGTATCGGGGTAATTATTAACACCCACTAATAATGCCCGTTTACGAGGTGTATTCTCTGCCAGTACGCTACGATAAAGAATGGCTCGCTGTTTCAATTCCAACTGGCTTAATCCTAAAGTGGCTAATAAAGAACCAGTCAGGGATAGTAATTGCCTACGCTTAATTCTAGTCATAAAATTTCACTCCCTATTTAATACTACCAAATCTTGATACTGAAAGCATTTATTATTGTGATTTGGGGGGAATTTGCCCAGCCGTTAAGGTGACAATTTAGCCATCTTTTAAAATGCTGATAGACTCTCCTAGGCGCCGGTGTCTCTCCATCGCCTCCGCAATCGCTATTCTCACACCAGCATCGATTTTCTGATGCAGTTCTGTTAAGGTGGATTCAGTCAATTGAGTTCTAGATAGATAATCCAAGTATCGCATAAGGATAAATACAACTGGGTCACGTTAATAAGCTAAGACGCATTTAAACCGCTTATTCTTAGATTAGCCGAACCTCCTCCAATCCCTTTACTGTTGCCTTTTGCCTCGTCTCAACAAGCAATTTAAATTACGAACAGCTTACGTCCCCGCTTATAACGACGACGAACCACATCTTCGGGAATATTATGACCGCCACTGGCTACCTTTCTGTGAACTCTCTCTAAAGACTGATGATTTCCTCCTCTTCTTTTGTGTGTACTTTGTCCGCCTAAATCTTTTAAACTAGAAACATCGGAACTCAATACTGGAGAAACTTCTCATGTCGGAAACCTCTTATCTTTAATTCCACCCACTTACTTAGGAAATCACCATGGAACTTTATCAACGAATAGCCGATTTTTATGACTCCTCTAGTGGACTGTGGGAAAGGATTTGGGGCGAACATATGCACCATGGTTACTACGGTCGGGGTGGCAAGATTAAACTCGACCGCCGTCAGGCACAAATTGATTTAATAGAAGAATTATTAACTTGGGGAGATGTCATCGGCGCTAATCAGATTCTCGATGTGGGTTGTGGTATTGGTGGCAGTAGCCTTTATCTGGCCGAAAAATTTCACAGCCAAGGGGTGGGGATTACCCTTTCCCCAGTACAAGCCGCTAGAGCCAGCCAAAGAGCGCAAGAGTTCAATTTAGAAGAAAAAGTCAGTTTTTGTGTGGCTGATGCCCTAAAAACCCCCTTTCCTGAGAATAATTTTGATCTGGTCTGGTCTTTGGAAAGTGGCGAACATATGCCCGATAAAAGGCAATTTCTGCGGGAATGTTATCGGGTTTTGCAGCCCGGGGGGACTTTTTTGATGGCCACTTGGTGTCATCGTCCCACCACTTCCCTCGCCGGTAATTTAACGGAAGGGGAGATTAAACTATTAAACGAGATTTATCAGGTTTATTGTCTGCCCTATGTAATTTCTTTGCCAGAATACGCCGATATTGCCCGTGAAGTTGGCTTTCAAGACCTAAAAACCGATGATTGGTCCCTATCGGTGGCCGCTTTTTGGGATGTGGTGATTGACTCGGCCCTAACCCCAGATGCGATCGCTGGTTGGTTAGCCAGCGGTTACACTACTATCCAAGGGGCTTTATCTTTAGGGTTAATGCGGCGCGGTTACGAGTCGGGTTTAATTCGTTTTGGCTTACTGCAAGGGAAAAAACGCCAATTCAAAAATGAAAGGCATCAACCTCAAGAGGTGCTTTCTTCAAGGGTAAATTAGCTAAATTCACAAAGGCTAAGAAACAGGATAATTGAATTGAGAAGTTTGGGAGTCGGGTAAACAATTTGTTGTTTACCTGTAAGAATAGTGGTTGAGTTGAGTTTAGTAACAGCACAACTCAACCGGCTATTCTCTAGTCGCAAAATTGCCATCCAGGAAAGTAAATTCGCTGACTTTGGAATTGCGATTCTCCCAGAGGAAGCATATCCTTTAGACTGTCCTTTCCCTTTAGAAAAAATTCTTGACGAAGATTTCTATGGCTTATAATCTATATTTAATATGATAAGTATCTAAGCACAATTAATTACACATCTAAGCCACTACTCCGTCAGACTTCTGATGTGAGGAAACAGTGAACTGAAAACTCAAATCCGATCCCTAATAGCTGTATCCCTTCTCCCGTCTCCTGTCTCCCGTCTCCTGTCTCGGAGTCTCGACTAGGAAATTAATTTTCCACGACTACTTAAGATACAATTTAGGAAAATAAAAACCGATCCCGATGACGGCGATCAATTTTTTTTTACCCGCTGCAATTATCGGTTATTCGCAACCGATTGGTTATCCGAAACGTTTTGATCGTAACTTTTTTAGCTAAAAAAGTGCTGGTAATTTATTAATACGCAACTCCTTTACTGTGCTGCTTCCAGCGTTGCCCGTTTCCTAAAACCACCAGACTTCCTACCTGCTCATTAAGATAACTGCTATAGGAGAAAGGCTGTAAATCTATTGTCATCCTCTTTTAAGTCGCAAAAAAGCTCTTTAACCGTTGTCGCAGCCAAGAGACGGGGTTTTTCAGGTCTTCCGAGTCTAAAAGCCCCATTTCTCGCAATTTCTGCTGACATTCGCGCAATTCCTCTTGACGTTGGGCGAGTGCCTGAGTGAATTCCTCCCCTAGAGCCGGATAAGTAGTGATAAGATGCTGAAACCCCTGACGATCGAGCAAAAATAACAAGGTTTCCCCCACTGCTTGCATAGTGGTGGGATAGGGAACCTCTAATATTAACGGTAATTCCCCAAAATATTGACCTTTATTAAAAGTAAAAATTTTACGACTAATTTTATCGTTTTCATAAAAAGCATCCACTTGTCCCTGCAAAACAATACAGAAATAATTAGTTCTTTCTCCCTGTCTAATTAAAATATCCCCGTCCTGGAGATGTTGACGACAACCCATTTCAATTAATACACGCAATTGCAGATCGTTAAAATGTTTAAAGTAACTCACCTCCAATAACATTTCTTTTAACGATAGCGGTTTTGAAGGTTTAACTATCTCCTGATCCTGTTCCTTAACTGCCTCAAAACTGTCGGTATTATGCAACCATAACTCTCGCTGGGGAAAAGGAATCGTTATGCCCCGATGACGCAGATTATGCTCGATAATGAAGTGTAGGGAACTTCTCAGAAAAGCGGACTGTTCGACTTTTTCCACCCATACCCACAACTCGAAATTTAAAGCACTATCACCAAAACCGTTAAAAATCACCTTGGGAAGCGGATTAAAGGCAATTTCTCCCGACATATAGGCTGATTGCAGCAGAATTTCCGTTACTATTAAAGGATCCGTACCGTAGGCAACTCCCACCGGCACAATAACTCGAATGCGCGAGTCGGGATAATGCCAATTCTGGACGCGATTGCTAGTTAGGATTGTGTGAGGAACGATTAACTCTGCACCATCAACAGTGCGAATGGTGGTGGAACGAATCGATATTTCCCGGATATAACCCTTTGTTTGCTCAAATTCGATAAAATCGCCCACTTTTAACTTGCGTTCCACCAACAAAGTTAAACCACTGGTGAGATTTTTGGTTAACTCCTGCAAACCGAAACCGATACCCACCCCCAAACCACCGGCTAAAACAGCGATCGAAGCGAGATTGAATCCAGTCAATTGTAGGGCGATAATATAACCAAAAGCCCCAAAAGCAAAACTAGCCAGAGTTGCGATCGCTTCTCGATTACCCTCATCAAAACCGATACTTTTCAGCAGACGATTTTTTAGTAAACTTTTAAAAGCGATCGTCAGACAGGTGACAAGGCTAAACAATACAAGAGTACCAATCATCCAACCGAGAGTGATGGACACACCCCCAGCGCGCCAAAGGGGAGTATTAAAAAAGGGCGTTAACCAAGCTTAGGGAGAGAAAGTCATCGCTAAAGTTTAGATTTGATAGGGATTACCCAAGCGATCCACAAAAACATTGTAATCTAAGGGTAAACGCCCCGGATTAAGCCGCGGTTCCGCCGCGTAACCGATGGGAACGACAACAGCAATCGCCAGATGGGGATGATCGGCAGCACCGATCACCGCTTTTACCTTGTCCTCGATCCAACCGTTGAGAAAACAACTAGATAAACCGAGACTTTCGGCAGCTAAAACCAGATGAGTAGCGGCGATCATAGCATCTTTAATCGCGTATTCCCGGGTTTTTTCGCCTAAATTCTTTTGAAATCCCGGGATTGCCTGTTGAAAATATTTTACCGTGCCTTCGCTCCAAGCACCCGTACTGAGAGCCTGTTCATAGATGGGGGTTAGCTCTCCTCCTCCTGCGGCAGCATCGGCAGCGAAAACAAAAGTAACCGGCGCTTGAATAATTTGCTTTTGTCCCCAAGCGGCCTCGGCTAAAGCGGCCTTTTGTGCCTCATCTTGTACTAAAATAATTCGCCAATCTTGGATGTTGAAACTACTAGGTGCGGCAACGGTTAATTCTACCAGGGTTTTCAGCAGTTCTGGGGCGATCGGATCGGTGGTAAAAGTTTTAATAGAACGACGTTGATTAATCGCCGTGGGAACATCGAGGGGCAAGGTCATAAAGTCAGTGGATCAAGTTAAATACTTCTAATTATTATAGGGTCAGGCTATCAGCCCCAGACTTCGGTGTGACAAAACAGAAATAGTAAAACATCGGGGTTAAATTGTGGCAGTCAGGAAAAGATCGACTATACTGTTAAACTTAAACGGGTCATAACCCAATGACCATCTAGCTATAATCATGTCACCGCCATAAAGATCATTTTATGCTTTCTGAGCCGGAACCGAGCGACACCCTCACCACTCCCACCGTCAATATGGGCGATCAAAGTACCGATATCAAGCCAATTTTAGCCTTAAAAGAGTTAGTCGCTAGTTTATATCGCGAACAAAACAAAGTTCAAAATCTCTTAAGTTCCCTCGGTTTTGCCCTGCGGAGTTTCAATAATTTAAACCAATTCCTCGATCTTACCCCCTTGATGGCCGCACGAGTGGCAGACGCGGAGGGAGGGGCATTGATTTTGAGCAAAAATAACGGTCAAGTGGCGCTCGATCAACTCCATTGCCAAGATAATCAAATTAATGGGGAACTACGCCGACAATTAGAGGCAATTATCCGACAATTAAACCAAGAACCGGCACTTGAGAATAAAAATCATCGATCGCTTCTCGATAGTCTCGACCATCAGATCCGGCAAAGTCTCGGACAGGGTACGCAGGTATATAGTACGCCTGTTTTAGTAAAAAATAGTGAGCGGGGACGTTTATACGTTTTCAGTCGCGATCCCGATTATGGTTGGACCCCCACCCGTCGTAAACTGTTGCAGCTAGTGGCCGATCAAACGGCGGTGGCTATAGCTAATAATGAATTAACGATCGAATTACGGGCCAAGGAACGTCAGGATCGAGAGTTAGAAATCGCTGCCGAAATCCAAAATCGTCTTTTACCCCGGCAATGTCCGAAAATTCAGGGGGTAGAATTGGCAGCCCACTGCAAAACGGCTAATCGCGTTGGTGGCGATTATTATGATTTTATCCCCTGCAACTACGATCAATTTAAACCGGCAAGGGAGGCGGAAAGGGAAGCTAGTACCGCTCCTTGGAGTATAGTGATCGGTGATGTCATGGGTAAAGGTGTCCCAGCAGGATTATTGATGACCATGACCCGGGGAATGTTGCGAGCGGAAGTGTTAAATCGTCACTCCCCGGCCCAGATTTTGCGTCATCTCAATCGGGTTATGTATGCCGATCTCGATAATTCTCATCGTTTCGTGACATTATTTTATTCCGAGTATGATCCCCTGACGCGCCGTCTTGGCTACAGTAATGCCGCCCATTATCCCACCCTCTGGTGGCGGGCCAAAACGGGAGAGTTAGAGTCTCTCGACACGGAAGGGACATTAGTTGGTTTAGAGGCCGATTGTATCTATGATGATGCCCAAGTGCAATTAGAAGCGGGAGATACCCTGATTTATTATACCGATGGCTTTACCGATGCAGTCAACTCGAAAGGGGAAAGATTTGATCAGAAAAATTGGCTATCGGCAGTTAAAGATGCCTGTCAACAGTACACCGATCCTGAACAGATTCTTGAATATTTATTTGGAAAAGTGGCCGCTTTTACTGGGTTGGGAAATGACAGTAGTGACGATATGACTTTAGTAGTTATGCGAGTGAAATCTGAGGAATAAATTATCGGTTACTATCTCATAAATTAGCTTAATTCTGCTCTTGCCAAGGAGCAAATAAAGGCAATAAAGCTAACCCAGGTAAAGCGGCAATTACCGTGATTAAAAAGAACCACTGCCAACCGATCGCCGCGGCTAAAACTCCGGCGGGAGCGACTAAAATATCGCGACTAAAAGCCATTAAACTCGATAAGAGGGCGTACTGGGTAGCAGTAAAACGAGCATGACAAAGACTCATTAAAAAAGCCACAAAAGCGGCGGTACCTAGACCGCTGCAGAAGTTTTCAATATTAATAGCTAAGACCATAAAAGGATAATTTTGCCCTAAATTTGCTAAAGTAAAATAGGCTAAATTACTAATAGCTTGCAAGACACCAAAAATCCAGAGCGATCGATTAATTCCCCAACGACTTAACAGGGAACCACCTAATAAAACTCCCACCATAGTTGCTATCATGCCCATACCGCCTTGTATCGCCCCGATAGCGGTTTGACTGAAACCAGTTTTTAAAAGAAAAGGAGTCACCATATTATTAACTAAGGCATCCCCTAAACGATAGAGAACAATAAAGGCGAGAATGCCGATTCCTTGACCGAATCGATAGCGTTGAAAAAACTCCCAGAAAGGCAACCAAACCGCCTCTAAAAGGGTTTGGGGATGATCATCTCTAGGGGGAGTAGCCGGGGCGAAAAAAGACCAAATAATCGTTAAAGCCATCAATCCAGCGAGGAAAAGATAGACGAGAGGCCAGGGTTCGTGATCGGCTAAAATTAAAGCGATCGAACCGGTTAAAATTAAAGCCAAACGATAACCTAAAACCCCGATCGCTACCCCGGCACCCATCTCCCATTTTTCTAAAATATCTGTGCGATAGGCATCGTAGGCAATGTCTTGAGTGGCACTAAAAAAAGCAATCAGTAAAGCATTAATTGCCAATAATTCTAAAGATTGTTTTGGTTGTTGAAAAGCCATGGCTGCAATCGCTAAAGTTAAACAAATTTGAGCGATTAAAATCCAACCGCGACGACGACCAAGAAAAGGAGGAACATAGCGATCGAGTAAGGGAGACCACAGAAATTTGAGAGAGTAGGGGAGAGCGACTAAACTAAATAAACCGATCGATTTCAGATCAACTCCTTCGGTGGTCATCCAAGCTTGCAGGGTTCGACTGGTGAGCAATAAGGGCAATCCGGAAGCAAAACCTAAGAATAACAAAGCCGCCATTTTTTGACTGCGGAACACTTGCAAATAAGCGGAAATTTCTTTGATCATAGAGAGGATAGGAGGATAGATTAGATTAAAGAATATAGTTAATTGACCCAAAAAGAAAGAAATTAGTTCTGACCGGCATCATTCCATCTTAACCATGGCCCGGCGATCAAAAAAAATTCCCGAAAAATAGCGGTCTTTCCCCCAGCCGAGGCTATAGGCAGTAGAATAGATGAGATTTTGATTCAGTAGTCTTGAAAAATTGCGGTCTTCTCCCTAAGATAGATGCTTGATTCCCCCAACTAAATCCCACCCCTATTTACCCTTCCCGGATAAGGACCGCCATCCCCATCTTCCCTCCCGACTCCTGTGATTAAAGTGGACTCCTGTTTTATCTCATACCTATTGTCTCATCCCTCCGACTCGGAAGCGATCGGTGACACTGCCGCCATTACCATCGAGGTGCGTTTGGCCCAAAGCCAAGATCTCAAAAGCTTGGCGGAGATTCTCACCGATAGTTTTCTCCCCACGGCCAATTATTGGTCTTTTCTGCGTCCTATCTTTAAATTAGGCATTTACGAGGACTTACGGGGACGATTGCGCGGTGATACCCCTTACTATCACTGTCTGGTAGTCAGTCAAACCAGCGTCACTGCTACGGGTTCTCAGGAAATTATTGTCGCTACGGCGGAAATCAGCTTAAAATCCAGTTCTTTTTTGGCTGTTCCCATCCCCTATATTTCTAATTTAGCCGTTAGTCCCGATCGCCGGCGTGCCGGTCTGGCCCGGAGATTGCTGCTCAAGTGTGAACAGATCGCTAGAGAATGGGGTTTTGAGGAACTTTCCCTGCACGTTCTCGATAATAACCTAGCGGCCCGGTCACTGTACTTAAGTAGCGGTTATCGTCTGCAAAAAACCGACGGTTGGTTGAGCAATTGGTTATTTAATCGACCACAAAAGTTATTTCTGCACAAGAAAATCAGCCATTGAGGAGATAGGAGACAGGATTCAGGAGTCAGGATTCAGGAGTCAGGATTCAGGAGTCAGGAGATTATTTTTATTTATTCTCCCTTCTCCCCACACCCCACACCCCACACCCCACTTCCCCACCAGCAACCCCTAGTATAGATATTTCGACAAAATTGCGATGGAGAACAACGATAAGGAAAAATTCTGCTATATTATCTGCTAACTCTCTAGAAAACCCAATTAGTTTAATAATCTTTTCCGGGTATCTGAGAAAAAAAATAGTTCATCTCTTTAAAGATGGTTTTAGGGAGATATTTAGTGACCGTGTGAGGCAATTTGTGGTTAATAAGACAAAATCAAGGCTTAAAAGCGGAAAATCAAGCAAATTAGCGGCTAAACCTGTTAAAAAGCGCCGATTGTCCGGTAAATGGTTCCTGACAGCCCTAGGCTTAACTGGCTGCGCCCTAGTTTCCGCTACGGCGGGGGCTATGTTGGCTGTGTCTCTCTCCTCCACACCTTTGCGACAAGCTGCTCTTAGTCCCCAAGAAGCCGCCGCTTTTAACAATCAGCAGGCGATATCCTATCAAAATCTGCAACTTCCCGCCCTCAACCGCCCCGTTAATATTCTGGTAGTTGGCGCGAAAGTGTTGACATCCGATGTCAAGGAGGCACAAACCCCAGATCTGGGTTATCATGCCCCGGTTAATTCCTTGGCTGGTTTAACCGATACCATGCTGTTACTGCGTTTTGACCCCCAAAGACAGAAGTTAACCATGCTTTCCATCCCCCGGGATACCCGCACCGATATCGAGGGTTATGGGGAGAAAAAAATCAATGAAGCTAACGCCCTCGGTGGACCTGCTTTAACGGCGGAAACGGTTAGTCATCTTTTGGACGGAGTGGCTATCGATCGCTATATTCGCATTAATGTGCAGGGTGTGGAAAAATTAATTGATGCTTTGGGGGGGGTGACGGTATATGTTCCCAAAGACATGAAGTACAAAGATTTTAGTCAACACCTCTACATTGACCTGAAAAAAGGGGAACAACACCTCAACGGCGAGAAATTCCTCCAGTTTGCCCGTTTTCGTTACGATGCTAACGGCGATATCGGTCGTATCCAACGACAACAGCAATTAATGCGGTCTTTAGTAGAACAAACCCTAAAACCAGCAACTTTATTGAAAATTCCCGATATTATCGAGGTTATCCGCACTCATATCGATACTAATCTCAGTTTAGAGGAGTTACTAGCCCTCGCCGGCTTTGCCTCCAAAACTCAGCGCGCTGATGTGCAAATGCTACTACTACCCGGAGACTTTAATGGTGATGGTCGGCAAGGGATCAGTTATTGGTTGCCCAATCAAAGTAAAATTCAAGAGCTAGTGACTCAACATTTTAACCACGGCTCTTTTATGGCTGACATTGAAGAAACCACGCAACCGACTCGCATAGCTGTGGAAGATAGCACCGATAATCCAGAAGCGGTGCAAACTCTAGTCAGATATCTGCGCTCATTGGGTTATGAAAATGTTTTTGTCTCTAAGTCTTCATCGCCAATTCTAGAAACTACCAAAATTATTGCTCAAAAAGGGGATAATTCCCTCGCTTCTGACCTGCATAACAGTCTTGGTGTCGGGGAAGTTTTGGTGGAAAGTACGGGGAATCTCGCTTCTGATGTGACGATTAAAATCGGTCAAGATTGGCAAGAAAAATCTGCTAATCTTTCTGGTCTATCCCTAGGCAACTAAGAAAAAAATTAAGTTTATCTGGGTTATTTATTAGCGTTGGGTTTCCTGCTTCAACCCAACCTACGTTCTCAGAAAAAAATCAAGTTTATCTGGGTTATTTATTAGCCAAAGTTTGACAAAAATCTTGGTGTTCTTGACTAACTATTCCTTGCTGTAACATTGCCAAAACTTCGGCTAAATTACCCGATAATAAAGCATTTTTATCCAGCCATAATCCAGGGAAGACTTGGGAGCAAAAGATGTTATTTTGATTAGATTCTAGGGGCAAATATTCCCCATCAGTTAAGCGAAACCAATCCAATTGAACATCATAAACTCGCCAGATAATATACTCTTGCACTCCCTGGCGACGATAAACTTTGAGTTTTTCGTGTAAATCGTAGGAAGCAGTAGAAGCGGCAATTTCTACGATTAATTCTGGCGCTCCTTCTACATAATCATCTTCACTAATGCTTGATTGTCCACCGGTTTCTATTCTTAATAAAGCATCTGGTTGTGGTTGATTATCCCCATCCAGTCGCACAGTAGTATTATCCAGTGTTTCTACTCCCGGTGTCGCCACTTCGTAGGCAGTTAACCAACCGATAATATTAGCGTGGGGTTTACCGTGGTTTTTGGCTCTCACCGCGGCTGCCATATAAACAACTCCTGCGATTAATTCAGCTTTTTTTAGCTGTGTCATTGCTTGATAACGGCGCTCGAATTCAGGACGAGTTAATCTATCGCCATTTTCGAGAGGGGGAATAGATACAGGGGAAATTATCGAAGTAGATAAGCTCATAATGTTTACCGATAGTTGAGATTTTTCCCTCGCTAGATGGAATTAGCATTGAGCAAATTTTCTCGAAATATTTGATATTCTTGACTAGCTATTCCTTGCTTTAACACCTCTAAAACTTCGGCTAAATTACCCGATAATAAAGCATTTTTATCCAGCCATAATCCAGGGAAGACTTGGGAGCAAAATATCTTATCTTGATTTGATTCTAGGGGCAAATATTCCCCATCAGTTAAGCGAAACCAATCCAATTCTTGGTCATCTACTCGCCAGATAATATACTCTTGCACTCCATGGCGACGATAAACTTTGAGTTTTTCGTGTAAATCGTAGGAAGCGGTAGAAGCAGCAATTTCCACGATTAATTCCGGCGCGCCTTCCAGATAACCATCCTCGGTAATGCTTGATTGTCCACCGGTTTCTATTCTTAATAAAGCATCTGGTTGTGGTTGATTATCCCCATCCAGTCGCACGGTAGTATTATCTGCTAATTCTACCCCCGGTGTAACGGACCAATAGTATCCTAACCAAGTGATAATACGAGCGTGAGGATTGCCATGATTTTTGATGCGGACGGGGGATGCCATATAAACAACTCCTGCGATTAATTCAGCTTTTTTTAGCTGTGTCATTGCTTGATAACGGCGCTCGAATTCGGGACGGGTTAATCTATCGCCATTTTCGAGAGGGGGAATAATATGGGGGGAAACTGTGTTAGTCGATAGCATAATTTTTGGCTCATCAAGAAACTACTATCAAGGCTTAAGTTTTCTTACCAGACTCAGTTAATTTATCGATTAGGTTAAGCTGGGTATCGAGAGTATCGAAGATATCCTATACTTATTTTACAGCGTTTCTGATCATTTACCTGGAACCTTGCGCCATGTTTGCCTTAGTTTCACCAGATAAAATCGAGCTACCAGCGGGATCCTTAGTGAGATTACCGGCCACTTGGCTAGATTATCAAACTTTGTCTCGGCAAAGGGGCGACAATTCTCAGCCTAAAATCAAATATCACAATGGAGAAGTCTTGCTTATGTCTCCACTTCCTAAGCATGGACGTGATGCCCATTTAATTGCTAATATTATCATCACCTTATTGGATTATCTGGGGCGTGAGTACGAGGCTTTTACTCCCGTAACCATGGCATTACCAGAAACAAGTGGTATTGAACCAGATTATAGTTTTTATATTGACCATTGGCCGGCTATAGCAGGGAAAGCCAGAATTGACTGGGTAAATGATCCTCCTCCCGATTTAGTATTAGAAATTGATGTCACCAGTTACTCGAATGTGGATGACTATCTGCCTTATCAAGTGCCTGAAATTTGGTTGTATCGTCAGAAAACTCTCTATATTTATTGGCTAGAGAATCAAGAGTATATCCCTCGCCATCAAAGTCAATATTTTCCTAACTTTAACCTACAAAATTTAGTTTCTTTCTGTGGAGAAATTGCCGACAATCGCAATAGTAGTATGGCAATTCGTCAACTAAAACAACATCTCGAAGATTTTTATAAGTAGGGAGGCACAATTATTTGTAGGATGGGTTAGCGGTAGCGTAACATGAGCGGGCGTTGGGTTTCATGCTTCAACCCAACCTACGTTCATCTTATATTTAATTCCACTTTGTACCTCATCATTAAGATAACTGCTATAACCATGAATAATTTTAAAATACTGCTCATCGGCTACGGTAATACTTTAAGAAATGATGACGGAGTGGGAGTGAGAATAGCCGAAATTATTGCCGGGGAGAATTGGACTAATGTGCAAGTCATCGCTACCCATCAATTGACTCCTGAGTTAGCAGCCGATATAGCTGATGCTTCCCTAGTTATTTTTGTTGATGCGGTCTTATCTAATCAAACCGATATCCGGATAGAAAAATTAGCGGCAGTTACCGAATGGAATAATTTCGGTCATGCAGAAAGTCCCGCTTCTTTATTAGCATTAACTCAAGCAATTTATCAACAAACTCCCAGGGCCTGGGGAATATTTATTCCTGCTATTAATTGTGAATTTGGTGAAGAATTATCAACAATAACTCAAAAGGGCTTGACAAAAGCGATTAAAGCTATTAGGAAAATTATTACTTCTGAGGATTTGACTGAATACCAAAAGCAGGACTTTGATAATCTTCCGGCAGATAATTTTCAGGAATAGTGCTGTGATTGCCATCCCGGAGAGCCTTGTAGTGAGGAGACATAATTTCGATACCGACTTCGTTACATTTATCCTGAATATTTTGGTGTAATTCAGAATAAATATACACCATTTTGCTAGGATGATCGGTGTAGGCATTTAGCTGATAGCTGACATAAAAATCGTCGAGACTGGTTTGCAAGACAAAAGGAGCAGGTTCTGAGACAATAAATTTGGTGGCTAAGGCTGCTTCTTTCAGGGTGGCGTGAACCTTACGCCAAGGTGAATCATAACCGAGAGTGACTGTGGTTTGCAAAATTAAAGGCTGTTTGAATTCCCTTTGAGAAACGCTAAAGTTAATCACATTGGTGTTTAACAGCGATGAATTAGGAATCGTGATAATTCTGTTAGCTGGTGTGCGAATACGGGTGACTAATAATCCTTTTTCAATCACATCCCCAATAACATCACCAATAGAAATTTTATCTCCTAGTTGAAAAGAGCGGGTATAGATGAGGATAATTCCTCCTACCACGTTAGCAATAGCAGAGGTGGAACCCAAGGAAAATAGCACCCCTAAAAATACCGACACCCCCTGAAAAGCAGGAGAATTAAATCCGGGTAGATAGGGAAAAGCGATGACTATAGCTAAGGCAATTATCAGCAGTGACAGTAAATTATAGGTTGGTTTTGCCCAATCGGGATAGAAACCATGGATTACTAAATTTTCTCTTTCCAAGGCTGTGAAAAATGGTCTAATTGCTCTCAACAGATAGTGAGTTATAAAAACAACTAGCAGTATGATAAAAATATTGGGTAAATATTTTGCTATCTCTTGGGAAAAAACTTCTAAAGCACTAAAAAAGTATTGCAGAAAACCATCACCAAATTTTCTAGTCCAGGGAAAAAGACGAAGGATAAAAGTTAAATAAAAATAGAGAATAGTTAAAATAATCAGAGTGCGGATAAATTGCAAAACTCTTAGGGAAAAAATTCCTATTGTCCTAGAACTAATAATCTCAAAATTTTGGAATCCAACCCCAGGAACTAGGGAGGTGATTAATCTCTGAATCTGGGGAAAAACCCGCGAAGATATAAAAATCATCGCCCAGAAAATTAAAACCGTGGACAGGGTAGCACTTACCGTCAAAGCTACATCTTTTAAGAGTTTACCCGGTTGACGTTCTTGACGATAACTGACAATGGCTGCTTTAATCTTTGCTAAAGCTCGTTCGGCTAATACTTCTTGACTGACTGCGTGTAATTTGGCATCTTTAGAAGTAATAGTAGCAATAACCGTATCTCCCAAAATAATCGAAGGGTTTTTGTCTTCAGGATCGATTTTTATGGTTAAATCTTCAGGAGAAAGGACATCGTCATCGGCAATTTTTTCAATTCTGGCTGTAATCGATTTCGCTCTTTCTTGCGCTGAAAAAGAACCTATTCCTTGCCGAATCGTAAAAAGTTCTTGATTATCAAGCATGACGGGAAAAACTTCTCCCAAAGTTTCCAGGGGTGTTTCCTGTCCTTGTTTAGCAGGATTATTCTGGGCCGCTATCATGAAGATGGGGGATAAAGTCAGTAACAAAACTAAACAAAACAGTCCTAGGTAACGCCAGATTTTTTTCATCTTCTAAGCTACAATTGCACAGGAGCGATCGAGTTTAATACCTCTTTTTTTCATCGTAGCATGGAATAGTTCTGTGGATAACACCTGTTCCACGGGATAAATCCCGGCTTTTTGGAGTTTTGCCCCTAAGATTAATTCTGCCACGCTGCCAGTTCCCCAGCCAGCTGCTTGAGCAGTGTTCTCGTGAACCATAGTTGCTTGATAAACTGCTTTTTGCTGCCCTTGCCATCCGGCGACTTTTGCTAACATTGCTACCCCAATTCCCGAAAATTTATCAGTTACTTCTGTCATGCGATAACTAACTTGGGAAAAAAACTCGATTCCCCGAGAACTTTCTACCCAAGCATCGGGAAAAATATGGGCAGTAATCCAGGTTAAGTGATTATAAAAATCGGGAATAGAACCAAATTTTGTGATCACATTTTGCACTGGAAAAGATTCGGCAAAAGTATAGGTTTCTGGCATATCAAACCAATAAACACCAGTTTTACCCAAAGGAGCGGGAAAGTCAATTACTTCTCTAGCAGTATAGGGTTTAATCTCTTGCCATTTTCCCTCAATCCAAGCTAAAAAAGGCTTTTTTAAACCGAGAAAAGTTGTGCGCATCACAGTTAATCCCGCACCTCCAGAACCGGCTACGGCATAATTTAAACGGATCGTTTCTACCCTATCTAACTGTTCCACTCCCTCTCGCACTATACTATTAGAAATACCAGGGAAAATTCCCGTATTAACCACGGCAGTTATTCCCGCTTTTATTGCTAATTCTCGATAGGGGATTAACTTTTGATAAAAAGAACGATGATCACTAACATCAATATAATTGACTTTTTCTTCAATACAAATTTTTACTACCCTGCCATCGCGATAGTGAAAGGGACCAGCACAATGAATGACTAAATCACTGTTTTTAATTGCCTGTCTAAGCTTGTCTATTTCTTCTAAATCCAAAGCCAAAAACTGCATTCTTGGCAGTAATTTAATGGCTTTTTCCTTGCGTCCTGTGATAATAACTTTAGCTGCAGTATGATTAATAATATCTAGGGCTACACTTTGACCAATGCGACCAGTGCCACCTAAAATTAAAACAGTTTTTTCCATGGCAACTATCAATAATGTTTGTTGCCCTAGTATAGCATCCTCTTGGCAATTTTGCCTATTTTTCAAGATGAAAAATTCAGAATAATCCCAACTTATTTAATGCGTCCGAGGGGCAAGAAAATGGTTAAAATCTCACCTTCTTCGGGTTTTTCACGCACAATAAATTTACCTCCCAAAGCTTGAAAAAGGTTTTTAGTGACCTTTATATTAAGACTTAAACTACCCGTTTCTGGTTGAAACATTAAGACTTTTCCTAAATCTTTGAAAGTAAGATTAGGCGATTTTACCTGAGTTTGGAACTGCATTTTTAATTGATTTCCTGCCGTTGATATATGTACTTGCAACAGGCCCCCACTGGCCATACTGCGAGTACATTTTTCCACGACTCCATTTAACATTTGAGCCAATAAATTCGGGTCGCTAATTACCGAAGGCAATTTTTTCGGTACATTAACTTCTAAATTGACATTGCGCCGTTTAGCTTGTTTTTGCCACCGGGGAATACTATCTTGAAAGACTTTTTCTAGAGCAATTGGAATTAATTGAATCGGTTTATCTCCCAGAGGATTAATGCCCAATTCTGCGGCTCGGAAAATTAATTCCATGCGCTGAATTTGTTCACTACATTCTAAATCGATTGTTTCTAAATATTTTTCCACATCTTCCGTTACTTTTGCCCGTTTTAATAATAATCGGGTAATGGTGCGAATGGTGGTTAAAGGGGTGCGAATTTCGTGGGTTAAAGCGCGCAATAATTCCAAATCACAACCCGATTCTAAATTAGAATTATCTTCCTTTGGGGGAGTGATTTCGGCATTGATAGACGATTTCGTTTTTTTCAGGTCTAAGTTAGACTGGTCGGGTAAATTTTGCAGTAATTGGCGACTAAATTGGCTAACTAGACGATAATCCGGCGAGGGACTGCCATTAGCCTCGATAATTGCCTCTAAAGTCTCGATTTGCGGATAACGCAGATTAACTAATCGTTGCCGCAACTGCTGCCAAGCTTGCTGAGTGAGGACGGGATCAAAGGAAAATTGAAAAGAGGATAAACCCCACTGATCTTCGCCTAAAACCAGCAAAAGAGCGAAACTTTCGCTAAAAACCAGACAAAATCTTTCATTAGCAATCGGATCCGTTGGCAAGAGAGGCAATTCATGAATCTCTGTCGGGGAAATATCGGCGGCGGATTTTTCCTGAGAAGGCAATTGCAAACCCAGCCATTGTAAATGTTTTAAAGCTTTAACGGTAAAAACACCAAATTTAAAACCCGTTAAAGCCTTGCTTTCTCTGACTAAAGCCGTCGGACCGGAGAGAATTAAACCCCGACTGGCAGCATTATTTGGGTTTTGTAATAAGATATTTTCTAAAGCGGCGATCGCTGCGAACCATTCACTTTCCGCTTTCAGTTGCGATCGCTTGAGCCATTCTGATAAATTAGGATAAAAAGCATTGGGAGTGAAAGTTTCCCGGTCCTGATGGTCAGTCGGTGGGAAAATATCGCTTAATTTCGGTAAAGACCCCTCTAACATCGTCTTCATCACTGACTAGATACAAATTCCTTACCTAGAATATTACCCCCGTCAATGCTCATCCCATAACGGTAAAACCGAACTCTATTGGCAGTGATATCCGCGTTTTGATAGCAGTTATCTTAATAGTGAGGTACAAAGTTTTGCTTTTGGGGAGTCGGTAGTCGATAGCAAATTAGGTTACACTTCATTGAGAATGCTCAGAAAGGCTGTCAATCGGCTTAATGATTTGTAATATAGGTTAGTCCAGTTGATTACCTATGCTGGTTGTGGGTTTAGTAGCTCAATTCAACCTCGATAAGTCTGATATTTAATTACACCTCCCGACTTATGTGTTTTTTTGTTACATTTAAGTATTTTTTTTGTTTATCTATGGTTATCATAGGGCAAGTTAAATTGTTCCCAAATTATTTCCCTAACTAATCAATCTTTGATCCCAAACCCTTTTGCCTTGACATTACGTCAATGAGAGGAACCATCGGCTCTTGGTTTGCCTGTTTAAGTGTTGCTTTCAAGCTAGGTAAACAGTTGAGTGGCGGTAACTGTCGAGCAATAGTTGGGGTCGGTTATTGACTATATTTTGCCGTGAGCAAATTCTGAGAATTAATCAGAACTAAGTGCGCTTGAGGACGTGGAGTTATTCCCTGTTCCCGCTGCCCTTTGTCTGTCTTCCGAACCCCTCAGTGCTGCGGATTTCAGGTTCATTTATCTTTTGTCTGAGAGAGAGTAAAAAATATGCTGCACATTCATATTCTTCAGGATACGTTTTTCAAGTCTTCCACAGCTTTTTCCGAAACCCTCAATAGTGGGCAAAAATCCTTAATCAAAGCGGGAACTAAACTGCCAATTAAGTCCTATTCTCGCCAAAATAATCATTATTCTGTCAAGTTAGCCGCAGAACAAGGTTCAGTGGGAAAAGCGGGATTTTTCTTTGATGATCATGTACAAGTAGAAGAAATACGGGGCGTTTGGCTCACCAATGTTGACAGTGATATTCTCAAGTCTAAAGATAACCTAAAAGCTGGGTTGGAAAAACTTAAAAATTTAGGTTTTAATACTCTTTATCTAGTAGTTTGGAACAAAGGCTATGTGTTTTTTCAATCACAAATTGCTGATAATGTCTTCACTGCCGATAAGGAAAAACTCAAAAAAGTCAACCTTGAAAAAGAGTTAGTCGGTAGAGATCTACTAGCAGAAATCATTGAGATTAATCAGACAGAAAAGTATAACTTTCGGATTATTGCTTGGTTTGAATATGGTTTAATGGTTCCTCCAGCTGCTCCCTTATTTGCCCAAAAACCAGATTGGTTTATGCTTACTCATCAACAGAAAAATACCGTTGATGGTGATGGGAATTGCCGCTTAAATCCCGCTCATCCTGAGGTTAAAGATTTTTGGGTTAGTCTTATTCGTGAAGTGGTTAAAAACTATGAAATTGATGGTATTCAATTAGATGATCACTTCGCTATTCATCACGCAAAATTCTTGCCTAATGGTACTAAAAATTTTGATTTTAGCATGGGGTTTGACTCCTTTACCATCAAACTTTTTCAAGAGGAAACTGGTTCAGTTAGTCCCTTAAGCAATCCCCAATTAGCGAAATTTAAAGATTGGCGTAAGGAGAAGTTAACTCAATTAGTGCGATTGATTTTTAAAACCATTAAAGCGGAAAAAGATGATTGTATTTTCTCCATTTCTCCCAATCCTTTAGGATTTTCGATCGATCATGCTTTAGCTGATTGGGAAGCATGGGAAAAGGAAGGATTAATTGAAGAACTGGCATTGCAAACTTATCGTGGAGATGTCCAGAGTTTTGAGAGAGAAATCGATAAATCAGAGGTAAAAGCAGCGCGGGAACATATTCCCACCGTCATCGGTATTCTCACAGGTTTAAGACCCAGTGATAGACGAGTAAATTTCCAATTAATTCAAGCACAAACGCAGGAGACTCGTGAGCGAGATTTTGCTGGTTTTGCCTATTTTTTCTATAGCAGTTTATTAGACCATATTCCCACCACAGAAACCGTGGCTGACAGGGAGAAGAAATTGGCTCAAATTCTTGCTACCGATCAATTTGTTTAATTTATTCTTTGAGATTCAAAATTATCCATAAAAGGAGATAAATTCATGACTCAATCTTCCCTTTCCTTGAATAGCATGGCTACAAAAACTGAAAAATTTTTGCTAAATAATCCCTTCTGGTTTTTGCTGTTTCTAGTCGGATTGGTGGCTTTTCTACTGCTTGCTAATATTGCCATTTTTCCCTCATTAACTCTGAGAGGAGATATCGCCCTAGATAAGATTTTCATTGGCACAATTGCTATTGTTGCGGTGGTGGAACGCAGCGTAGAATTATTTATTGCTGCTTGGCGTAATCCCCAGAAAGAGGTTTTAGAACAAGAGATTAGTGTTTTGGAAAATATTGCCCCTCGAACGGAGGAACAAGAAGCACAATTAATCTCAAAACAAAAAGAGTTACTCCAGTACATAACTCTAACCAAAAAATATGCTCTCCTCTTAAGTCTTGTCTTTGGTTTTATGGCAAGTTTTACAGGGATTCGTATTCTAGAACCTTTGGTAAATATGACGACAACCAAACCTGAGCAAATCGCTACATTCTACAAATTAGATTTAGTTTTGTCAGCCTTAGGTATTGCCACAGGAACTAAGCTATTTCAGGGAGCTTCTTGTTTTAATTCTCCATGTACGCAGTCTTTAAAAGCCTCTATTTCGTTCCAAGACACGATTAAAAGTGGCTTTTAGGCTAAGTATAATTACTTATTGCGTAAGTGAGATGCTCCCCTATTTCGCTATTTCATGGTTTGCCCGCTTTAGTCTCTGATACCATTACTGCCACCAGAGGGCAAGTTAATAAATAGTTAACTGTTATCATTAAGTCACGAAACATCAATAAATTCTAGATTTTCTGGTTATAAAAACTGGGAAAATTTCTGTTGAATTAATTTCAAAAATATTTAATAAGAAATATTAAATATTTGCCAATTATGTCGAGGTTTATGAGAGTATAATAGCTGTAGGAAAAATAGTCAAAATTTGACTATCCTCAAGAGGAAAATTAAATATGGAAATTTCGCAAATCTGTCTTGACTTAATTAAAAAATGGGAAGGATTTCGTGCCAATGCTTACTTAGATCCAGTGGGAATACCTACTATTGGTTATGGAACGATTCGTTATCCCAATGGGCAACCTGTGGAGTTAGGAGATATTGTCACCGAAGCAGAAGCGGAGGACTTATTAAAATTAGAAGCTGACGATTTTGCTGAGTTAGTTACCAAAAAAGTAACAGTAGGACTCAATCAGAATCAATTCGATGCTCTAGTTTCTTTTTGCTACAACGTGGGTGGTGGGGCGTTTCAAGGAAGTACCCTACTGAAAAAACTTAATAGTGGTGATTTTACTGGAGCGGCAGAACAATTTTTAGTTTGGAATAAAGCAACAAAAAACGGAGTGAAAATTGTTTTAGAAGGTTTAACTAATCGTCGCCGTGAGGAAAAGGCTTTATTTGAAAAATCTGGAAGTGAAGGAAAACCTTTAGACAAGCCTGAACCCTCCTTACAAGCTCAAGTTGATTGGTTAGAGGGCTATCGAGACAGAAATAATGATGATACGATTATTGTGGCTCGAAAAGGCTCTGATGTTATAGAAATTTTGACTGTAGAAAGCCCAGATAAAGAGGACTTAATTACCGTCATACGTCAATATCCTAATGCTAAAAATTTCCTCATTGCCCCCCAGGAAAAACAAGTACCTGCGGGGGAAAGAATCTTAATTCAAAAAAGGGAATTTGCGACAATCACAAAAGTTGCTGCTCCTCCCTCATTGGATAATCAACTTTTAATAATTGGAATGGGAGCAGACGAAGATACTCCCGCCAGTTTAAAGCAAGATATTGAGGAATTGCAGGTACGTTTGCGAGATTTGGGCTACTATCAAGGGGAAATTGACGGCAACTTTGGTTCAGGAACGGATCAAGCTATTAAAGCTTTCCAAGCCAAATTTTTTGGAGCTAATGAAGCAGATGGCAAAGTCGGCCCCCTGACTTGGAAAAAACTGTGGGAAGGAAATCCAGTTTCTGTAATTCCTCCTGTCGGCGTATCCAGTCCGGGTAAAAATTATCTTAAATTAACCAAAACCAACAGAAAAGATGAATTTGGTTGTTTCGTTTTAAAAATGGAATACTTTAAAGATGGACAACTGAAAGACAGTCTTAATGTGTGTTCTGGTACACCATCGAAACAGATTTTTAGAACGGCTACCGCTAGTGTACCTAAATCATTTGAGCCGCTACCAGAAGGGTTATGGCGAATTGAGAATATTAAATGGGCAGGGGGTCCCGCACACAAAGATGATTACTCTGGAAAATTTGTATTTCCTGATCCTTTTAACGGACTTGGTCCAGTGTCAACGCCTTTAACTTATCAAAAGCCCAATTCAACCCGTAGAAGTGCTATTGAAATTCACATCGACTGGAATCGCCGCAAGAAGTCTCCCGGTACCGCAGGATGTGTGGGAATTTATACGATTGGCGATTATCAACGTTTTGTTCGTTGGCTTCGGGAAACTAACCCACGAGACTTTTTTGTGGATTGGGGTTTAGGAACTTGTCCCCAACCCTAGCCTATCTTTAACAAGGGGCAATTGAATTGTTTAATGATGATTCAATTGTCTCTAGTAATTATTGGTATATTGAAAATTTTTCAATCATAAATGTTAAGCAAAATTACCATTTTTTCCTTATCTTTATTGCTAACAGGTAACTCAATTGTTGGCGCAGAATCTTGTCAAAATTTTTTTGTTACTGCCACCGATGGTTATGTGAATATCCGTTCCTATCCTCAAATACAAGGGAATAACGTTATTGCAACTTTACCTAGCGGCAGTTCTGTACAATTAAGTGAGGGTCATCAAAAATGGCTGAAAATTAAATTACCTCTTGCTGGTTGGTTAGCTGGTAGTCAAATTTCTCGAATTTCTTGTGATCAAGGTCGTGATTTACTTATAGAATTGGGACTGCCGACTATAATTAAACTTGGAAAAAAAGCAGCAAATGGCTATCAAAAAGATGCGGAAACTTTGGTTAAAATGTCTCCGTATATAGATGGGATAGTAGAGGAAAATTATGCCACAGTTATTGTACAATGGGCTAATCAAAATCCGAAATTTTTAGTTGCCATTCTCGATCGTCAAAGTCCAACTATTCACCGAGCAGTTTTATCTTCTCTCGATTTTGGATTAGTGACTAACACAAATGAGCGTAAAAACTTGGAAAAATTTATGCAAAATATTTCTCCAAAAAGTTTAACCTACGTTGATTGGTATAGGCGTAATCCTGTTTATCCTTAGTAGCAAATACAAGATCAATATTATTCTTTTAATTCATTAAGGAGGCTCTTCATTGAAACCTAGCGCAGTCATCAGAACATCAATTATAACTGTCATGGGAACTATTTTAGTTGCCTGTGGAGCTTCCCTTGAAGAATATCAGAAGTTTGCCAAATCTGGTCAGGAATACGCCACCGCTCTTGATAGCCTGTTAGTTATTTCTGGTGATTATTTTGTGGATGCCAGTTCGGAAAATTTGATTGCCAATGATTTACAGGATCAAGATAGAGACAGTAGTAACTATGCTGAGACTACCAAAGAAGATGATGAGTGGCTCACTTTAATTGCCGAAATGCGTCAACACAATCATCTATTAAAAGAATACTTTTTTGCCTTAGAAGATTTAGCCACTTCTACTGCTCCTCAAGAAGCGAGAAAAGCGACTGATAATATTTTTAAACAGTTAAATAGTATCAGTAACATTATTCAGGCTAACCCTAGAGTTGGTTCGATTCCTGTACCTTCGATTCCCGAGATTATCCTAAGTCAAAAAATCAAGGGTGAACTAAGAAAAGAACTAGAGGCAAGGAAGGAAGCAATTTATCGAGAAATTGCTATACAGGAAGCTTTACTGAAACTGCTTACCAGTCAGATTAAAACTGATTTAAAGGATATTCAAAACCTCAAAGATGAGCGCTCTGTTTTACCCGCATTTGCTGCTGAACAACCAATTGAAAAACCCGATGATTGGATAATTAGACGCAGACAAATTAGAACGATGACTCTTTCAGTTCAAGGTTTAGATGACGCAACTAAAGCAACAGAATCTTTTAAGGAGTCTTTTAAATTGCTCTTGGAAGATAGATTTACCATCGGACGTGCCAATGCTTTATTATCTGAGATCGAATCTCTCATCAACATATCGGAAGATTTAAAAAGATCAATCAACCAAAACAAGACTACCACAGGAGTAAAAGACAATGACCACAAATACTGATACACAAAAATTACTTGAGGCACTGCAAGAATTTCTCGATGAAATTAGTGCAATTCAAAATCAATTGACCATTCCTGGTATTCTGGGTAAGTTTCCTGATGATGACCAAAAAAGGCAATTTAAGCAGTTTCGTACAGAGTGGAAAAGACTTGTTAATAAAACTCGTATCAATATTGCTAGTGTTTTAGTTAGTGAACTAAAAGCTAATGAAATTGAACTACATGAAGGAATAGATGCTATCAATAAAGAAATAAAAAAACTTGATGATACGGTTGGTTTTCTAAACCTTTTGGGTAGAACCATCGAAATCCTTGGCAGAATTATTAAACTTTAGTTTATGTCACTGCTTTTTGTAATAGTTCGCCAATTCAAAAAAGATAGCAAAAACAGTTGTTATTTGATATAATTTTAGAAAGTCTTGGTACTCTAATTATGACACTCGAAAATTTTTTTAACCTAGAAGGAATTAGTTATTCAAATTAATCCTTTCTCAGATTATTTCTAGTCATTTCTTGTCTTTTTCTCTTTTATTGCCGACAATTTTCCCAATCCTCACTTTTCTAATTAACAAGGAAAATACAATCATGCAACCTCTCAAATTTTCTATTATCCAAGAAATCAAACATCAAGGAATTTGTGATGCTTCTGCGGCCATTGCTTTAGGAGAAAATAAATTTGTTGTTGGTAATGATGAGACGGATCCAGAATTAGGTAATTTTCTCTGGATTTATTCCTCTCAAGAGTCGGGAAAAGCACTGGAAACAATTGACATTAATGGTTGGCTGAAAAACAATCCTAAAAATAAAGAAATCGACTTGGAGGGGGTAACTGTACTCAATGACATAATCTATTGGATTACTTCTCATGGCCGCAATAAAAATGCTGAACGAAAACTCCCTCGTCATCAATTTTTTGCTAGTAAAATTACCGATGACGGCTCTAGTATAGTTCCAGTGGGTGAGTCTTATAATCAGTTAGTCTTGCGCGATATTATCGAAGACTCTCAATTGGCTAAAATATTTGATTTCAAAACAGCAGAAACCAAAGCTCCTAAAGCTGAAGGAGGATTAAATATTGAAGGTTTAACGGCAACTCCAGACGGAAATATCTTGATCGGTTTTCGTAATCCTCTACCAAACGATAAAGCTATTTTATTAACTCTAAAAAATCCTGAAAGTTTAGTTATTAATTCCAGCAATGCTCGGGCTGAATTTGGTGATACTATCTTGTTAGATTTGGGAGGATTAGGAATTCGTAGCATTGAATTTTGGCCAGCTTTAGAAGTATATTTAATTATTGCCGGAGAATTTCATGGAGGCGATCAATTTGTTTTCTATACTTGGTCAGGAAAAAAAGAAGATGCACCAGAAAAGATAGAATCACTGCAATTCCCTGAAGGTTTTCGTCCAGAAGCTTTGTTGTTTTATCCCCATTTCCAAGATCGCTTTCAGATTTTAAGCGATGATGGTACAATCGAGCGAGTTGGTAATACTCCCTGTAAAGATATTATCGATAAAAATAATTCCGAAAAATATTTCCGCAGTATTTGGGTAAAAGTTAATTAATACCAATTCTCACCCATAAAAACTACAGATCGAATTATCGAATTTAAGTTCCCATTTCCCCTTTTTCCCATTTTAAGGGAGACGAAGGCAGGGGGATCGAACTCTTGTAGCCGGATTTTGGAGAATTGATATAATTAGACATCCCTCTTAGTGGAACCTCAACAAAACCTAGAACAAAAATAGCTTTAAACCCATATAGGGATAAGCTTTAAGCTCAAAAAACCGTCGATCACCTCTTCTCAATGGTTTTTTGTCCTAGAAACGCTATTAACCTTTTTCTCTTATCCAGAGGACTTCTGGGTTCGCAAAGGGACAAAAAAGTGTGGAGAATCCTCCCATAATCGCTACAATTTTTCTAGAGGCTAAGTATTGCCCTCATTTAAGTTCTTTTGTACTCATTAAAAACCATGAAAATTCTTCACGGTACTTGGATTCCTCAATCAACGGACGAATTTATTCAGAAGGGTAGCTTTTATCTTTGGGGAGAAACTAGCACCCCGAAAAAGAGTCGCACCACTGCTAATAATTATCATCCTTTTCAGTTAAGCAAAGAAGAATTAACTAGCTTCCTTACCGGAGAGTTAGGAATAGTTCAATCGAATTATAATCCTCTTAGTCGGCAATTTGTACCCCGCTACTTTCTTTTACCTAGCCAGGATAATCAACCTTTACCCTCCTTAGAATTACTGCGTTATCTAGAAAAAGAACCCCCAGAAAATAGCCAATGGCAATCTTGGCAAATTGATTGTTATCCCCTTAATCCTGTACTTAAACTGCTCAATGATCTGCACTTTATCTGTCTTTACAACTCCTCAGAGATTCAGTTAGGAGCAGATTTACTTTTTTGGTATCACTACAGTCAAGCTTTTAAAGAAATAATTCTCAAAGATAACTATATTCCTGCTTTTAGATATCGAGCATTAGCCACAAATAACCAGAAAACCGCTAACTTTGCCATCTATCCTCTTTGGGAAATTATATCAGCAACCTACGAAACCAATCTCGATCGCTATCTCGAATATCTTCCCCGCATTTGTCTTGCTGGTGCTGAAAATCCCCATGCTTCACCACAATTATACGATTCCAAAACCCTACTCCGGCACTTCTCCGAATGTCTCCTCAATGAAATTGTCACTAACACAGCAATTCCTGCCAGTTTTGATAAAAAAATTAGCGAGACAATTATAGGTGATTGCTTCTCTGTGACTAAAACTGCTGGATTTCTGCAAACCGCTGCCGCTTTAGAAAAATATCAACAGTGGCAAACTTGGAGACAGCAATTACTAGGAGACCAAAATATATCTAGTTTTAGCCTTGGTTTTAAACTAACGGAGGCCACAGAAAATAATATTGAACAGTGGCAAATTACTTTTATCCTCATCTCTAAACAAGACCCCTCCCTGCGATTAGAATTAGACGAATATTGGTATGCAGTACCCGAAACTAGAACAAGCATACAAGCGCATTTTGGTCAAGATTTAGACAAAAATATTTTACTAAGTTTGGGTTATGCTGCCCGTATTTATCCCCCCATTTGGCAAGGATTAGAAACGGATAAACCGACGGGATTTTCTCTCAACCTTACAGAAGCTTTTACTTTCTTAAAAGAAACTGCTTGGATTTTAGAAGATGCAGGATATAAGGTAATTATTCCCGCTTGGTGGACTCCCGAAGGTCGTCAACGGGCCAAAGTTCGGCTAAAAACCACTTCTAAATCGGGCAAATCTACCCCCGTTAGTAAAGGGATTTTTAGCCTTGAAAACATCATTGAATATCAATATGAATTAGCCATCGGTGACGAAACTATTACCCAAGAGGAATGGCAACAATTAATTAATACCAAAACACCCCTAGTTAAATTTCGAGGTCAATGGGTAGAATTAGAACAAAATAAAATGCAGCAAATGCTGGATTTTTGGGAGAAATATCAGCAGGAAAATCCTGAAATGAATCTGATTGAATTAATGAAAAAAGCTGCCGAATCCCCAGAGGAAATTATTGTTGAAACCGATGAATTTTTGGGTTCTATGCTAGAGAAATTACAAAATCCTAGTCAACTAGAACCGATCGAAAATCCTCCCCAATTACAAGGAACGCTACGGGAGTACCAAAAGCGCGGGGTTGCTTGGATTCAATACCTAGAACAATTGGGTTTAAATGGTTGTCTTGCTGACGATATGGGATTAGGAAAAACCCTACAGGTAATTGCTAGATTGGTTGGGGAAAGAGAGGGAGATAATAATGTTTTACCAACTCTGCTAGTTGCACCCACTTCCGTGGTGGGAAATTGGGCAAAAGAAATTGAAAAATTTGCCCCCCATCTTCAGGTTTTAATTCACCATGGTAGTAAGCGCTATCAAGATGAGAACGAATTTCAGATAGTAGCTAGTCAACAGGATATCGTCATTACTTCTTTTACCTTAGTTCGCAAGGATTTGAAATTATTTAACTCGCAATCTTGGCAACGTTTGGTAATTGATGAAGCACAAAATATCAAAAATCCTAAAGCGGCACAAACTAAAGCAATCTTAAGTTTATCTGCACAACATCGTCTCGCATTAACGGGAACTCCAGTAGAAAATAGACTGCTTGATTTATGGTCAATTTTTAACTTCCTTAACCCCGGTTATTTAGGCAAAGAAACTCAATTTCGTAAAGCTTTTGAAGTGCCAATCCAAAAACAAAATGATCGTCTCCAGTCCACGGTTCTCAAAAAATTAGTGGAACCTTTTATTCTGCGTCGGGTAAAAACCGATAAGCAGATAATTAAAGATTTACCTGACAAAGTGGAAAACAAACAGTATTGTAATTTAACTAAAGAACAAGCTTCTCTCTACGAAGTTGTCATCAAAGAAGTGGAAAAACAATTAGAAGAAGCGGAGGGAATAAAACGCAAAGGATTAATTTTATCTACCCTGATGCGCTTGAAACAAATTTGTAATCATCCCCGTCAATTTTTACAGGATAACAGCGCTTTTACTCCTGAGCGATCGCATAAGTTAGAGCGTTTGGGAGAAATGCTAGAAGAAGTAATTTTAGAGGGAGATAGTCTGCTAATTTTCACTCAATTTACCGAAATCGGTGACTCCTTACAAAAATACCTCAAACAAACTTTTCGCTATAATACCTATTATCTTCACGGGGGGACTTCTCAACCAAAACGAGAACAAATGATCGAAGAATTTCAACATCCCGAAACAGAACCTTCCGTATTTATTTTATCCCTAAAAGCTGGGGGAGTGGGGATTACTTTAACCAAAGCAAATCATGTTTTTCATTTCGATCGTTGGTGGAATCCTGCGGTGGAAAATCAAGCAACCGATCGCGCTTTTAGAATTGGTCAACAAAAAAATGTTTTCGTGCATAAATTTGTCACTTTGGGAACCTTAGAGGAAAGAATTGATGAAATGATCGAGGAAAAGAAAAAGGTAGCTAATGCTATTGTTAGTAATGATGAATCCTGGTTAACGGAATTAGATAACGAAAGTTTTCGTCAGTTAATCGCATTGAATAAACAGACAATTATTTAATCGAGGTAAACCTATGAATAAATTTAGTAAAACTTGGTGGGGACAACGCTTTATAGAAGCATTAGAGGAATTTACCGACTCAGCGCGCTTGAGTCGAGGACGTTCCTACGCTAAAAATGATAAAGTCAAGAATTATACAATTGACGGTAATTTAATTACTGCTCAGGTGCGAGGTTCCATTAATCCCTACTTTGGGGTTTACAAAGAACCTTTGTATAAGGTGAGTATCGAGATTAAACCAATTACTAAAGCAGAGTGGTCACAAGCTTTATATAATCTTGGTTCAAGAGCGAGTATGATCTCTAAACTGCTGCTCAAAGAAGTTCCCGATAATATTGATGAAGCATTTAGCGATCTGAATCTGCACTTATTACCCCACAGTCAAAAGGATTTTATCACCAATTGTTCCTGTCCCGATTGGGAAAATCCCTGTAAACATATTGCTGGAGTTTATTACCTCGTTGCCTCCCAATTAGATCAGGATCCTTTCCTCTTATTTGAATTACGGGGTATCTCTCGTCAAAAATTACTGCAAGAGTTAGCAAAAACTCCCCTCGGTAAGCTGCTTTCCTCCTCCATCCAAGAGGAAAAAATTCCTCTTAACCCAGTTACTTCTTATCACACTAAACCCGAAACTATAGCAGCAGCAGAAACAATTGATCTCAAAGAATTTTGGCACTCCCATCACCGTTTACCAGAAAATCCTCAGTTAGTCAAAGCCGCAACTATTCCCGCAATTGTTATTAAAAAAGCTGGTGATTATCCTGCATTTTGGGATAAGGATACCTCCTTTATCGAAGTAATGGAAGAAATGTATCAACGGGTACGCAATAAAAATGCTGGTATGTTATAATTAGGTAGGTGTTTAAAATTGTCTAATACCCCCCTTAGTTAAAAAAAAATTAAGGGTAGATTAAGGGGAGATCAGCACCCCCCTTATCAAGGGGGGCAGGGGGGATCAGAAGTTTGAAAAATCCTTCTATTTTTTAAGACAAGCAGAATCTATGAACCAAGAATCTCTCAGCTTTGTCCCTGGGAATGTCAAGTTAGCCGATCGCTTTTTAGTTTGTGGATTGGGTAGTCTCGGACAACACTGCGTCAAGTCTTTAAAAGAGTTTGGGGTTAGCGTCGTCGGGATCGAACTAATACAGCCTCCCAGTTGGGAAATTAATGATTTTCCCGATTTATTAGAGGAAATAATTATCGGTGATTGTCGTCAAAAAAACATTTTAGCAAGAGCGGGAATCGATCGCTGTCGGGCTGCTTTAATTGTCACCAGTGATGAGCGAATTAATGCCACCACTGCCCTAATTATTCGGCAATTAAATCCCCTTACCCGCTTAGTGGTGCGTTCTTCTAAAGATAATCTCAATCAGCTACTCAAGGAACGTTTAGGCAATTTTATCGCCTATGAACCCACCCAACTACCCGCCAATGCCTTTGCTTTAGCCACATTAGGCACGGAAACCCTCGGTTTTTTGCATCTAGACGGTCAGAAATTGCGGATTATCCAGAGACAAATTAGCCCCGAAGATGGTTTACTCGATCGCTTTTTAGGTGATTTAAATACCCCCACCCGTCGTCTATTAGCACACACAGCCCCCGATGAACCTTTAAGGGCCGGATTTTATCAATGGTCCCCCACCACTACTATCCGGGCCGGTGATACCATTACCACCATCGAAACTACCTATCAAAACATCGATGCTACCCGCCAGAAACCTTCAAATTCTCGCCAGAAGTTGCGGCATTTTTGGCAAAAATTAGGCAAAGAAATCCAACAATTCTGGCAATTGAGTTTTCAGCAGCAAATTCACCGGGTGGCTTTCATGTCAGTATTTATCATTATCCTGCTGGTAATGATCGGGACTTTTCTTTTCCATCTCTACGCCCCGAGAGCTTCCTTTATTTCCGCTCTTTCAGGAACGGCGATTCTTTTATTAGGTGGTTACGGTGATGTTTTCGGTGCCTCTAACCCCGAAGATTTAAATGCAGTTCCCTGGTGGATGCAGCTATTTAGTCTCTTTTTAACCTTAGCTGGAACCGCTTTTATCGGGGTTCTCTATGCCATTTTGACAGAAACTTTATTATCATCAAGATTTCAATTTATCCCCAACCGTCCCCCAGTTCCCCAACAGAATCATATCGTTATTGTGGGCTTAGGTCGAGTCGGCAAAGAAGTGGCTAATTTATTACTAGAAATGCAACAGGCGATCGTCGGGGTCAGCTTAAATAGGGATTTTGATGCGACTATCCTGCCAAAAATGCCCCTGATGACGGGAAATATCGAAGAATCTTTAAAAAATGTCAATTTAGACAGGGCTAAAAGTATAGCGATTGTTACTGATGACGAAATCCTCAATTTAGAAGTGGCCCTAACCACCCGCAAACTCAACCCCCAAAGCTACTTAGTCATCCGCACCACCGACGACAACCTTAGTCAACAATTAAGTCAAATTCTGCCCCGCTCTCACATTTTAGGAACCAACACCGTAGCGGCAGAAGCCTTTACGGGGGCCGCTTTCGGAGAAAATATCATCTATCTGTTCCGTTGGGCGCAAAAAACGATTCTAGTCACCGAATACGAGATCGAAGCTGGGGATACTCTCAATGGTAGCTCGATCGGGGATATTGCCTACGGTTATCGAGTCGTGCCGATCCTACACCAACGAGAACGGCAAGCCCCGAAATTAATGCCCGAAGATTATCTCAATTTACGCATCGGCGATCGCATTGTGGTGCTGGCCACCATCAACGGACTGCGACGGGTGGAGCAGGGTCGTCGCACTCCCAAAACTTGGCGCGTGCGGGTAGAAAAAGCCTTTAACCGCAATATTGCCGCGGAAGCACCCACCGTGATCAGTCGTTTTTCTAATTGTCCCCTGAAAACCGCCAGTGATCTCATGGAAAATTTGCCAGCGACTCTCGGCGCCCCCCTCTACGAACAGCAGGCGATTCGATTAGTTTCCGAGTTAAAAAAAATTCAAGTTCAAGCTTTGGCTATTCCGATTAACCCGAAATCGGGGTAAATGGGAGTTATACTTTTTTTGTCAAACTAGAAGGCTCTCTTGGTCTTTTTTTATGCAGTTAAAGTGACAGTAGCCTTGGCAGTTTGTCCGGAATCAGAAGTAGCAGTAATAGTAATTTTATCCCTAGGATTTCCTTGTGCAGGTGCAGTGTAGGTAAATTTGGCATCAGTATTTTTATCAATTTTACCGCTTTCTGGCGGTGAGATTGTGATGGTGTAGTTACCAACGGGGTTAATGGTAAATTCTTGGCTTCCATTTAATGCTAAAGTTGCGCTAGGCGGAGCGATCAAAATCGCTGGAGGTAGTCCCTGTCCAGTGGAACTAGCCTCTACAGTTACTCTTTTCTCTACTTGATTAATTAAATCGGGAATAAGACGTTCGCTAAATCCAGCTACAAAAGCCATTGTCAAAAGTCCATATAAATAGTTGTCATTCTTCTCTTCAGTTTTACCCCGAATTTCTAAGGGAGAAATACTAGAGTTAAGGATTAGTAGAATAAAGAAAGCAAAACTTCCTCCTAAAATGGGCTTAGTTGCAGCAATCATAAGTGGCACGAGGTCATCGTCATATTTTTGGTTTTTGGGATTATCAAAATCTTGCAAACGAGTTAGAAGACTAACTGCTCCCCCTAAAGTGCCTGTCATCAATATCAATAGTTTAAAATTTTCGTCTTTTTCCTCAATATTTTGGTTACTTTTACCCTCGGTATCTTGGTTACTTTTACCCGCAGTATTTTGGTTACTAGACTTTGTAATTGGAGGTAAAGACATAAGCAAGTTTTTCACTGGCGGGGAGTTCATAATACCCCAATTCAAAGGGAGAGCTAACACTAATCCAATTAAAACTTTTGCAGGTGTTTTGAGAGATTTGAGATAATGGTAAAGATCCTCTCCGATATTTAGTATATTATTATAGATATTTAGTATATTATTATACCAATTATACGAACAATTTTTCTGGATTTTTCTCAATCTCGTTCTGGCGGCATAGCGTAATTTTTGTGCCAAAATAATATTAGGTTTACCTGTTAAAGATTTAATCGCAATTTCTCCAGAATCTACCACCGACTTTACTTGCATGATATCACAAGGTTTGGAAATGTTCTTGAGTTCCACCTGTGCCATCCCTAGTATTTTAATTAATTTTGCTAATTCTCCCTGTACTTCCCGGTCTAATTCTTGAGTGAATCCCGCTACTTGTTCTTTGGTTTTTTCCAGCAAAATATTAATTCTTTGCTCTAGTTCAATTCCCTCATATCTAGCTTGAATTTCTTTCTGTACTTCCCAGTCTAATTTTGGAGGGAATCCCGCTACTTGTTCTTTGGTTTTTTCCAGCAAAGTATCAATTCTTTGGTTTAGTTTGATTCCCTCATCTCTAGCTTGAATTTCATTGATTAAATCGTCTAAACTTTTAAATAAAACACTTGCTTCTTGTAGTTGTGCAAAATTATTTTTAAATTCGTTAATTAACTTTTGAAAGTCTTCATCTACTGAACTATATTTAGATAATTTATCCTTCAGTTCAGCAATCAAAGACTCATTTTTCTGTTGTAATTCCACAGTGGCATAAAATTTCAACAAAGTATCTTTAATTTTTGTTTGCCAAGCAGTTAGTTTTTCCTTAAGTTTTGGCAAGTTTGCATCGTTAGCATTAGCATCGAATAGAATCGTAATTGTTGCCACTAAACTATCAGTTTCTTGGCTGAAAGTATCAAGAGGAGTTTCTAAAATTTTGCCAGTAGATAAAAGGTTAATTGTCTCCACCAGCTGATCGGTATGAGCTATTATTTTTTCTTCTAATTCTACTCTTATAGGTGAATTTTCTGAAAAAGTTAATTCACCTAATCTTTGAATTTGAATAAGTTCATCTTTTAAATTCTTCGTTTCTTGAATGATATCTCTGGCTTCTTTTTGGTGAGCTAATTTAACTTTCAGAATAAATTGATTAATTTTTTGTTCGATAGCAGGATTTAGATTAATCATGATTGTCTTCTCCTAAAAAAATCTGAGGATAAAAAAACTGCATTATTCCCCGATCCATCCCACTGTTATGAAAATTGAGACCAGGTAGAATAATCAGACGATATCTCAAAAGTTCGTGGAACATGAACAAAGAAATAGGGCTTTATCAGCTACAATAATCTAGGCAGGATATTCATCTATCTCTTGGCGAAAATGGGCTAAAATTTTGTTAGCTTCCCTATCCTACAATAGTTATCATTGATTTTCTGCACTTATTAATAAATCTTGATGAATTTTTATTTTTTTTAACTCAATTCAGTCTGCGCTAGGGACATCATAAGCTAAACGGCGCTTAACCTGCATGATCCAATAGCTATAACCCTTTTGGAGTCTATATCGGTGATCCGAAGTAAAAGCCGTTTAGCTTACCCTGATCTCCTCAACACCCTGATCTCCTCAATGACCGCAGCCGCATCTTAGCACTCAGGCCCTAAGAGTGCTAAATTAACTATAAGGAGTCCTATCACAACAGCGATACCATGTCCAAAATCATTGCCTTTAAAGATGAATCCCGTCGCGCCCTAGAAAGAGGTGTCAACGCCTTGGCCGATGCGGTAAAAATCACCCTCGGTCCGAAAGGACGCAATGTCTTGCTAGAAAAGAAATACGGCGCCCCCCAGATCGTTAATGACGGCATCACCGTCGCCAAAGAAATCGAATTGTCCGATCCCCTCGAAAACACCGGGGCGAGATTAATTCAGGAAGTAGCGGCAAAAACCAAAGATTTAGCGGGAGATGGCACCACTACCGCCACCATCATCGCCCAGGCTTTAATTAAAGAAGGTCTCAAAAACGTTACCGCCGGGGCCAATCCCGTCGCCTTAAGACGCGGACTAGACAAAACCATCGCCTATCTGGTGGAAGAAATCGCCGCCGTCGCTAAACCGATCGCCGGAGATGCGATCGCTCAAGTGGCCACCGTTTCTTCCGGCAACGACGAAGAAGTGGGACAAATGATCGCCACCGCCATGGAAAAAGTCACCACCGATGGCGTAATCACCGTGGAAGAATCGAAATCCTTAACCACCGAATTAGAAGTAGTGGAAGGGATGCAGATCGATCGCGGTTATATCTCTCCCTATTTCATCACCGATCAAGAAAGACAGATCGTCGAGTACGACAACCCCCTGATCCTGATTACCGATAAAAAAATCAGTGCGATCGCAGAATTAGTCCCCGTCCTCGAAGCCGTTGCCCGTCAAGGTCGTCCCCTATTAATTATCGCCGAAGATGTGGACGGCGAAGCCTTAGCCACTCTAGTGGTCAACAAGGCCCGGGGTGTCTTAAATGTCGTCGCTATCAAAGCCCCCAGTTTCGGGGAACGTCGCAAGGCAGTTTTACAAGATATCGCCATCCTCACCGGCGGTCGTCTGATTTCCGAAGAAGTGGGCTTAAGTCTTGACACCGTTAGCCTCGATCTGCTAGGGCAAGCGGCAAAAATCACCCTGGAAAAAGACAATACAATTATTGTCGCCTCCGGAGACAGCCGCAATAAGGCCGATGTGCAGAAACGTCTCGCCCAACTGAAAAAACAGTTAGAAGAAACCGATTCTGAATTCGATCAGGAAAAATTACAGGAACGCATCGCTAAATTAGCCGGCGGTGTGGCCGTCATTAAGGTCGGGGCAGCCACAGAAACCGAACTCAAGGATCGCAAACTCCGCATCGAAGATGCCCTCAATGCCACCAAAGCCGCCGTGGAAGAAGGTATCGTCCCGGGCGGTGGTACAACCTTGATTCATCTGGCTTCTAAGGTGAAGGCTTTCAAAGCTTCTTTGACTAACGATGAGGAAAAAGTCGCCGCCGATATCGTCGCTAAAGCCCTAGAAGCACCCCTGCGTCAGTTAGCTAATAACGCCGGTGTGGAAGGGGATGTGATCGTGGAAGGTGTGCGCGATACCGCTTTTAGCGTCGGTTACAATGTCCTCACCGGCAAGTACGAAGACTTAATCGCCGCCGGAATTATCGATCCGGCTAAAGTGGTACGGTCAGCCGTTCAAAACGCCGCTTCTATCGCCGGTATGGTCTTAACTACGGAAGCCCTCGTGGTCGAAAAACCCGTTAAAGAAGCCGCAGCCCCCGATATGGGCGGCATGGGCGGCATGGGCGGCATGGGCGGCATGGGCGGCATGGGTGGCATGGGCGGCATGGGCATGATGTAATTCCTGATGCCGTCTAGCCCTTGAAAATAATCTCATGCAATTGAGCCAATCTGTCCCTTTTCTGGCTATCATCGCCATTAGGGACAGGTTTTTTTTCCTCAACCACAGAGCAAGAATAAGGGACTTGCGTCGGGATAATATCCCAGCCAGAAAATCGCTCTCTAGAAGAATCAGAGCTTCGCTGGTTTCTTTTCACTGATCACTGAAAAGTCTCCCCATCTCCCCTAACCCCAGATAACTGCATCTAAGTTACCGCCCCGAAACTCTACAATAAAGGCAGCAGCATCAATAAACAGTTAAAAAATCAACCGTGACCAAGACCCCTTCCCTCGAGGAAACTCATTACAATCAGGCTAAAGCTAGTTTACAACAGGCTTTAACATGGTATGCCAGTTTTCGCCGCCATTGGAATTATCCCCCCGATCCCCAACTTCAGGCCGCCGTTAAACAGGATTTGCAGTCCCTCAAATCGGCCTTGGATAAACTCGATGAAACGGTGATTCGGGTGGCGGCCTTCGGGTTAGTCAGTCGCGGTAAATCCTCGGTGGTAAACGCTTTAGTCGGTCAAAAAGTCCTGGCAACCGGACCCCTGCATGGGGTGACACGCTGGCCGCGATCGGTGCGCTGGACACCAGCCACGGGTAAAATTCAGATAGAATTAATCGATACCCCCGGATTGGATGAGATTGAAGGGGAAGCACGGGCGAATATGGCCCGGGAAGTCGCTAAAAGTGCCGATTTGATTTTATTTATCGTAGCGGGGGATATTACCCGAACCGAATACGAGGCCCTGGCAGAATTGCGCCTGGCAAAAAAACCGCTCATTTTGGTGTTTAATAAGATTGACCTCTATCCGGAAGCCGATCGCCGCCAGATTTTTCAGCAGTTACAGAGATTAGGAACCAATCGGGCCGAAAAAACGTTAGAAGATTTGTTAACTAGCGATGAGATAGTTATGGTAGCTGCCGAACCGCAACCGATTCCCGTCCGCGTGGAATACCCCGATGGGCGCGTGGTGAGTGAGTGGGAAACCCCTCCCCCCCAGATGGAGGAGCTGCAAGATAAACTCCTAACGATTTTAAATCGGGAAGGGCGATCGCTGCTGGCCTTAAATGCTTTAGTGCAAGGGCAAGAAGCGGAGGAAAATATCGCTAGAAAAACTCTGGAACTCCTGGACAGTCAAGCGGAGGAAATTATCTGGCAATACGCGAAATATAAGGCTTTAGCGATTGCTGCCAATCCGATCGCTATTTTAGACCTCCTAGGGGCTTCAATCGTCGATTTGACTCTAGTTCGGGCTTTAGCTCGTTTGTACGGCTTGCCGATTACCAGTTACCAAGCTGGTCAACTCTGGCGGACTCTACTTTTGAGTAGTGCGGGGTTGCTGGTGGGGGAAATCCTCAGCACTGTGATTATCGGTCTGGGCAAAACGACAGCGGCAGCGGCGAGTATTTTTGAAAATCCCACCTCTTTAACCCTCTACGGTAGCACCGCTCTCCTACAGGGAGCAATTGCCGCTTATGGAACCTATATCATCGGGAAAGCCGCCAAAATCTATCTAGAACGCGGTTGTAGTTGGGGGGCATCCGGACCGAGTACAGTGATTAATCAAATTCTTGCTCAAGTTCATCCGCAAACTATCTTATATCGTTTACGTCTAGAACTAGAACAGTGATTTTCAAGGAAAAAGTAAAAAGGAAAAAAGGCAACAGTTATCAAGTAAATATGGTTCTTCGTTACTTGCCATGGTTCGATCGACTAAATTCTTATCTGGCAAGAGACTTAATTGATTAGTTCGTTCTAGAGCGAAAACAATTGACAAAAATCGCAGTAATGTCTTTTTTTATAAGGGTTTCATCCCTTATAACCCCATCCATCGCCTAACACGAACCACTGACTCCTGACTACTGACTCCTGATGACCGACTCCTAATTTTAGAAACTTAATTTTTGACAACGACAACTAGCTAGAAATATTGAGAGAAAATCATGTCTGCTGCCCATAAGTCCTATATTCCCGTTCCCGTTCCTGGCCAGAAAAGCCAAGCGACTCAACGTCGTCCCCAGTCGCGGGTAACTTCCCCCAACCCCACTACTAAACCAGTTACTCAATCCCCCCCGACTCCCACCGTCAAACCAGCGACTAAATCGGTGGCGAGAGTTCCCGTGGCCCCGACACAAAAACAAGTGGACTCGCGTCAATTACGTTCCCTTTGCCTCCTAGAAAGAATAGTGGCTGTGATTACTTTTTGTCTGTTGGGTTCGACTCTGGGAATATATGCTTGGACGGTATATATTCCCAAGGTTTGGGACAAAGAATTTGGTAAACTGGAAACACTGCAACGTCACGAGCGCCATCTTTTGGCCACCAATGAAACCCTTAAACATCAACTAGCTCAACAAGCAGAAAAACCCGAAACCGGATTAACTCATCCCCAACCCTTCCAAACTATCTTTTTACAGCGTAAATCTGCTCCTAACCTGAAACCAGCCCTCGCTTCTCAACCCCAATCTACCGTCAATTCTCAACCCCAAAGTGCCTATTAACACTTATCAGTTATTCAGTTATCAGTGGGTAAGTTAACAGTTATCAGATGTGAGTTGTTAAGTGTGCAGTATTACCTAGAAGTTTCCTCCTGTCTTTTTACTGTTTACTGATTACTGTTTACTGCTCACTGATTACTGTTCACTGCTTACTGCTCACTGCTCACTGAACTGAAATATGCTTCCCATGACTGACACAAAAAGACCCAGATTTAGAGGTAAAAAAACTCGATCGCCCTCCGGGAGTATCCGGGACAGAAAGTCCTATTTAAACGCCAAAAAACGGCAACAACAGTTAAAAAAATTGCCTGTGAGTAACGGGCGATTGGTGGCGGTGTGGTTGGTTTTAGTCATGGGTATTTTGGGTTTAGCTTGGCGATTGTACCAATTACAAATAGTACAAACACAGGAATTACAAAAAAGAGCCAGACAACAGCAAACTACCAGTATTAGACCCTATATTCCCCGGCGAGCGATCGTCGATAGTAATGGTAATGTTTTGGCAACCGATCGCTTGATTTATACTCTTTATGTACACCCAAAACTGTTTGCTATTCCACCCGCAGAAGTGGCTGATAAATTAGCTCCTTTATTAAATATTCCTACTAATCAACTGATTCAAAAATTTAAAGAAAAAGAAACAGGAATTCGTTTAGCCAATCAATTAACCGAATCCGTGGCTAGGGGCTTAAAACAATTATCTCTTGACGGTGTAGAATTAGAGGAAAAATACGCTCGTTATTATCCCCAAGACGATGTGGCAGCCGACGTGATTGGCTATGTAGATAAAGAACATCGTGGCCAGGCAGGATTAGAAAGAGGTTCCAGTCAGTTATTAGAAAGAGATCCCTTTTCTGTCAATACAAGACGCATGGGAGACGGGCGAATTTTACCAGCTTTTGTTCCCGATGGTATCTTTCAATTTGATGAATTACAGTTAGAAGTAACCCTCGATTTAAAACTACAAAGGGCGGCGCGGACAGCCCTGCGGGAACAGCTAAAGAAATTTAATGCTAAACGAGGGGCTGTCATCGTTATGGACTCCCTTGATGGTTCTCTTTTAGCCCTAGTTTGTGAACCAACTTTTAACCCCAATGAATACTATAAAGCCAATGTGGCTCTATTTAAAAATTGGACCGTAGCCGATCAGTACGAACCGGGGTCAACTTTTAAACCAATTATTATCGCCCTGGCCATGGAAGCCGGGGCAGTTCAAGCTAGTACAGTAGTCAATGATCCAGGGGCAATTACTGTCGGTCCCTGGACCATTAAAAATGCCTCTAAACAGGGTTATGGGGCGCTGGATATGGCCCGAGTCCTGCAAACCTCTAGTAACGTGGCCATGGTGCAAATTGCCCAAAAAATGAAGCGAGTTGATTTCTATAAAAGTTTATTAGGATTGGAAATAAATCAAAGGGTTGGTGTAGATTTACCCGGAGAAGTGGCAGGATATCTCAAACCCGAATCAGAATTTCTGGATAATGCCATTGAATCGGCCACCGCTTCCTTTGGTCAAGGTTTATCCCTAACTCCTTTAAAATTAGTACAATTGCACGGCGCGCTGGCCAATGGTGGCACCCTGGTAACTCCCCATCTGATCAAAGGATTAGCCGACGACCGCGGCCGTTTGCACTGGCAGCCCGATTATCCCAGCAAAAAAGTCTTTTCTCCCACTGTAGCCAGGCAAGTGGTGGAAATGATGGAAACTGTCGTCACCAAGGGGACGGGGGTGGCAGCCCAAATCCCCGGTTATCGCATCGGCGGCAAAACAGGAACCGCACAAAAAGCTAGTCCGACGGGGGGTTATCTACCTAACGCTAAAATCACCAGTTTTGTCTCGATTTTACCGATCGAATCGCCCCGTTATGTGGTTTTGGTGGTGGTGGACGAACCCAAGGGGGCCAATACTTTTGGGTCCACTGTGGCCGCTCCTGTGGCAAAAACGGTGATGAATACGCTCATTTCCCTCAAAGGTATCCCCCCCACCGCCAAGGTCGTTCCGTCGGGTTCTCAGACCAATAAACCCCCGCGGCACGATTAATTGAAGTCTTGAGGAGAAAAGCCGCTAAATTGTCCGTTGACAGACTCCCATTCTACATAGGGTTTGCTGAAAAAGTTTGTTGGTGGGGTTAGTAGCCGGTCGTCAGGAGTTTCAGGCTTTGTTGTCCTCTTTTTTTGTACCAGTTTGTGTACTCAAAGAAGGATAATGCCAGGTTTTTGAAGGTTCTAATCCTATTTTCGCAGCATGAACATCGGATTTTCACAGGTCAAAAGCCTTATTTTAAAAGGGTTTTACCATTATTCAGCCAGCCCTAAATATGTTAAGGTTACGGTAGCAGTACCATACCACCCCACAACACGAGTCAAAATTATGCTACAGCGCTTTTCACGTTACTGAGGTATCGACAAGTTTTGCCAACAAAGGGTTTAAGCTCCTTGACCATACCTCATTCTGATGAAAACTGCTATAATTGCGGTCAAAAGTACCCAAATCTCCATCCACAAGAACCCATATTTGTCCTCATTGTGGTTACACTGAAGATAGGGACGGGCTGCCCGCAAACTTAAATTGCTGGTTGGTACGTCCTGCTAGATTAAGGAAACTCAATGAACCAAGAATCCCTCGCGCTTAATGCGATGGGACTGTCAATTTCCCCTCTCTACGAACAATCGGGAAACCCGAGTCCAAATTTGATTGGTTGAGTACGGAGAGGGTGGGATTTGAACCCACGAACCATTGCTGGTTACTCGATTTCAAGTCGAGCGCAATCGACCACTCTGCCACCTCTCCAAGGCAGTCAGACCTCCATCTTATCATTAGAGCTATTGCATAAATCAAAAAATTTTCGGCAAATGTGGGGAAAAGGGGTGCATATTAGACCTCTTGCAGAAATCAAAAATCGTTGTTAGGGTTGGGAGTCGGTAGCCAGTAGTCAGGAGAATTAAGAATGAATAATAATCAATTAAATGGTCTATTTACATATTTTAGGCAATTTAATCCTTATTTTTGCCGTTTTTGAACCATGAAAAATTAATTATGCAAGAGGTTTACGGGTTAAAAATTCCCCTTTCCCCCTTCCCCAACTTCTGCAAGGGGTCTATTCTATTACATTAGAAGCGCAATTAGGGGTTTCTGAGCAGCATTTTAGGCAGGCCTACTGGCCGGGCCAATTCCCCTCACCACCCCCACCAAGAGGACCGACTTATTCCTTTAATTTCTGTAATTTTCGGCTTTCAAAGGGGAAAACTCAAATTAGAATGGGGGGGGTGCCTTAAAATTGCTGTTTTGGCGTATAATCACCTCAATAAAATTTAGAAGCTCCTAGAGTTGATAGTTTTAAACATTTCTGTGAGGAAAATGTATTTATTATGAGTTCAATTGTTGAAATCGGCGACCACAAAATTAGCGAGTCAGAGGTCTTGCCTCTTTTGGCAAAATATGGTATGTTGCCGCAGTTAATCCGGGAAGTAATTGTCGAGCAAGCGATCGCCAATATCGCCTGCAATCCCGAAGAAAGAAATGCAGCCTATTCCCGTTTCTATCAAAATAATCAAATTGCCAACGATGAACAAATGAAATCTTGGTTACAACAAAACGGAATGAATTCCGAACAACTAGAATATCTAATTCTTCGGGACATTAAATTGGAAAAATTTAAACAGGAGACTTGGGATAACAAAGTAGAATCCTACTTCTTGCAAGTGAAAAATCAATTGGATAGGGTGGTTTATTCGCTGATTCGGACAAAAAATATCGGCATTGCCCAAGAACTATTTTTCCGGATACAGGATCGAGAAAATAGCTTCGCTGAACTAGCCAAAAAATACTCCCAAGGAGTGGAAGCGGAAACCGGAGGACTAATCGGACCGGTGGAACTGAGCTCCCCCCATCCCCAGATCGGGCAAATTCTCAAAGCTAGTAAACCGGGGCAACTGTCGCCACCGACGCAAGTGGGAGAATGGGTCGTGATTGTCCGGTTAGAAAAATATTTATCCTCTGAACTGGATCCTCCCACCCGTCAACGCTTACGCAATGATTTATTCCAACAATGGTTAATTACTCAAATGCAAACAGTGAAATTTATCTCCGAATCAACCCCAGTCAATAGCGAGCAGGTATCGATTATATAGCATTTCCTCGCAACACTGGGTAAACCCAATCTTTTCGCCCAATTATTTGCCAACTGAGTCAATTTTCGCCTAGCTAATGAGTTATACCACTTTAGATTTTACCGCCTTTCTGGAGACTGTACAGCCCTTCGATCGCCTGCCCGTCGAGGTTAGACGTTCCCTCGGTCAGAAATTACAACCCCTTCGCTATGAGATGGGCAATGCCATACTCAAGTGCGACCGCTTACCTTCTCACCTCGTCCTTCTCTACGAGGGAGAGGCCAGACTTTTGGGTTACGATGCTAGGGTAAACAATCCGCTGCCGGTCACTTTGGCTAAATTACAGCCGGGGGATTTATTCGGGTGGATCAGTCTCCTGCGCGGTACCCCCTGTGAAACGGTGATCGCTTCTTCGGAATTCACTATCTGTTTAACCTTAAAAGAAGAGGATTTTTGGTCTTTAATCAATAATTACCCCGAATTTAAGGAACATTTCTTTGAACAAACCTCGATCGCCGAAGTTTATGCCCTCCTAGGCTCCTATCTTAATCAACAGGCCTGGGGTGGGGGGGATCTGAAAGAAATTGCTCAGGCGCTTTTAAACCAAGCTTGTGTGTCCTACGACCAGATTAACGATGATTATCTCTGGTTAGTCAGCGAAAATACCGATAATTATCCTATCGGCACAGTTATCACCCAGAATAATCTGACTAACACCCGCTTATTAGGTCTTTCCTCCGATCTCGCGGAGCGAGCGCGTTGCGACCAGTTAGACGAATTCTTGACAGTTGCCACCGAAGCGGCTGCGGAAACAGAAACGGATGATATCTGGGAAACCCAAGTCATCAATGGAAATAAACCTACCCAGGTATTAGATATCCCCCAAGGAAGAATAAGCGACATCACCAGCGATATCGACCTTGAAAAAACTGTCAAGAAAAACGGCAAATCCTATCCTTTTTTCAGGGGAAAAACGGAACTAGAGGCGGTGAGTGCCTGTTTTCAGATGCTCTGCAAATATTTTAATATCCCCTTTCGCAAGGACGTGATCCAACGCATCCTAGGGGATCAATTGCAAAGAACCGGCAGCCTTTCCCTGCCCCTGTGTGGGGCTGTGGCCGAGGTAGTGGGACTCCATAGCCAATTAGTGCCTTTACCTGCTACTTCCTTGCCCAATATCAACCCTCCTGCCCTAATTCGCTGGCAAGACACCATCGTTATCCTCTACGAAATTAATCAACGGGAAACCACGATCGCCGTTCCCGAACGGGGGATAATTAAACGCAAAACCAGCGAATTTCTGGAATCTTGGGGCGAAAAAGGAGAAGTAATTCTGCTTAAACCCACCAAACACACCCAGCAACAGCGTTTTGGCCTATCATGGTTTTGGCCTTCTGTCAAGAAACATAAACGAGTCTTAATAGAAGTTTTTATTGCTTCTTTCTTCGTCCAGTTATTTGCCCTGGCCAATCCCTTGATGATTCAGGTGATCATTGATAAAGTGATTGTGCAGAATAGCCCAGAAACTCTGAACACCCTCGGGGTTTTCCTCTTAGTAATTGCCGTTTTTGAGGGAATTTTAACCTTTTTGAGAACATCTCTTTTTGTCGATACCACTAACCGCATCGACATGACCCTCGGTTCGGAAATTATCGATCACCTGCTGCGTTTACCCCTTAAATACTTTGAACGGCGGCCGGTGGGGGAAATTTCGACAAGAATCAACGAATTAGAGAATATTCGGCAATTTTTAACAGGTACAGCCCTAACGGTGGTATTAGATGCCATTTTCTCGGTTATCTACATCGTGGTTATGTTGATCTATAGCCCGATTCTAACCGTTTGGGCCCTGGGAGTCGTGCCGATTTTAGTTCTCTGCACAGCTATTTTCGCACCGATCGTGCGGCGACAACTGCGAGCAAAAGCGGAACGCAACGCCGAAACCCAATCCTATCTAGTGGAGGTGATGACGGGAATTCAAACAGTAAAAGCACAGAATATCGAATTGCGTTCCCGTTGGCAGTGGCAAGAACGTTATGCACGCTATGTGGCCGAAGGTTTTCAAACGGTAATGACCTCAACTTTGGCCGGTTCCTTTAGTCACTTCTTTAACCAATTATCGGGTTTATTAGTGCTGTGGGTGGGAGCGGCCTTAGTTTTAGACCAAAAACTGACCCTTGGTCAATTAATCGCCTTCCGGATTATCGCTTCCTACGTTACCTCGCCGATCCTGCGTTTGACCCAACTCTGGCAAAACTTCCAAGAAACCGGCTTATCCCTAGAAAGATTAGCCGATATCGTCGATACTCCCCAAGAAGCGGAACTCGATCGCCAAAACATCCCCATGCCCTTAATTAAAGGCACTGTCACCTACGAAAACCTCGCTTTCCGCTTCAATCCCCACGGCCCCCTGCAACTATACAACGTCAATTTAGAATTCCCCGCCGGCACTTTTGTCGCTTTGGTAGGGGAAAGTGGCGCTGGGAAAAGTACCATCACTAAACTATTAGCCCGTCTCTACGAACCAGAATCGGGACGGATTCTCATCGATGGCTACGATATCAACAAAGTGGAACTCTATTCCCTGCGTCGTCAAATTGGCATGGTTCCCCAAGAAACCCTATTATTTGACGGTACGGTACAGGAAAATATCGCCCTGACTAACCCCGATGCGACTGTGGAGGAAATTGTCTCGGCAGCGAAAGCAGCCGCAGCCCACGAATTTATTATGACCCTACCCAATGGCTATAATACCCGCGTCGGTGAACGGGGGGCATCCCTATCGGGGGGACAACGACAACGGGTTGCGATCGCTCGTTCCGTCCTGCAAAGACCGCAAATTCTCATTCTTGATGAGGCCACCAGCGCCCTCGACTATAACACCGAACGGCAAGTGTGCCTCAATCTCAAGGAAGCTTTCAAGGATCATACGGTCTTCTTTATTACCCATCGTTTAGCTTCGATCAAATCCGCCGATATTATTGTCATGATGGATAAAGGGACAGTAGCGGAGGAAGGCACCCACGAGGAATTAATGGCCAAAAAAGGCCTTTACTACACTCTCTATAAACAACAGGATTCGCAAATCTAGTCAGTCGGGAGACAGGAGACAGGAGACAGGAGGCAGCTTTGTTCTCCCCACTTCCCCACTTCCCCACTTCTCCACGTCCCTTCTCCCCAACCCCTAACACCCAACCGCCAACACCCAAATAAATATAGGAGAATCCTTATGAACGGTAATTCTAACAACGGTCACAACGGCAACGGCAACGGTAAAAGCGATGAACTGACCCAAGCGGGTAAAAACGTGGCCACTACCACGAAAAATAAAAGTATTACCCCTTCTTTGCCCACTTTCAGCCCACCGGAACAATCGGTGATCCTGAAACAATCGCCCATTTGGTCGCGGACGATTATCTGGACATTAATGAGTGTCACCACTGCCGCTTTAATTTGGTCAGCACTCGCCAAAATCGAGCAGGTGGTGGGCGCGCAAGGACAACTTAAACCCCAGGGTAAAGTGCAAGAAGTACAAGCACCGGTGAATGGGGTAGTACAGGAAGTTAAAGTTAAAGACGGCGATCGAGTTAACAAAGGTGATGTACTGGTTTTAATGGATTCCAGTGCCTCGCAAGTGCAGTTAGAATCGTTGAGAACAATTCGCACCACTGCCGAGAAGGAAAATCAATTCTATCGTCTCCTAATGGCGCAGGATCTGACACCGGCACAAGTGGAGAGTTCGATCGCTCAATTAAAATTACCGAGTGAAATCGCCGATTTAGCCCGTAATCGTGCCGCTTTGGTGACAGAAAATCAACTTTATCAAGCACAGGTCAGTGAAGGTGCTTCTAGCTCTGCTTTACAAGGGGAGCAATTAGCCCGTCTAGCGGCTGCCCGACGGGAGGCTAATTCTCGACAAGCGGCCGCTAGATTGGAAATGGAACAATTAGCAAAACAATTGAACCAAACCAGGGTACAGTTGGCCGATGCCCGCTCGCAATTAATCAAAGATCGTTTAGTCTTAGAAGAAATTAAGACTCGTAATGCCAATTCGATGAAACAGGGCCAAGAAAGCTTGGATATCGAGCGTAATATTCTTAACGATATTGAACCCTTGGCAGAAGAAGGGGCGGTCGCCCGTTATCAGATTAATAAACAAAAACAATCGGTAACTGATCGCCAGAATGAACTGCAGCAGCAAGAGGCTAACGGCGAAATCGATCGAGAAAAACAAGAGAAAGAAGTACAAACCCGCATCGCCGAAATTTCCCGTTTGGAACAGGAAGAAAAGCGTTATTCCCTATTGATCTCCCAAGCGCGAGAAAAGCTGATTAATACCACAGTAATCACGGAAAAAGATGTGCGCGATAAAATGGCGGACAATCAGAAACGGATCGCTGAAATCGATAGTCAGATCAGTCGTATTATCATTGATAACAACAAGCGCATTGCTGAGTTAGATAGTCAAATTAGTCAAGCACAACAGACGATTAAATATCAAAAAATTACCGCCCCCATCGGTGGTGTGGTCTTTGATCTCAAGGCGCGGCCAGGGTTTGTTCCCCAACCTAGTCAAGCGGAAGCATTATTAAAAATTGTTCCCGATGGCTGTCCCACCGAGGTGAAAGATGCCGCTAAAGGTTGTTTAGTGGCAGAGGTGGACGTGACTAACCAAGACATCGGTTTTGTGCGCGTGGGACAAAAGACCGATATTCGCATTGATTCCTTTTCTTACAGTGAATACGGCGATATTAAGGGAGAAGTAATCTCGATCGGTTCTGATGCTTTACCCCCCGACGAAAATCACCGTTTTTATCGGTTCCCTGTCCGGGTAAGCTTGAGCAGTCAAGAGTTAGTTTTGAAAGATAAATCTACTCTGCCGCTGCAATCGGGGATGTCTGTGAGTGTCAACATCAAAGTCAATGAAAATCGCACTGTTTTGAGCTTATTTACTGATATGTTCAATAAACAGGTGGATACTCTCAAACAAGTCCGTTAAGCGAAAAAATTCGGGGGTAGATCCTGCCAACGGCCTGATCCGATCGCGCTAATCGCTTCCGAGAGGTTCACTGCACCAGTATAAAGGGCGCGGCCTACGATTACTCCCGTTACTCCCAAAGGTTCCAAAGACAATAAACTCAGTAGGTCCGTCAGGGAACTAATGCCCCCAGAGGCGATCACAGGAATTTCGACAGATTCGGCTAATTCTCGCAAAGCGGCGAGATTAGGGCCAGAAAGCGTGCCATCTCGATGAATATCAGTGTAGATAATCGTGCTGGCTCCTCTTTTTGCCATATCTTGACCAAGAGCGATCGCATCTACCGCAGAAGTTTCTAACCAACCCCTGGTGGCAACTTTGCCATCGCGAGCATCAATACCGACAATTATTTGCCCCGGAAAGCTTTGACAAAGTTCGCTGACTAATTCGGGCTTTTCTACGGCTACTGTCCCGACAATCGCCTTTTCTACCCCGATTTTTAGGAGATTACTCACCGTTTCTACATCCCGCAGTCCACCCCCCACCTGTACGGGAATGGCAATATCATTAAGAATTGTTTCAATAGTTGACAAATTAACCGATTTACCCTCTTTGGCTCCATCCAAATCAACTAAATGTAATCTGGTTGCCCCCTGATTGACCCATTCTCGCGCCACTATTGCGGGATTATCGTTAAAAACCTGCGATTGTTGGTAATCTCCCTGATAAAGTCGCACACATTTGCCATCGAGAATATCAATAGCGGGGATAACTTCCATGTTTTTCTCAATATCTAACTAAAGAGCGTTTTTTATTATATAGTACCAGCCGTTAGCCTTGAATCAGTGATCAGTTATCAGTGATCAGTGATCAGTGATCAGTTGAGTCTGACAGGGGAACAATCCCTCTCAAAGCATTGTCCACAAAGATTTTGAGGCTCTTCAGTTACAAACAGATACATCGCTAAACCTTGTTGGATAAGACTTTTAGACTTTTTTTCCCTCAAAAAGTGCCAGCCATTGCGGGGATCGGGGGGAAAATCCCTGGACTTTTTCCCTGAAAATTAGGTAGTTGACCACCTGAAAATCGATAAAACCCCACACCCTGCCCCCAGGAAAAGCTTTTTGCCGCAAACCATCTGTATTAAGTGTGCATGATCAAATGGCAGTAACAGTGCTGTCTTTTCACTGATTACTGTTTACTGATCACTGATTACTGATTATCGATTCCTGGGGAAAAAATTCTTCTAGAATGATAAGTACATATACGAGAGGAATTATACTCATGTCTGCTGGGAAGTTTCAAACAGCCGCTTCATTATCCGATCGAGAGCTAGAAATACTCGATTTAGTGGCTAATGGTTTAACCAATCAAGAAATCTCGGAAAAGCTAGAGATTAGTAAGCGTACCGTTGATAATCATATTAGTAATATCTTGACAAAAACAAAAACCGATAATCGGGTGGAATTGGTGCGTTGGGCATTGCATTGGGGTAAAGTTTGTCTTGATGATATTAATTGTTGTATCCTTCCTTCCCCAGCGCCGACTGATGATCAGGTTTCCTAAACTTCTGGGACTTTTTCTTGCGGTTAATATCATCAGTCTGGGGGGATGTAGTGATGCGGGTTTTGTCACCCCTCCCCAACAGCTTTTAGGAAATACTTTAAATACCCCTTCCTCTGAAGATAATCCCCGTTTTAACTACGATGGTCGTTATCTGGTCTTTGCCTCCGATCGCAGGGGTCAACGAACGATTTATTTATTCGATCGAGTGGCTAATCGTTTAGTTCCCCTACCGGGGTTAAATCAAGCAAAAACCTATCAAGATCAACCGGATATTAGTGCCGATGGTCGTTATATTGTTTATGTGTCGGAACAGTCCGGTAAACCCGATATATATATTTACGATCGACAAACTCTGCAAGCGAAAAATCTCACCGAAAATATTTTAGGAGAAGTGCGTCGTCCGACGATTAGTGGTAACGGTCGTTTTATTGCTTTTGAAAGTAATCGTTTCGGTCAATGGAATCTGGAAATATTCGATCGAGGTGGCGAAATTTCTCCTTCTTTACCCCCGCTCAATTCTTCCCCGTCCCGATAGTATTGGGGGAGAAGGGAGAAGGGTGTGGGGAGACCACTTCGTGCGCGTTGCGGGGGAGATGGGAGAGGAGAATATCCACACGCCCCGGAATCCCTCCACGCTTACTTTTTCCCCCACCTCGACTCTTTCTTTTTCCTCGTCCTTGACGTAGGCATTCTTGATACTTTCCACAGTCAAGGGTAGTTCTGATCGATCA
>SFCA01000056.1:0-16614 GCA_007095475.1 Microcystis aeruginosa Ma_QC_C_20070703_M131 | reverse complement strand
ATTATAGATGATTTCCTGACCTAAGATCACATTTTATTCTTTTTTCCACTTCAATCTAAGAATTGAGAAAAAAGCAAAACCCTCCATCATACCATAAAAAAATTATGCAAGAGGTCTAAAGTCGAGAAGAGCCAAATTGATTAAGTCTAGACAAAATTAATTATGCTAAATCCCTTTTTTAGAGCATCAAGGTTTGATGAAAAGTAGTAAGGGAAAAGATAATGCTTCAAGTTTATTTAGACTCAAGGAAATACCCAGTGAGAATCAAATCAGAAACTTGTTATGTCCCATGGCTGCCGCCAAAATTTTTTGCTCTTTCCAACAAGTCTATCAATGGCTAAAAAAAACGGTAGTTATTAAAAAGTTTTTCTACTTAGAAGGGAGAGCCGGAGCTGCGGAGCAGGGAGAGGCAGTTTGAGCATTTGTACTAAAAGTTCCAATACGCAGTTTAAATTCAGCACAGCTTAACTTACCCACTGATCACTGTCTCGCAGTCTCGCAGTCTCGCAGTCTCGACTAGGAAATTAATTTTGCACGACTACTTATGATTAATTTGGAGCCTGAATTTATTAAAAGGGATAGGAGGGTGGGGTGTAGCCCAATGACCCCTGAAAGGGATAGGGTGGTCAAAATCTCCAGCAATCGGGGACTGAGCGGGGAAGACCATATAACAAATCCTTACTTTCTTCATAATTTTAGATTAGTTAAGATAATGTTACAAAACTTTATGAAAAAGGCGTAGTATGATAATCTACGCCAGTAAAGCGAACACAATAAGGAGCAACACCCATAATGCAGTCGGCCGAGATGTTGCTGACAGTCCCCAAAGAGTATTTAAAAGCACCGGGGGGCTTCAACCCAAACGTTACCATGTTTTTTAGTGCCTTGAGCCTAATAACCCTATCTACCTGTGGCTATTGGCTATGGTCCTGGCCGGACTGGATTTGTTTTACCGCTAATGTCCTCGCTTTACATTTATCGGGGACAGTTATCCACGATGCCTCTCATAATTCTGCCCATAGCAATCGGATATTTAATGCTATTTTAGGCCATGGCAGTGCTTTAATGCTCGGTTTTGCCTTTCCGGTCTTCACTAGAGTCCATTTACAGCACCACGCTCACGTTAACGATCCCGAAAATGATCCGGATCATTTTGTCTCCACTGGTGGACCGTTGTGGATGATTGCGGCCAGATTTTTTTATCACGAAATTTTCTTTTTTAAGCGGCAACTCTGGCGAAAATACGAACTGCTGGAATGGTTCCTCAGTCGTCTTTTTGTGGCTACCATAGTCATCGTCGCCTGTCAATACGGTTTTATCAGCTATGTGATGAATTTTTGGTTTGTTCCCGCTTTAGTGGTGGGAATTGCCCTCGGTTTATTTTTCGATTATCTCCCCCATCGTCCTTTCCAAGAGCGTAATCGTTGGAAAAATGCCCGCGTTTACCCCAGTACCCTCTTAAACCTGCTGATTTTAGGGCAGAATTATCATCTCGTGCATCATCTCTGGCCGTCGATTCCCTGGTACAAATACCAACCGGCATACTATGCCACTAAACCGCTTTTAGACGCAAAAGAGTGTGAACAGTCTTTAGGTTTACTGCAAGGTAAGAATTTCTGGAGTTTTCTCTACGATGTCTTCCTAGGTATTCGCTTTCACTCCCATTCTTCTAAAACTTCTTGATCTCACTTATCGTAATGATGAGGTACAAAGTTTTCATTTTGGGGAGTCAGTGGTCGATTTTATGAGAAACTCTGTATCTGTACTGGTTTTGTTGTCAACTTGATTTTTTGAAGGAGGATTTTATGGGTCAACGTTGGGGAAAAGCCTTAATTTTAACAACAACTTTCTTGACAATTAACATCAATTATGCTAAGTCTTTAACCTTTGGTGAGGCCGTTGGTATTGGAGCGGGGGCCTTGTTAATCAACCGAGCGGTACAGGATAATAGACAACGTTATCGATTTGTACCACCAGAACAAGAATTTCAGCGCGGACTAGAGGACGGGTTTAACTTTGCCCGCTATGATAATCCGCGCAATTCCAGAGACTACGATGACGGTTTTATCGAGGGACGAAGACGCCGGGAGTCGGGTTGGGCAAGTCCCAACCGGAGAAGTTAATTATTATTTTGGTCTGCGTCCCACTTCGGCGGTTTCTTGAATGGAAAAGATCCTCAATTTGCCGTCGATGGGAGCGACTTTAGCCACTGCTTCTGATGACACTATATAGTTATCACCCTCGGTGTTGGTAATATTGACTACCCGCTCGCGAGTGATCATCGCCATCTCGTCATTAGCAAGAATATCCACGTCCCAATTCTCAGAAAGAACCTCTATACTTTTAATATTTTTGTAGGATTCCTCTAAAAATCTTTTATGTTCCGTGATGCCATCTAACTCAAAAATTTCAGTACTAGCATCGGTTTTAATGGTCAATTGCGAGGAAATAAACGGGGCATAGTGTTTGAGGATTAGGGGGATATTTTTATCTTTAATAGCGGTTTCAATGTCTTGAATCATTGCTTTAATTTCCGCTTCACTGATTTTTTGTCCCCCATCGCGATTACCCGATTGTTTCACCGGCACTATCGAGGGATTAGCATGGACAAAAGGGGGGGAGATACCGGGGAGAAGGGATAAACTGAGCAATAGAACAATTAATTGGGGAGAACGCATAATTTAATAAACTTGGTAAATTCAACCCGAATCATAGCATTTTCTCGTTACCGAATAAATCCTCAAGGTGAAAGTCCCTAGTTAGGGAAGCTAAGAGATCAAAATTCTGGCTGTGCAAAGTCTAGGTTGATCCTTTAACTATTTTTGCTTGATATTTCCAGAATAACAGGGGTATGATCGCTAGGTTTTTCTTGTTTTCTGGGTTCTCGATCGATCAGACAATTGACAGCTTTTTCGTATAGCTGAGGAGTTAAATAAAGATGATCGATTCGCCAACCTCGGTTACGAGCAAAACCACCGCTGCGATAATCCCACCAACTATAATGTCCTGCTGCCGAGGTGAATTTTCTAAAGGCATCTTGTAAGCCAATTTCTAAGACCTTTTCCAAAGCTTCTCTTTCTTTAGCTGAAGACATAATATGATTTTCTTTGTCTTGGGGATCATAAATGTCTTTATCTTCTAAGGCAATATTAAAATCTCCGCAGATACATAATTCTTGGGGTTGAGAATTAATTATTTTATCTAGATATTTCCTGAGAGTTTCTAACCATTTAAGCTTATAAACATACTTGTCACTATCTAGGGAAGAACCGTTAGGAACGTAGAGATTAATAATCCGAATATCGCCGATTACTCCAGTAATTAAACGTTTCTGTTCGTCTAGTTCTCCCGTTAAATTTTCGCCGATAATTGGACTAAATCCCACAGTGATATCATCCATGGGTTTCTGGCTAAAAATCGCTACACCATTATAGGCCTTTTGTCCAGAAAGATAGAGATGATAACCCAAAGATTCAAAAGCTTCTCTGGGAAAATCTCGATCGATTACCTTAGTTTCTTGCAAGCATAAAACCTCAACGGGATTGAGTTGTAACCAGTTAATTACCTGCTCTTGTCGGCTGCGAATCGAGTTGACATTCCATGTGGCGATTTTCATAGCTAAAAACCGAGAATTTTTCTCACACTTCCTCAGCAAAACTACTGCGACGCACAAACTCAAAGGGACCGGCGATCGAACCCCAGACTAATTGATCGGTTTCGGGATCTAAACCGCGATCAACGCTAATTAATCCCTGTTCACTAATTTCAAAACTATTATCCAAATAAGTCATTCTATCTTTGCGAAAGACTAAACATTGTTTCCCTGGTTTCACCACCCCTTTAAAACTGTTACCAGTCCAAGTTACATTCATATCACAACCCGGCATCGGTTCTAATAGGTCTAAGCTGAGATTTTTGAGACGCTGGGGTTCTCTAGAAGCACCAAAAAAGTTAGCTTCCTCTTTAACTTTAAAGTTTTCTAGCTCAATATGATCATCAACTACCGACAATTTAAATACTCGCAAACGATAGGGAGTATTGAGCATAAAATCGTAGGCCTGCTCTAAAAATAAACTGGTTCCCTTCAGCAATTCATTAGGTAAAGGACGCATACACACGCGAATATGGGCAAAAAAAGGCGGATTAGCAAAAGCTTGTTCTTGATTACTAAAATCCGCCGCCATCCAGCGCGCTAGGGTTTTTATATCCGTGGAATGAGTCATAATTTTTGAGATGTGAATGGCTATTAGCTATCAGCCATCAGCTAGTTAATCGCTCTGATAAGTTTTCACTGATTACTGATAACTATGCCCTGATAATTGTTATTGTGCAATTACTTTAATTTCGATATCGGCACTAACTTCGGGATGGAGTTTGACTTGTACTTTATAGACTCCCAATTGACCGATATCGGGAACGGTAATACCGCGGCGATCGATTTCTAATTTAGCATTTTCTAGAATAACCGTAGCCACATCTTGACTGGTGACAGTACCAAAAATTGCCTCGTTTTCCCCCACCTGTTTAGGGATGCTGTAGGGACTGAGTTTTTCGATCGCAGTTTTTCTGGTTTCCGCTTCTTGTTTTTCCGCGAGGAGACGTTGACGCTCTTTTTCTTTCCTAAATTCTGCCTGTTTAATCGCACCCTTGGTGGCTAAAACGGCCACACCTTGGGGGATAAGGTAATTGCGCGCATAACCGGGGGCTACTTCCACCACATCGCCATTTTCACCTAATTTGCTGACTTTTTGATTGAGGATAACCTGCATTCGTTTCGCCATGATCTTGACCTAAAACAATAGTTCCAAAACCCCTATCATACCATGCAATCGTCAAGTCTTAATCACAAGTTAGTTATTGCCGGCGGCGATTATTTGGGTTAATAGGGGACCGATTGCCTGAAAAGCCGAGGGTAAAACCGCTACGGTGGCGGCCGCGATAATAATTGTCGTGGCTAATCTCAACACTTTCTCGGAGGCTTTTTCGTAGGTGTCAAATTTATAGTCGAGCTTGTCTAATCTTTGGTCTATTTCCTGAAAGCGTTGCCCCATAGCATCAAAACGTTGGTCTATTTCCTCAAAACGTTGGTCTATCGCCTCAAAACGTTGGTCTATTGCCTCAAAACGTTGATTTACTGCTATTTGAAAGCTTTTCAGTTCGTTGAGAACATCGGTTAGGGTGGGTTCTTGAGTGGACATGGTGACACCTAGGGGAATTTGATCGTCTAGCACAATTATAACCTTAAGTCAAGCTTTTTTGATAATAATTAACTTTTTTGTTGGTAATATTTTGACCTTGTTCCAGTGTTGGAAATAAGGTTCTTCGTTACTTGGTATGGTTTGATCGGGTGGCATAAAAGATAGAACGGAATATTTCTCCTGCCAATGTCTTGACTGCGATAAAAACGGGACAGTGAATTACTTCCACCTAGACTTTATCGCTCTTCTGTTAACTTTTTTTCTCATAAAAACTCAAATTTCGGGTTTCTGTTAGTTAGCGATAGCTTGAAGGCTTACCCCATAAGAGAGTTAGAGTTTAGAGACTGTAAGACTTTTGCCAGACTCCCAGAAGAGCGTTATGTTAAACCTGTGCTAGAACTGCTGCGCTCTGGGTTAGATATTCACGCCATAGCCCACATTACTGGGGGTGGCATCCCGGAAAATTTGCCCCGCTGCTTAGGTAAAGGGCATTCCGTGCAGATTTACCGCGAAAGTTGGCCAATTTTGCCGATTTTTCACTGGTTAGCCCAGATGGGATCGGTTAATCCCGAAGCCATGTTTAATACTTTCAATATGGGTATCGGTTTTGTGATCATTGTCCCATCGGATCTGGCGCAATTGACGATTAATCAACTCCAATCCTCTGGGATTAATGCCTACCAAATCGGCGAAGTGATTGCCGGCAAGGGGGAGATTGTTGGGCTTGATTAAAGTTAGTTCAGGCTAAGAAGATTTTGCCATCAATTCCACCAAAAAATCAGGTTGACTGGCTGGGATAGCAGCAGCGTTTCGGCCTATCCCCAACCCAATTTATATTAAGTTTTTTTACTTAAGTAGTTATACTTAGTTGGCTTCTCGATAGAATTAGGTCAGAACCTCATAAGGCACTTTTTCAGAGAAAAGGAGGTTATGGCCATGCAAGAAATGCCTATCTCCCAACTCTTAGGGTAGCGGTGGTCTGGGGAAAAGGTGCTGGTGACTGGAGCTTCGGGATTTAAAGGCAGTTGGTGATTTGACGCTCCCCGAAGCGCTCATGGGAGGGATTCTTGGTTCAACAAGTCCACCATACCAAGTACCTAAGTACAGGACAAAAAATCTAAGGACTGCAAAAAGCTAAGTACAGGACAAAAAATGAAGATAAAGGAGAAAAGTCATGTTGACAACTCAAGATACCCAAAAAGATAATTCCTTCGCAGAAGCTCGGAAACAAACTGAAGAATACAAACGCTTGCAAGAACGCTTGCAAGAAGCTCGGAAACAAACTGAAGAATACAAACGCTTGCAAGAAGTCCGTGAACAAAATATCCCTTGGAAAAAATGGGGTTCCTATTTAAGCGATCGCCAATGGGCAACTGTCCGAGAAGATTATAGTCAGGATGGTAGTGCTTGGAGATATTTTGATTACGAGCAATCTCGTTCTCGTGCCTACCGTTGGGGAGAAGATGGAATATTGGGAATTTCTGATGAGCGTCAGCGTCTATGTTTTGCCCTAACCCTTTGGAATGAAAAAGATGATCATCTCAAAGAAAGATTTTTTGGCTTAACAGGTTTATTTGGTGGAGATGATGAAGGAAATCATATGGAAGACGTCAAGGAGTATTATTTTTATCTAGATAATACTCCCACCCATTCTTATATGAAGGCATTATACAAGTGTCCTTATAAATTTCCATATGAGGACCTCAGAGAAAAGAATTGCCAGCGAAGAGAAGCTAAGTATCGTCGAGGAGAAGAACACCCTGAATATGAGCTAATTGATACTAATTGTTTCGACGAGGGATACTTTGATGTTGTTATTGAATATGCCAAGAAGACTCCTGAAGATATTTTAATTAAAATTACTGTTTGGAATCGAGGCTCTGAAGCTCATCCACTACATATTTTACCTACTCTCTGGTTTCGTAACACTTGGTCTTGGTTGGGAGATGCAGAAAGGGAAAAACAAAAACCAAGTTTGCAGAAAGTTGCCAATAATGTAGCTACTATTAAAGCCCATCATAGTGAGTTAGGTGATTATTATCTCTATTGTCAAGGAGATACTCCTCTGTTATTTACTGAAAATGAAACTAACAACGAACGCATTTTCCATACTCCTAATGCTAGTAAATACGTTAAGGACGGAATCAACAATTATGTCGTTAATCAAGAGCTAGATAAGGTCAACCCTGAACAGAAAGGGACAAAAGCAGCCGCTCACTATAACCTCACTATTGAAGCTGATAAACATCAAGTGATATGGTTGCGCTTGACAGATATTGCGCCAGATCAACTACCTGATGCTAATCCTTTTGGAAGTGATTTTAAGGAGGTTTTTGACAAGCGCAAAGAAGAAACTGACGCATTTTATCAAGCTATTACTCCTTCAGATTTTCCAATTTCAGATGAGGAACGACAAGTTCAAAGACAGGCATTTGCAGGAATGCTATGGAACAAGCAGTTTTATTACTATATAGTTCAAGATTGGCTCAAAGGAGATTGGTCATATCAAGACAGAAAGTGGCATAAAATATACCCCTCAGATAGCCTACCAGATAAAGCACAATCCGACACTAGAAAATTTAACTCCAAATGGACTCATCTACATAATGAAGACATAATTTCTATGCCAGATAAATGGGAATATCCCCAGTATGCTGTCTGGGATTCAGCTTTTCATGCTGTTACTTTTGCTTTAATAGACCCAGATTTTGCTAAAGAACAATTGTGTCTATTTTTAGAAGATTGGTATATCCATCCTAATGGACAGTTACCATCTTTTGAATGGAACTTTAGTGAAGGTAATCCACCTGTTCACGCTTGGGGAGCTTGGCAAGTTTATCAAATTGAGAAACGTATGTATGGTTTTTCGGACAAAGATTTCCTAAGAAAAATATTTCACAAGCTGAATAGTAACTTTAATTGGTGGTTAGAAGTTCAAAAAATACCTGAAAATAATCTTTTTAGTGGAGGCTTTTTAGGACTAGATAATATCAGTCTCATAAATCGCAGTCACTTTAAAACTGATGATGTAAAAATTGAACAAGCAGATGGAACAAGCTGGATGGCTATGTTCTGCTTAAATATGCTGAGAATTGCCATAGAGTTAGGAAGTCAAGACCCATCTAGCGAAGAGATGGAAGCTGCAACCAGGTTCCTCAAAGAATTCCTTAATATCGCCAATGCTATCAATGATATTACTGAAAAAAATAGAACGCATTTGTGGGATCAGAAGGATGAATTCTATTACGATATTCTCAGTATTGTTCAGGAAAATTTGACCCTAGAGTTTCCCTTGAAGTATCGTTCATTAGTCGGTTTAATTCCCCTATGTGCGATTGATATTTTTGAATCCGAAAGTCAGGAATATCAAAACCAGATAATCGATGCTTTTAAATCTAAGTTCTCTAACCCTAATTCATTGTCCCAATTGTTCTTGCCAGGAACCGACTTTGATTACTTGAGAGGAAAATATGAAAGTTTCTACATCGCAGACAAGCACAATCATAATAATAACCTAGAGATGTATTTGTCAATTGTTGACTTTGATAAGTTGCAATCAATCGTCAAAAAGCTACTGGATAAACAGGAGTTTTTGAGCGACTATGGTATTCGCAGTCTTTCAAAAGTTCACGATCCTAACTCTGAGTTTGGTTCGCCTTACTCGATTCCTTGCTTCATGAAAGATATGTATGACAGTGTTTTACCTTCCAGAATTCTCTACGAACCAGGAGAAGCAGGGAACTCTCCTGTACATACAGGTAATTCTAATTGGCGCGGTCCAATATGGTTTCCTGTGAATTTTCTAATCATTGATTCGCTTTATAAGTTTCATAATTACATTCATGACTGTCTAGGAGATGAGTTTAAAGTGGAGTTTCCCACTGGAGAACGTGGAAGAAATACTCTTGAACAAGTAGCGGTAGAAATATCCAAACGCTTAATCCGTATTTTCCTGCCTGATTGGTCAGGGAAACGACCAGTTTACGGAGATAACCCAAAACTTCGTGAGCTTTTCAAAACCCATGATGGCCAGGATTTAATACTGTTCTACGAATATTTTCACGGAGATACGGGTCAAGGACTGGGAGCAAGCCATCAAACAGGTTGGACAGGACTCGTAGCTAATTTGATCTATCAGGTCGGAGAATATAACTGTCTCAATAGCGCACCTTCTTAATACTCAATTAACTTCAGTCGGACGGGAGAAGGAAAGTTTTAACCCGGGACAGGATCAAGCTTTCAGCTAATCCAGGATTCGGGTTAAATAGACTCTAATAGATTGTATCCCGTTGACGGGCGGGGCGATCGAGGGATTTAATCGCCGTTGCTAATTCCTCGACGGTCAAACAAGTACCGCCCAGGGCTCCGGCCATAGTGGTAATATGTTCTTCCATGAGAGTGCCACCGAGATCGTTGCAACCCCAGTTTAAGGCTTCTGTCGCCCCCTGTAAGCCCAATTTTACCCAACTGGGTTGATGATTTTTAATGCTATTGCCCAAATAAATCCGCGCCACTGCCGTTAACTTTAATGTATCGGCTAAAATTGGTTGATCTCGTCCGACTCGATTTCTCAGGGGTTTGGGGGCTGATTGTCCCACAAAAGGCAATAAAATAAATTCGGTGATTTTAGCCCGATAATTATTTTCTAGGGCGATTTCTTGCTGTTTTCTAATTTTTTCGAGGTGCTGCACCTGTTGGCTAGGGGTTTCAATATGACCGCAGAGCATGGTACTGGTGGTATGTAACCCCAAGCGATGGGCAGTACCGACTATTTCTAACCAAGTGGCGGCATCGATTTTTTCTGGACAAATTACCCGTCTTACCTCATCCACCAACACCTCGGCAGCCGTCCCAGGCAGAGAATTGACTCCTGCTTCTTGCAGGGAAGCGATAACTTTTTCGTAGCTTAAACCGTCTTCCCTAGCGATAAATTGGACTTCTTGAGGCGAAAAAGCGTGTAAATGCAGGTCAGGAAAGGCTTGTTTCAGGTTTTTAACAATTTCGAGGTAATAGTCTAAGGAATTGCCCTTAATCTTGGCTTTTGGGTTTAATCCTCCCTGCATACAAATTTCCGTCGCCCCACGACGGACGGCATCCGCCGCTTTAGCGATAATTTCCTCTAAATTAAGCCAGAAGGCCCCTTCTTCATTTTCATCGCGTCTGAATGCACAAAAACTGCAATGCTGCTCACAGATGTTACTAAAATTAATGTTGCGATTGATAACGTAGGTGACGGTATCTCCCACCTGTTGACGACGCAAAAAGTCGGCCGTTTCCCGAATCCGGGCAATTAAACGGTTATCGGTAGTTTCTAGCAAGATAATCGCTTCTTTTGCCGATAAATTCGCCCCTGACCGCGCTTTTGCCAAAATATCGGTTACGGGTGCGGTGATGGAGGAGTTAGTCACGGGAGATAAATATTAAGGGTTGCCGATCTTAATTTTAGAACGAGGTCAGAAGGAACAGTAAAGAAAGAGAGCCGATTTAATCCTTTTTCTGTTCCCTATTCCCTTGTCTGCAGGCGGTAATTTCCGGTTGAGAGCCTTTATTGCAGGGTGGTTTGTTTTTCCTGTTCTTTTTGTTGACGTTTTTTCTTTTCTGCTTCTAGGGCATCTTCGATAACCTTGAGCAGCTGATCCATTTTATCAAGATTACCGCGATAAACATCGAGGTCTTTTTGCAGTTTTTCGCTGGAGAGATGCAGAATTTCTGAGAATTTTTGCAAAATTGGTTCGCGTTTTTCTTTTTCCTTGATCATGTCCGGTTGTGCTTCGGCTAAAATAGTGTAAAGACCGATGGCAAACAGGCGACTATACTTAAACTTAGGCGCGTTGATCACCGAAACTAAACTATCAGACAACTGATTGTTACCACCTAGAGCAGGGTTTTGCAGTTGGGAAAGCAAGGAATCAATATTAGTTTCTTTGGCAATAGCGATCATATTTTCGGCATCACGACGATAGACTTCGGGATTACCGTTAACCGCTTGGCACAAAGCATTAAAAATATTCGGTTTATCCTCCCCCGGACGATAGCCTTCCATGAACTTCTCGAAAGAAGTAACCACACCAAGGGCATAAATTGGATCATAATGGAAATCTACATTAACGGAGAGCAGGTGCATCTCAACTAATAATTCCTCAACCACGCGCCGATACACCGAATTGATGGGGCGGGTGTGGCGAGTATAAAAATCACGCTTACTATCGGAAACAGTACGAATTTTGTCCACAGAACCAAACTTCATAAAAATTTAACACTGCTCTCATTTTCCCCCTTCTCGTTCCCCCTGACAAGGCCGGTGATCACCAAAGAGCCGCCAGCAGTCAGTCCAGAGAGAGCAAAAGAGCGAGTAAGATATAAAGATAAGGACATGGAAAAATCGAGATAATTAGCCGATACTGCCTCTACCAATCGCTTTTTTACTTTTCACTTTTCACTTGACTATATGGCCAATCAAGACGACAAAATCAAAATTATCACTGATAACCGGCAAGCACGCCATCTCTACGAGATTTTAGAGACTTTTGAAGCGGGGGTGCAGTTGCTGGGGACCGAGGTTAAATCCGTGCGTGCCGGTAAGGTGAACCTGCGGGATGGTTACGTTTTAGTCCGCAATGGTGAAGCGGTGTTAATTAATGTTCATATTTCCCCCTACGAACAGAGTAGCGAATATTTTAATCACGATCCGCGCCGGACGAGAAAATTGTTGATGCACAAAAAAGAAATCAGCAAACTCATCGGTCAAGTGGAACAGAAAGGCTTAACTCTTGTGCCTTTGAAGATGTATTTTAAAGGTAGTTGGGTAAAAATCAGCATTGGCCTCGGTAGAGGCAAGAAATTACACGATAAACGCGAAGATTTGAAACGTCGTCAAGATCAACGGGATATGGCACGAGCGATGAAGCGTTAACCAAGACACTTATCGGACTGGCAAAGGTCTAGGTAAGAAACGATCGAGTTTTGTTAGAGTTGAACTGTATTCGGCTCCTTGCGGCCATCACCATCCCCCTCACCTTGGGTTAGAATTTATGTTAAAACTCTTGACAAAAGTAATTAAATATGCTAGGACACCCGCTTTGATCGCTCTATCCTTAGGGGTGGGTGCGGGGATTGTTTTACCAAAAATAACTTTAGCCAATGGCAACCCCGGCCTAACAATTTTTAGTGGAGTCGATCGCAAGGATATCTTAGATTATTTCTTGCAATTTGGTGGTCGTCCCAAGCAAATGGATCGTTATAAATTCTATATCCCCCCGAAAAAACTCTCCCAAGGGGCTTCAGCTTTTTTTATTTCCTATCCCGATTATTTTAACGGCCAGTTTGACACCAATAAAATCGAGGTACGCATCAACAACAAATCTTTACCTTTAAAGGAAGTGGTTTGGGACAAGGATAGTCGCATTATTCAAATTGTCCCCGAACAAGCGATCGATCCGACCAGCAAAGTTGAAATCGTCATGTCTAATGTCAGAAATCCTGAATTAGGCACTTATTACTTTACCTGTGATGTGATTGCCTCTGGCAATATTCCCGTCCGTCTCTACGTTGGGACTTGGATTGTCAGTATCGAACCTTAAGTATTTATTGGGGGAATAGGAAAATGGGGGAATGGGGAATTTAACTAAAACCCCAACACCCCAAAACCCTCTCAGTCTGAGAAAAAGTCAACAAAAGTCAACTATTTGCTTCCCAGTTGCTAAAATCTGAGGAATTTTCACCTATAGACTCGTTGGTTGGGTAATTTTCCCCGGAGTTTAAGTTTTTGCCACTGCCTTTGTGGGAATTTTTGCCCCCTTCCCGTCCAATAGCTGCCATGTGGGCGCGATCCCGGCTAACTGCTTCACCACCCTTTCGTCCCGCTTCGCGAGCTTCTTCGGAGGTAAATTCGTGGGCTGTACCTTTTTGATGAGCAGCTTTACCACCTTTACTAGCGATTTCCCTTTGTTTAGCTTGATCCATAGAGGCAAAACCGCGTTTACTCTTACCTGTCATAATATCCCTCCTTGTGAATGCTGATTTTAAAAGTTCTTAAAGACTTATGCGAGACTTTTAAAAGATCAAAATCATGGTCTTGTCGGTAGGCCAAACATTGAGATTGCCCCGCTTTTTTCCTCTAAGAACTATGGATTCCTACCTAGGATCATAACTCATTAGCTTGACTTCTAGGGAAGCAATTACAGCAATCAAAGAGCAGATTTTATGTTAAAAAATATTAAGGGAATCGAGCATTTATCAGTCTAAAGATATAGAAGTTATCTTAATGCTGAGGTACAAGGTTTTCCTTTGGGGGGAGTCGGAATTCAGTTATCAGTTATCAGTTATCAGTTTCTTTCTCCCTGCTCCCCTGCTCCCCCACTTGCCACTTGCCACTGAAAAAGCTGCCATGCAGTCTTAATTGGAGGCGCGGGCAGCTTAAAACCTAGTTTTTTGGGGATTTAATCGGGAAAAATCAGGGTAAGACTTGGGTTTTTTCGATTAACCATTTATCTCCTTGCCGTACCAAATCATAGCGCAGGTTCAAGGACTCATTATAGGAACGATTGACAATTTCCTTGCCATTATGGAAATACATGGCCTTTTCGTTTACTGTCGCTTCCACCGTGGCTAAATTAGGATTTTTCGCATTATTAGTAACCGATCGCACATCCACTTGATGATCGTAGCGCCAATAGTTATTTCCCTGTAAGGCCGCCGCCCGTTTTTGCCAAATTTCTAAGGCTGAACCTGTTAAAACCTCTTTCAATTGCTCTTTTTGGTGTTCACTGCCCAAAGCCGCCGATTTTGCTCCTAACCAAGCTTGAATCGTCTCCTTGGCTGTTTCCTTGCCTAAGGGAGTCCCTGACATCACTTCCGCGTTAGCTGAGGGAATTTCTAGTATGGGAGTATTCAAAGAAATCGGTAACTGTTCCCCTTGCAAGGCTGCCAAAGGAGACTGACTATCGACAATTGCCTTCACCCCCAGGGACAAGACCGCGATCGTTCCCACTAATCCTACTCCCAATATTGCCACTCGATCGAGTCGCAGTTTTCTCCGGGCCGGTCGTCTCCGTTTCGGTGCGACTAGGGCAGTTTTTGCCGTTTCTGGGGCTGCCGGCCGGGAGTTACCCACTGCTTGGGGACGCAGGCGACTAGGACGACGACGGGGGGGATTAAGTGCCGGTTGACGATAGGCTGCTGTCATCACCACATTACCCTGAGTATAGGGGGTGAGAGTTTCCTCCTGAGCGGTGGCTCTCAGGGCAGGTACAGCAGTGCTTGTCCGCTCACCGTTAGCTCTAGCTAAAGACGGTTTTTGGGTACGAGAGTGGGAAGAAGAATAAGCAGATTCCCTCATCGGTGTCGCTCCTGGCACTGGGTTTAAATGGGTGGGGGGGGTGTGGGTTTTGAGAACATTTACTTCCGATTCTAAGGGTTCGCCGGTCTTTTCTCGAACCGACACGGGAACTTTTTCGTCAGGAAAACCTGACAATTCTTCTAAATAATTTTGTACCTCTTCCTCGGCAAAATACTCTTTGAGTGAGGCTTTCCGCTCGACTAAATCACTAAAATGGCAGAAAACTTCTGTTTGTAACCAACGCTCACCGTAACGACATAACCCAGGTAAGAGATCGGGAGATTGCCCGGATTGTTCCTTAATATAATTTAATATTTCTTGCTCTTGACTTTTTTCTAAAATTGTGCTTGCCTGTTCGGTTTGACCAAGCAGTAGGGCGCAGATCGATCGCTCTAGGGAGACATCCTGATGTTTTTGTAATTGCTGTAGGCGATCGCTGGCCGCCACGATAGCGGCGGGTTGTTTTTGGGCGAACCCGCGGGCGATCAAGGCATAGACCAGCAGATAATTACCCACCGCCGAGGGGCGTTGTGCCTCTTTTGCCCAGATTTTCTCCTGTTCGGCCTGAGTTAAATAAACCCGTAACTGTTGAATAAAGCGTAAAAAATTATCCACCCCTAACCCAGAGCGATCGTCGCCCTGGCCATCGATGCCGCCGCGAGCGGCCAACATCTCCTCCAAGAGATTTAAGCCGCGCTGACGGGCAGGACTGGGTTTTTTTTCTTGGGATAACAATTCCAGAATCCGGTAGGGACGCAGGCGATCGCAATCATGGCGAATCTCGCTGGCCACTTGCGGGAACATTTGTTCTTGTTCCAAGCAGGTCAGGGCTTTGGCCGCGGTGCTGGCGGCCTGTTCATAATTTTTATCCTGCCAATATTCCCGACTTAATTCCCCGTAGGCCAAGGACAAGGTTAAGATCATATCTGGGCGGGTAGTTGGCTCCAAATCTAGATAAGTTTCGGCCAAACGAATCACTAACTCGTATTCTCCCAACTCTTGCAGGATGAGCAAAGCTCCCACGAGATCGGCGGGGGCAATGGTAATCTGGGGAGTGGGATATTCTAAGGAAGCGGCGGCTACCTCCCCAGCGTGAGAATCTAGGTTTTCGGCGCTGCTTTCTGGGTTGAGAAGCAAGGGATTGGGGTCGAAAAATTGGGCATCGTAATCACGACGGCGATCCGCAGCACTTAACACTTGGTAAGCTTCGTCTAACAAGTGCTGACGGGCGACGATCGCTGTTTGACTGTATTCTTGACATGGTAATTGCCGTCCCCGATCGGCGTGGGCCAAATCAATCTGCTCGGCACTCACCTGAAAGGGGATTCCCAATATCCTGTAGTAGTCGAGAGGAATGCGCACGGTTAGCTGTACCTCAACTCTGGAGAGTCCTTAGTAATCTACTCCCGTTAAGCTGACGCTTTAACGGGAGCTTTCTGTAACCCTAAACTTATCGGGCAAGCCAATAAATTCGGCTCTCTGGGCTGGATTACACTCAGCCCCAAAAGTCTAATCATCTTGCTACCGTTCGCGTCTGCGTCACCAATCCAACCACAAGTCTTATTGCTACACTTAAACGATTTTCCGCTTCTAATTCCGATATGTAGGCAACAATGACAGGTTTGAGAGGTATATCGTGGATTAACCGCGATAACCTCAACTCCTTCTTTAATGCCTTTGTATTCGAGAAATTGTCGAAGTTGATAGAAAGCCCAAGAGTTAGACCGTCTTCTCTCGGTCTTATTTCGTGGTTGTTGGTTGGTTCTCTCTCGAATACCGGTTAGGTCTTCAATAGCGATAATCGAGTTAGTTAATTTTGCCTCGGCAACGATAGCTTTACTGATTACTTGACACTCTCCGCCCTAAAAGTGCGGAGATTCTTGGGCTGAATCTTGCCGCTACTAGCAAAGCTAATTTTGGTCTTACAGTTTCATGTCTAGTCCGACTACACCTACAAGGTAAGCACTCTTAAAGACTACTCCCCAAGCGTAAATTTCTGTGTGTCCCACAGTATTTAATTGTTTTTCGCTCTTACCATGTGGACTTACGATGAAAGCTTTTGTACCAGTGATGGTTAGA
>SFCA01000055.1:0-12908 GCA_007095475.1 Microcystis aeruginosa Ma_QC_C_20070703_M131 | reverse complement strand
CCCTAAGCCGAGTTTTCAAGGTGCTGCGCCGTCCACTTGGTTTTCGAGACTGGCCTTTTAATTCTAACGTAAAGCCAACCTAGAACGGCGGGGTTTCAGACCCAAAATTTCCGATGAACTACTCGGCCGCAGCAGCGTTTAAGGGTTTAATGCTGACGATGCGAGCGCCTAAACGGGTAATCCGACGCATTTCTTGATTCATGCGGCTATAGGGAACGGTCAAAAAGACACTGCCACTCTTACGGATAGAATAATCTAGGTTATCAGTATTGTCATTTTGACTTAAACCGACGACTTCATAGACAAAAAGGCGATTTTCTTTGGCACTAGAGAGACTTTGCATCGAAATGGCTCCTACATTGATGTTATAGTTCTCTAGTTTAGCCTAGCAGGGAGACTAGCAATCTAGTTAATGGCCGATTGTCGGGTATTTCCGCAAAAAAATAGATACAGCTACAGGCCGCATTGGCCGCTAAACCTCTCGAATAACGGACAGTAACGGCGACTTTTTCCTGTTCTAAAATAGTTTTCAAAGCTCTGATTCTCTTTTGATCAGGCCGTTGATCATCCACCTCTTGAATGGGATTAAGTGATCGCTGTTAATTGTTTGAAGATCAGCCTGCTGATAAGTCGCAACGCTACCTCCTTGATCTAGTGTAGTCGATTGATGTCGTACTACTTATCATCCTTGATGATGTCTCGCAGATTCTGTACTGACCTGGAAGGACAATAGAAATGTCCCTTTAGGGGTTTGTATAGTAGTAAATCTCCAAAAAAGAGAAATTTGTTCATGTCGAGTTCTTAGCAAGAAACTTTTTATATTATACCTATCTTGAACGCTAGTATATTCTTGCAGAACCGTATAGTCTTTACAGACACCGTACTCCTGATTGAATACCTTCAAAACACTTTTTACCATAGAAATTTGTTGATTAATTTTATCTAAGGCATCTTTTCGATCTTTTTCACTTGAATCTGAATGTAGTGATATAAATTTGATCGCACTATCCCTCCAAAAATCGACCGCCCCATCAATATTACCCGCTTTGTAAAGCTGCAAAAAATCACGAACAGGCACAGGAAGTTGTGCCATCTCCTCATCATCAATTACGATCAAGGTGGGTGTGGTTGATTCTTGGCCGACAAGTAGCGGTTGACTATAAGCTACCCCAAGAAAACAATTAAAAACCGCTAAAGTTCCTAAAGCTGCAATAGCTAATATTTTACTTTTCATGATCCTTACCCCCGAACTCGAAAAAATTACCAACAGTCGAGTTACTGCGGTTGACAAGTACTAAAATCTACTTCTCTGAAAAAATTCCGTGGCAGTATAACCAAAACCGCTAGTTAAAGAAGCACACTTAACAGTTACTTGCCCCCACCGTTGAGGTGTTGCCCGATAACCATACCGATCTTGATTAAATTTTACAATTATTAACAAACAACACAGCCAACACTCCTCTGTTACTCTAATTATAACAGAGAAAACTGATGATAGAGTAGTGAACAAATCAAGTTTATTTGACCATGACGCTCGCTCGCAATTGTCCACAGGCCGCATCGGCCGCTAAACCTCTGGAATAACGGACAGTAACGGCGACTTTTTCCTGTTCTAAAATAGTTTTAAAAGCCCTGATTCTCTTTTGATCAGGCCGTTGATAATCTACCTCTTGAATAGGATTATAGGGGATGAGATTGACGTGGGATTGAAAACCTTTCACCAGTTTGGCTAATTCCCCTGCGTGTTCGGGTAAATCATTAACTCCCGCTAAAAGAATGTATTCAAATGTCACCCTTCGTCCCGTGATTTGAACGTATTCCTGACAGTCTTGGATCAGATTAGTTAGGGGATAATGGTCGGCACTGGGGATTAATTTAGCTCGAACTTGTTGATTAGAAGCATGGAGACTAACAGCAAAAGTTATTTGCAAATTATGTGCCGCTAGTTGCTTGATTTTATGGGGCAATCCCACGGTAGAAATCGTTAAACAACGCTGACCGATACCCACATCTTTATTAAGACAATGAATCGCCGTCACCACTTCGGGGATATTTAATAAAGGTTCCCCCATCCCCATAAACACCACATGACTCACCCGTTGCTGAAAATCCTCCTGTACTGTTAATACTTGGTCAACGATTTCATACGCTTTTAAATTACGAGTAAAACCCCCTTTTCCCGTGGCACAAAAATCACAGGCCATCGGACAACCCACTTGGGAAGAAACACAGACTGTCAATCTTTTTTCACTAGGAATTCCTACCGCTTCGATAATTAAACCATCGGCCAGTTTTAGCAGATATTTACGAGTGCGATCGGGTGCTACACTGCGATAATGTATAAGGGAACGACCGATAGGATAATCCGCCAGCTTGCTGCGCCATTCTTGGGGGAATACGGAAATATCCGCCAAAGAATGCACCCCTTTTTCATATAGCCATTGGTGTAATTGTTTACCCCGATAAGCGGGTTGTCCCTGGTCTTTTACCCAGTCAGTGAGTTCCTCTAAAGATTTCGCTAGTAAAGTCATAATTGTTATCGTTGATCGCCTTACCATTCTAACCGATCGAGCGCCGCCGACAGGGAATTTAGACAATAAAGAAATATGACAGTTTCCCTGACCACACCGAGAAGACCTAAAGGCCAAACTTCCCATTTCACAAAGGTTTCGAGGTTTGATAGTTTGAATGTATGGGTGAAGTTCAGGTTTAATAATCCAATAGGTGGTTTTCCTTGCTGCAGAATTCCTAAGTTGAAAAATAGACTTCCATATTTTAAACTAACTTCAAACTACGGTTGGCGGTTAGTAAAATCATTTGATTCTCTTGAGCAAAGTGCCAAACCACTCTATCACTGCTGGTAATTGGTAATTCAACTTCATCAAATGAAATAAAACGAATTGGTAATGTTTCAAGCCACCCTTCAGAAGTAATACTGCCAAAAAGTATGAGCGATTGCCCTTCAATATTGTGATCGATTAGAAAAATCACTGGCTTATTGCTGCTCGTTTGGCTTTACGCGCTTGCAATTTTTGCCAAGCAGAAGTATATTCAGGCTTGGGCGGCAACTTAGAAATATTAGCAATACGTTCTTGGTTACGCTCATTCCAATAATCTCGAATTTCTGCTGCTTGCTGCACAACTATTTGATACTCTGACTCTACTTCTTTGTAGTGAGCGTCAATATAAGAGATAGCTGCATCAAACTGCTCATCAGTTAGATAGAATTGATGGCGGATTAAATGACGAGGGTAATTGGCGTGAATATAGTCCATTATTTGATACAAGGTTATTCTTGTGCCAGAAATTGTTAAACCACGCTCTGTTCGAGTAATTGCGGGTTCCTTATCAGGATACAGTGACATAGTTTTGATTAGCTCCAAATGGTGTTGAGTGGCCGCTCTTTTCTCATCATATCACCCCCAACTCTGCTGGCCTCACCAATGAAAATATGGCGCATTACATTTGATTAGCGTACCCTCGTCAGCGTACTGCTACCCAGTGCCTTCCACATCGCACTTAAACCCACAGTTTCAATCAATGTACATGGTGCGTTCCCCAAAATCGATCGCTGGAGCAGTAGGAACCACTTTAGGGAACGCACCCTACAAAATTGCGTTCGGCATCGCACTGACGGGAGCAAGCAATTAATTTCTAATTTTAAGCACTTGCATAGGAGTCAAACGTCTTTGTTCTGTCTTGTCAAAATCTTGATCAAAACTCACAATAGTAGCTTTTTCAAGCTCGGCAGCAACATATTTATTGGTAAGCATGATCAAAATCTAAGCGAAAGAGATCTATTATTTCTACGACTCTCTTCATTTGGTTAGCAGGAACACTGACCAGTACAACACCAGCATCAATCAAAACGTCATCCACAAATTTGATAAAAACGTCTCTTTGATTCAGCCGATTACAGATCACCCCGATAGAATGTCAAGTAAAATCAGTCATACACATATCAGAGGGCGAGAGCGTATCAAGTAGCTCCGCAACAACCTCCGCCTGTCCTTGTCCTAATATAGCGATACGCAATTGAGTGAGATACAGGCAAAGCCTTGCTTAGACTGGTTTGTAGTCCGTGATAATGTACCTCATACGACTGCGAACCGTTATAAGCGTTCTAGCCAAATATTCGTATCCAGAAGAAACACTATAGCGTTTTTCAGTCTGCTGAGGTACAAAAGTTATGGGTTTTAGGCAAAAGGCAAGAGGCAAAAGGCAAAGGGGAAGAAAAATAGGTGTACCTCACTAGCTTAGGAAACGCTATAGCCATTTCTCCATTCAACTGCAAGATGCTGTAACTCAATTGATGTGTAATCGGTTTTAAGCATCCCTGCCCAGTCTTGACGGAGTTTACGTTTTATAGGTTGGTTAGATTTACTTAAAAGTGACTCTACAAACGTTTGTACTTCAACCTTTAACTGGGGCGATAATTGTCTCACCAGTTCTTCTAGTGATTTTGCTGATGTACTCATGTATTTTACCAATTCAACTTTTTGTAGTAGTTGATAACTAATCTGCCACCAGTCTAGCATAGGATTTGATGAGAAATAGCACTAATCTTGAAAACCCCTATAACCCAGTATAGCGCCCTAAAGCAAGCCCTCCAACCCCATCTAGGGGTGCTACCCAGTGCCTTCGGCATCGCACTTTAACCCACAGTTTCAATCAATGTGCATGGTGCGTTCCCCAAAAATCTATTAGTGGAGCAGTAGGAGCCACCTTAGGGAACGCACCCTACAAGATTGCGTACTGCTACGCAGTGCCTTCGGCATCGCACTACAGCTTATTGGTTCAGCATAACGGATAAGTTCAGCGGCGCGCTTTAGCGCGTCCGCTGGAACGAATTGTTAGAACCCCGTTTGGCGATGTAATGTCAGCATCTTTAGGCTGAATGTTTTCTTCCGCAGCCTCTTCAAACAGTGTGAAGTCGGCAATACTGAATAATGGCAATGAAGCTGTTTTGGATTTCTCATTGACAAAATCACCCATACGATCCGAGCCATTAGCCATCCTATGCAATATTGTTGTAATAGCCTCCTGGCTACGATCAACACCAATCCATTTTCGCCCAAGCTCTGATGCCACCACTAATGTGGTTCCAGACCCTGCATAGCAATCTAGGACAAGATCACCGGGATTTGATGATGCTTCAATAATTCTAGAAAGAAGTGCAGGATTCTTTTCCGTTGGATAGCCGGTTATATGAATGTTTTGATTATGCGCGTCACGAAAGTCCATCCAAATGTCTTGCACTGGAATTCCAGCGCTATTTTCAAGATAGATTTTTCGGCGCGGATTTCCCGTTGGCGACCAATAAATCTCTCCACGGGCATCCATCTCATCTAGGGTTGACGGTTTATATTGCCAATGCTTTCCGGGTGGCGGCAGCTTGCCTTTCCACTCCCCACCTGTTTCCCCGTTACGGACACCGGGAGCATGGACGGGTACTTTTTTGTATCTGCGCCCATCGGGATCAAGGCATGGATACTCCTTTACTGATTTAACTTCATCCCATGGTTCAATTGGTCGGTTCCATACATAGTTATCGCTCTTTGTGTAGAAAAGAATGTAGTCGGCTACATTTCCGTATGTCTTTCTCGTGTAGTTCTTAGGATTGCACTTCTTGCGCGTTATGCAATTTCGGAAATTTTTCTCTCCGAAAATTTCATCTAAGACGACGCGAAAATGAAAAATCATTCTTTCATCAAGGTGAAGGTATAGAGAACCATCATCGGCCAACAAACGGTGAATTAAAATTAGGCGTTCGCGTAACGTTTCAACAAAATCAGGTCCAACAAGATGATCGTCATAAGCATGGTTTTGTTTTCTTGACTCAAAGGATGATGCAGTTGCAAATGGAGGATCGATGTAAACAAGTTTCACTTTTCCGCTTACGGCTTCATCCTTCGCTAAAGCCGCAAGTACAGCCAAGTTGTCCGCGTGGTAAAGCCTATTATCGCCGCCTGAATATGCCGAATTTGGCGAGTAGTGTCCTGCGGGAAGCGCAAGAATATCTTCTTGTGCCTTTTTTCCGGGGTACTCTAGGCGAAAACCATTAGTGTCCACAGGCGACACCCTTTCCCCTTTTGTACGATTTCCCATGCCTGGAATTGGAACCGCCATACTTAAGACCTCAACCATTCAGATGTGATGCGATCTGGAACCATGCGCAGCGTGACAACCTTTACGCGGTCTGGCCATTGATCTTCGATGTAAGCGTAATCATTCCACATAGAACCAAGTAAGAGGCCTGGGCCGTCATTTACATAGACCACTTTGATATGTGGCAATCCATGACTGTCTGCATAGTCAAGAATCTCTTGGGCAACTTCACGATATTGACCTGTGCGATCGTCCTCCTGTGCACCGCCGCGATCTGAGTCGTAGCGAGCCAAACCAATAGCAAGCACTTTCTTGCCTTCATAGATAACGAAGTCCACTGGACGATCTGGCTTCGGATAATCCTTAAAAACATTTCCTAGCAGCACATCTTTACCTGCTCTTTGAGGGCCTGTAACAACAAACCCGATATGCTGGCTGCGCAGAACATCGAATAACCTTTCAGTTAAGTCATAGCCTTTTTTACCGCGGTCCTTGTATTCCCAAAGCACTGCGCATAAAGCTTCGTCGGGCATGGGGCGACTGTCAAATTTTTGTTGGACTTCGACAATATTCCTGAAAGCATCACCAAACTCAGCGCATATTTTATCTGCGTCTGTTTTTCTTTTTAACATTTCAACTGGTGTTTGTGGGCTAACGTACTTCTTAAATACACGGCAAAGCTGCGTACGCATCCACTGATTCCTCGTGTCCATAATAGAGGTGAAAAAGTTAGTGGAAGAATGTGATGCCTTTAGCAATAGCCCAAACTCGACTAGAACTGGCTCATATAATCGGCAAGCGTCAGGGAGAATATCTGGGTAATACTCACCTGTGGCGAGTGTGATCCACGCCTCAGCTTCGGATTTGTAGTCGGAAAATTTTCGTTCTTTTTTCATTGAGCTTGCAGACCCACTATTTAAGAGGTTCTAACTACATATTATAGGTCAACTTTCTGTATAACACTCTCTACAGTAACGATATGGGTCAACTTTCGGCATATCACTCTATTTAGGCGCAATCGCCAGAACTTTTCTCTATATCACGTCCAAAAGCCTGTTAGCCAGATTAGTATATTGCCAAAAACCTTGCTTAACTAAATTCCTGACAATTAGGCTAATTCTGGCGACGATTATTTGATCTGACCGCACCTCTTGACAAAAATTTATAATTATTTGATTCGTTTAATTGTCGGGGGCTTCTGCACAGATTTTTTACCGTGAAATTATCATTCATACCCGATACAAGTATCCACCCCACACCCAGTAACAAACTTTTTGCCGCAAATCCTAATTCAACCTTTTGCCCCTATACTTTTAGCAGCACAGGAGCAAAGCTGAAAATAAAAATTAATAATTGTCCTCATCGGTGATAACTTCCACGGGAATCACTTCTTCTAACACTTTTTCCTGCATTTCTTGGCGACGAATTGGTATTTTGGTTTTTTCCAATTCCGGTAAAGCGACTAATTCCCGTTGTTTTTCCCGGACAGTATTGGGTAACAACATCGGTAAAGGTTCGGGAGTTTCTAACCAGTAGCTGGCCACCGGTAGAGTATGTTCTAAATCTTCCAATAAACGGGGAATAATCATCACCGCGTGCAGTTCACCGATTTTCTCCGCTTCCCGCATTCCCGCATCAATGGCCACGGCCACATTAGCGACGGAACCCCGGATAATTGCCGTACACAAACCATCCCCAATTGTTTCGTAGGAAGCTAACTGCACATCGGCCGATTTTAACATGGCATCGGCTGCCCCCACCATAGCGGGAAAACCCCTGGTTTCCAAGAGACCGATCGACATATTGCTCAGTTTGCTGAAACCCCGTTGACTTTGGGCAATTTCGGCTAAACGGCTACCAATTGGGAAAATTACCTCTAAATTGGGCATCGGTCGGGGAATAACCGATTTAGATACCAATTGTCCGAACTGTGCGGCGGTTTTTGCCCCTTCTTCCACTGCTAACCGCACATCGGCAATATTACCACGCACGATCGCCGTACAGTGACCACCGCCAATTTTTTCGTAACCCACGAGGGTAACTTCTGCTGATTTTAGCATCATATCCGCCGTCCCGACGATCGCCGGAAAGCTGAGGGTAGAGACTAAACCCAAGGCGCTATCTTTGGGGTGACGCTTGGTTTTCATCGTCCTTTGACTGGGGTTAGTTGTGGACGAGGGGGGAATGCTTCCATTAACTCTTAATCTAGACATTGAAGATAAACTTGCCCTAACAGGTACGAAGGGGGTGATTGTCAGCTATCCTGTTACTATCTAGTCTATCCTGTTAACCTTAATTGCTATTGAAGATTTTTGAGGGATTAGATAAATTTTAGTTATTGTAGCTTGATCAAGTTGTCTATGACAGAACAGCCTCGCAGTACAGATGATCGAATCAGCGAAACGGAAGCGACCGAATTAATGCGCTCGCTGCTTCATAAGGAAGGAAATTGGGTGAATTGGGGGCAAAAATGTCAAAAACTGCAAAAAGCTGGCTACGATTCCCAGTTAATCTTTGAACAAACCGGGTTTCAAAATGCCCAACAAAATTTAATTATTGTCGCTGCCCAAGTTTTTGAGAGTTTAATCAAATCGGGAGCAGATGAAGATTTATTAAGTTACTACATCGGGCCGCGCAGTGATGTGCTATACGAATTACGGATTCTCAACCAAGAACAAAGATTGGGGGCAGCGAAATTAGCGGCAGAAAAAAGGATTGAGGTGGCTGAAGCACACGATATCGCCAAAGCTATCCAAGATTTTTCCCGTTTATCCCAGATTCCCAGTGAATTTACCCGTCATCCTGGAGATGCGATCGCTTATCAGTGTTGGAAACGGGGCAAACAAAAGCGGGATTTAGCCGAAAGAGCGAAATTAATCGCTAAAGGTTTGAAATTTGCCCATTCTGACTCGGCCAGACAGGCGATCGAGTCTTTACTACAAGATTTTACCGTTACTCCCTCCCGTAGCGCACCGTTGCTACCCGTCCATCGTTTACAGGATGAGGACGAATTAGCCAGAATTATCCCTTTAGTAGGAAGATTTCCGGTGACGGTAACTGATATAAAACACACAGAAAGTTTGAGCGTCGAGGAACCTTTTCGACTGGTAACGGTGGGGGATAAACAAACGATTGTGCCTCTCCCTGGTTGGCAAGCAATTCTCAAGGCGATCGATCCTGTAGCTATTTTATGGCCTAGTGATCAATTACCTCGATCGATTGCCACCAGATCCGAGGAAGTGTTATTAGTGATCGATCGAGTTTTTGCCGAATGGGACGTGAACAATTATTATCTAGTGGAGAGGGATAATTCTGTCTTTTTACAATGGTTTGATAGTTCCCCCGATGTCGCCATCCTAGGTGAATTGGTCTTGATTTTAAGAGCCAAAAATATCCTCGATGAAAAAAACATCACCGAACCCTGGCAAATGGACGACTAAAACTGATAACTGATATATGCGTGCAGTAATTTGTGGATATTATGGGAGAGGAAACGGAGGAGATGAGGCATTATTAGTGTCTCTATTACAGATGTTGCCGTCAGAAATTAAACCTATTGTTTTGTCAAATAATCCCAGAGAAACCAGTCAACGTTATGGAGTGGAAACTTGTCCTAGTCGGGATTGGTGGCAAGTTTTTCAAGCTCTTAAAAAAGCGGATGTATTTATCTGGGGTGGTGGCAGTTTAATGCAGGATGTCACCAGTTTTGCCAGTCCAATGTATTACGGTGGGTTAATGGCTCTTGCTCAATTATTGGGCTTAAAAACTATTGCTTGGGGCCAGGGAATTGGACCATTAAATCGACCTTTTACTCGTTGGTTAACCAAAAAAGTCTTAAAACAATGTAGTTTAGTTACTGTGCGCGATGATATATCGGCTCATTTAGTCGCTGATTGGGGTATTAGTCCCATTGTTGCCCCCGATCCAGTATGGGCTTTAGAAGCTCAATCAGTCAAGGGATTATCGGATTTACCCGCCCCAAGAATCGCCGTCAATTTACGTCCCCATCCCCTATTAACCCCGGCAAAATTAGATAAATTAACCCAAGCTTTAATTGATTTACAAATCAGTACGGGGGCGTTTATTCTCTTAGTCCCTTTTCAAAAGTCGCGGGATTTGCCCCTCTGTGAAGCTGTAGCCCGTCAATTAAGGGAAAATTATCAAATCATTAGTTTAGAGGATCCGAGACAGTTAAAAGGCGTATTTCGTGGGGTAGAAATGGTGATCGGAATGCGCTTTCATAGTTTGATTATGGCCGCGGCAGAAGATTGTCGTTGTTTTGCCCTTAGTTATGATCCGAAAGTGTCGCGATTAATTGCCGAAGTCCCGATGCCGGGTTGGGAATTAGATCAGTTACCAGAGGCAGTTAATGATATTAGTAACACTTGGATTAATTTTTATGCCAATGGAGAGGGATTAACCAGCGATCGCAAACATTTTTTAATCGATCGAGCTTTAATTCATCGAGAAATTTTGTTTAGATTGGTGAGCTAATTTTTATGTCGAGTGCTATTACTGATGCTATCACGACTATTGCCCTAGCTGAGACAAGATTTAATCTTTCTTTAACAGAAGATGGAGCATTTTTCCCCGAATGGCAAAGTGATTTACTGTCTCTATCTAGCCATGAAAAAAAGAGTTTGGATGAACTAAGACAAAGGTATTTATACCAAAGATCGGCGGGACAGTTATTAGAAGGAACCGTGACCTTATTGTTAGTTTCTCCCCTACTAGCGATTGCGGGTTTTTACGATCCGCCCTTTTGCGTACCCGCAGAGGAATCGGTAAGCTTAACTGTCCATGATGGGGAAGAAATACTATCGGGTAGAATCGATGTTTTAGTCTGGTTAAATCAGTTTTGGGTGGTAATTGTAGAATCAAAAAAAACTGCCCTATCGGTTTGGACTGCCTTACCGCAAACCTTAGCCTATTTGATGGCTAATCCCCAGCCGGAAAAACCTAGCTTTGCCCTCGTCACCAATGGAGATGATATTTTATTGGTCAAATTGAGAGCTAATGTCCATCATTATGCCCTATCTAGGATATTTGCTCCCTTTATTTCCAGAGAAGAACTATATAGGGTTTTGCAGATTTTAAAACACATCGGTGCAGCGATCAAATAAATAAAATCAAGATTAGAGCTTATTAGCGAGGAAAAACCTAACCGCAAGAATTTTTAGGTGAATCCTAATTGAGATGGGAGTCTTTGGGAATAACATCCAAACCGAGGAGAACCTTTTGGGTATTGGACATATCACCGATAATTCTTTGTAGGGGTGGGGGAAGTTGTTTGACTAAAGTAGGAGTTACGAGAATTTTATCCTGTTCCGCTAATTGCGGCTGTTCGAGAACATCAATTATTTCTACCGTATAAAGATCAGATAACTCCTCGCGACAGATACGAAAAATATTGGCGATCGCCCTCTGGGATTTACTTGAATCACCCATAATGTAGAGTTTGAGAAGATATTGACTCATGATTGCGTGTTGTTGAACAGTTTAATGTTGCTGAGACCGATATAGTATTTACGATAGAAAGAGACGAGATAACCCATCAATTCCAAGACCATGAGACGACCTTCGCTAACGTAGGCCTGCGCTTTGGCCAGGGTGACATCCTGATTTTTTTGGCGTAGGGTAGTGGTATGAATATCCACCACATCGCGAGGACTAGCTTTTAAGAATCCTAACTTATCGGCCAAGCTTCGCAGTCGTTCCGATAGATTATGTTCCACTTTGTATGCTTGTTCTTCTAAAGCTAAATCTAACAACTCTCCGTAATTTTGGACTAATTCTTGGAAAATATCGGGAATACTTTGCCTTATTGCCTCAGAACCGAACATTTTCGCCGTGATGCTAGTTTGTCCTCCCTTGATTAACTGTTCCAGTTCGCGAAATTCTTGTTCCTGTTGTTGATGTTTAAGATTGAGGATATATTGCTGACGCTCGATCGCCACACGAATTTGATAGACTAAAAGACTACTATCGATATTATTTAACTGAATATAACCATCAGCACCCAGTTGAAAGGCTTTAACGACTAATTTCTCATCATTGCTAGTAGTTTGAACCACTATCGGTATAGCAGCGGCTAATTCTCTGGTTTTGACTAGGATATTTAAACCGGGGGGAACAGAGATTTCCAAGCTTAAGAGGATGAGATCAAATTTCTCCCCTGCTAGTTTTTCGCCAGTTTCCTGTAGATCCTGAGCTTGGGTGAGGGTAAAAGTCAACCCCTCGGCCAGGGAACATTGGGGGGCCTTTAACAGCAATCTCTGGATTAATTTAACAGTCGTCGGTTCGTCCTCTATCAATAAAATTCTACAGAGGTCCCTAGTCATACTAAATCCTGTTTAAAAAGCATAGGAGAGTGGGGAGCGGGGGAGATGGGAGAGGGGATTAAAACTGTATATTAACGCTTTAAGAGCCATGGCTGAGGATTATTAATTATTTGCCCTAAAATAGCCAAAATTTCCTCGTACACACTTGATAATTCTTCTCCTCTTTGTGCGTCCATATATCCGCACTGTACGGCAAAATCTAACCATGTTTGTCAAATGCGGCTTGGTATCTACGTTTACGCCATGCCTCCGTTAGATTAGCACCAACAGAACGAGAAGACCGTCGAATTTGGTCAGTTAGAGCATATTTTTCTTCTTTAGGAAAACTTTTCGACAATTGAAAAATAGACCTCCTGCAAAAGTCCTATTCAGCTACTTGATGATAGCCTAAAGCAAGTTCATAGTTGTAAATGCCAGCGATTAAATTAAATCTCAGACCAAAACGCCGTCTCCGATTCC
>SFCA01000054.1:0-5206 GCA_007095475.1 Microcystis aeruginosa Ma_QC_C_20070703_M131 | reverse complement strand
TAATAATCTGCGTTCTCTTACTATTAGCAGCCAAGGTAGCGAAAATTCTGTGCGTCGGGGAACGATTTTCTTTAACTTGGGAGTGAAGTCTTAATCAGTTATCAGTTATCAGTTATCAGTTATCAGATAGAAGCTTGTAGGTTTGGTTGAGCGATTTAATACTTAGGAGAAAACTGCTCGATTCAATGGTTTGAGCGAAACCCAACATTCTTGACGACATTGGTGTGGTTGGGTTTCCCTCAAGCGTCGCTAATATTTGACAGACAAGAGTTATTATTGCTCAAGTCAACCTACGGTTAGTATGTTAAAGTGCATAACAAGTATGGAAAAGCCAAATTATTTTGGATGAGCTTGCAAAATTCGCTTTACTGTTTAAACCATGACTACTATCACAATTGTTCCAGAATTTGCAGGAAAAACCTTGACATATAAAGCAATTTGTGGCAATCAAGAAACAAGTGGTTTGACTCCAGGTCAAGCACTGGATCTTATGGAAACAAGTTTAATTGCTGAAGGTGAAAATATGGGTGAGACATTAGTGATTTTACAGCGTTTCCGTCCTGATAATTTATTCAGCAAACAGCAACAAGAACGTTTACAAGAACTGATGGAAGAATTTCATCAATCTCTAGCTTCTGAGACTGATTTTTCTGCGATAAAACAGCAAGAATTAACAGCTTTAATTGAGGAAGAATTACAAGCAAGTATTCAAAGAGGGAAAAGAATCATCAAACAGATTCAAGATAATGATTAATTTATAATCAAGAGCAAAAGGTAACAAGCATCTCTTTTCAAGGGAACAAAAATTAAAATTTTTCTGATTTCAACTGATTTAAAGCTATCGACTTCAGGTAGTAATTACTGACAACTTATGACTGATAACTGAAATGACCCATCCCCAATATACTCTCGTTGCGAAAAGGGCAAAACATAGATGTGAATATTGTCATGCACCAGAGATTATTTTTAATCTTGCTTTTGAAGTAGATCACATTGTTCCCCTCTCTAAAAAAGGGGAAGATAAACCAGAAAATTTAGCTCTATCATGTCGTATTTGCAATCTTCATAAATTAGCTCGTATTGAGGGAATTGATCCAGTGACAGAAAAAGTATTTCGCTTATTTAATCCTCGTATAGACAAATGGGAAGAACATTTTCTTGTCGATAATAAAACTTTTGAAATCGCAGGAAAAACGCCAATAGGTAGAGTAACAGTAGAAGTATTAAGCATCAACTCTACTTTACAAATTAGTGCCAGAAAAATATGGTATATTCTAGGTGTTTTCCCTTGAAAAGTTAAGCTAAATAAACCAGAAAAAATATGATAAAACCACTTTTAAAAGTAGCACAGATACAAACTTAAAACAACCCTCTCATTACTTTTTGCTCGGTTTCCTCCTTAATCTTGAGAATCGCAATATCAACTGATTCTTGTAGATAATCGAGATTTGCTTGAGTTAGCGTGTCGTGGACTGTTTCAGCTAAAATAGGGCAATAGATTTCGGCTTAAAGTCTTAGATTATAGAATTTATAGCATTTTTCTAATACACCAAATTAGCTGAAACAGTCCACTACGGCTAGTATGGTGTATCAGTATACCATCGTCCTGCTTCTTCTCTTTTGTTTTGTTCGCTCATCAGTTCTATTATTCTTAGTTCGTCATCTTTTCTACGTTTTTCATTTGCTTTTCTTCTTTCTTCTTCATTCTCTTTTATACGCTGTTCAGCCACTTGTTTAAACTGAGGAAATATAGTTGCAAGTTTTTTAAGTTCCCCCTGTCGATACTGATCTGATGAAACAAGTTGAGAAACATACTTATCAAATACATCTTTAAACTCAGGCAAAGTAGCAACAAACTCTTTTAACCTGTCTATTGTATTATCACCAAAACCGAGACTTTCAGGCTTCGTGGAAATCCACCGACCAATCACAAACCGAAAATCTGGGTACTTATCTAGTAGCATCCTAACATCGGCAATAGATAAACCTCCGTCAACCATCTGTAACCATTGCTGGCGAACAGAATTCCGTTGAACAGGATCAGTAATGTGGTCAAAACAGTCATCGTAGTATCCTGACATATTTTTTTCTCCGAATCACTCATAATCTCATCTTAAGCGTTCAGGGGGTGGTTATCAAGTAGCCAGTGGTATTGATTCTGTGGAAGGACTCTCCTGGGGTAGTATAAATGTAGAGGGAGAAACATTACCTCTCCAGACGCGAATCGCTGAGGGTCATCAATTCCCAGATTAGATTCCAAGGTAGCAAGCCCTAGCTTGAAAAATTCGCTAAAATATATATAATTAACTTGATCAGATTATTTATAAAGTCTGTTTAACAGCTAAAGTTAATAAAGTTGATTTTGAAGCCGATGACCAAAGAGCTACTCATACAAATCAATCGAGAAGGAAACCTCGAACTTCCTCCTGAAGTTCAAACCCGCCTCAACCCAGGAGATAAATACATGATTTCCCTGACGGAAGACTCCATCATTCTCAAAAAAGTTCATCAAGATAAAGTTAATCTAGAGCAATTCTTTGAGCGACTAGAAGCAATGGAACCAGACCCCAATCAACCGACTCTAGCTGAGATTAGCCAGATGATTAAAGAAGCTCGCCAAATTAGACGCGCCAACTCACGAAAGTTGTTGTAGATGTCAATGTTTGGATTTCAGGATTGTTGTGGGGAGGAGTTCCGGGTAAAATCCTTAAATTAGCTAAAAATCAAAGAATTACCATCATTACTCCCCAAGAATTTCTTAGTCGCTACTTTAATGAGTAGAGAAGAGGAGTAAGGTAATTAATTGACGATTTACACCAAGAGAAAAGATAAGTTTGACCGACAATAATTGCTATGATTACTGTAGGATTTAAAAAAAAGTGATCGCTCTTACTACTTTCTAATTACTTTAGATAGTAGTAGCCTAGGGCTTTTTAGACAAAAAAAGCCTATTCTGTATATTCCCAAAAAAGCAGCCTATGAATTAAGTAGGGCTTGCTGAATCAATCTAAAAACCTTGTTGGATAATATTTTTAGGCTTTTTTAGCCCAAAAACCTTTTTTAGCAGGATTTACACCGATATTCAGCCAACCCTAAGTAGAATTTAAAATCATCCCCAGTGAGGAACTAGCCATGAAATCCTTTGCCCTTCTTACCACCGTTAGCCTAATCAGCCTTTCCACCCTCGCGACTGTTCGCCCCCTCATGGCGCTAGAGAGCCGACAACCAGCCGAAACCCGGATCGCTCAAGGGAACAATCAAGACGCGATCGGCTACTTTAACCGGGGAATTGACTACATCCAACAGGAAAAATACGATCTCGCCCTCGCTGAATTCACCAAAGCGATCGAGATTAATCCTCAATACGCCGAGGCTTATAACAATCGGGGGTTTCTTTACCACGAACAGGGAAAACCCGACCTCGCCCTGTCCGATTACAATCAGGCGCTCAACATTAATCCCCGATTGGCTCTGGCTTACAGCAATCGGGGGAATCTTTACAAAGGACAGGGGAAACCCGACCTCGCCCTGTCCGATTTCAATCAGGCGATCAACATTAATCCCCGATACGCCCTGGCTTACAACAATCGGGGGATTCTTTACGACGAACAGGGGAAACCCGACCTCGCCCTGTCCGATTACAATCAGGCGCTCAACATTAATCCCCGATACGCCAATGCTTACAACAATCGGGGGTTTCTTTACTACGGACAGGGAAAACCCGACCTCGCCCTGTTCGATTACAATCAGGCGCTTAACATTAATCCCCGATTGGCCGAGGCTTACCTCAATCGGGGGTTTCTTTACCACGAAGAGGGAAAACCAGACCTCGCCCTGTCCGATTTCAATCAGGCGATCAACATTAATCCCCGAGAAGCCCAGGCTTACGCCAATCGCGGGGTTCTTTATTACTCTCGACAAGAAAGGGAAAAAGCGATCAGAGATTTCCGACAAGCCGCCGAACTGTCCCGCCAGCAAGGAAACGCGGCGTTATATTAGGGCTAATTGTGCATCTGCTGGGCAAACACATTAGCCTGTAATTCAGAGCCGGCAATCGTTTTGACGATTTAGATAAAATTTTCAATGTGACAGTTGAGGGTGCGGAATGTGGGTTATATGAAAAGATTATGGAACTCCTACGGCTATTAGGCGCGGTCTAGTCCTTTTTCTTGGGTTGAGCGAATCAATGGGTTAAAGAAAACCTCTCAATTTTAGGGGAAAGGGAAACCCAATAGCCAACACCTCAATCCGTCGGAATAGGCGATCGCTTCTCATGGCTTTTTGTGGGGTTTCCTTGGGTCAATCCAACCGACGGTAATTGCTATGATTACTATAGGATTTGAAAAGGGCGCGCGTTCGGCCTTAATTGGAGTCTTAGGACAGGATGACCAAGCACCAATTTTATCTAGTCCCGTGGGAGCATTATCTTTTATCGGCGAAAATAGCCTTTTAGTCGCCGCTAGTCGCGATTTAAATCGTTTTTGGACTCAGGTAGAGGAGGGTTTAGAAGCAGATAGTCCCCTACAGGAATTAATAACACAGGTCTTAAACCGCTTCCAGTCGCCTTTAGGTTTAAATTTGCCTGAAGACGTTTTTAGCTGGGTTAGAGGCGAATATAGCCTCGCTCTCGTGCCTAGTTCAAAGGGGATGGAACCCGATAGTGTTTTTGTAGGGGAACGGGTGATGGGGGTAGAGGTGGACAGTGCGATCGAGCATTTGGATGAGTTGGCCCGCAGTCGCGGCTATAATGTGGTTAATCTGCCTTTACTCGATCGAACGGTGACAGCTTGGACAAAGTTAACCACGGCGGTCCCGGGGGGAAAAGCGCAACTAGAAACGCTCGTGACGGGAGTGCATACTAGGGTCGATAATTATGAAATTATCGCTAGTTCTGTGGAAGCGATGGGTTTAGCTTTATCTGCACAGAAAAAACCCATTTTAAGCAGTGGTAAGTTTCGACAGGCAATTACTGCTTTACCCGCAGAAAATGATGGTTATTTTTACGTCGATTGGCGACAATTGCAACCAGTAATCGAGGCAAAATTCCCGATCGTGCGGGTGTTAGAATTATCGATTAAGCCTTTATTTAATAATCTGCGTTCTCTTACTATTAGCAGCCAAGGTAGCGAAAATTCTGTGCGTCGGGGAACGATTTTCTTTAACTTGGGAGTGAAGTCTTAATCAGTTATCAGTTATCAGTTATCAG
>SFCA01000053.1:0-4455 GCA_007095475.1 Microcystis aeruginosa Ma_QC_C_20070703_M131 | reverse complement strand
ACTATCTCATCAAATTAGTCCCCCTATAGAACCCCCTTGAGCCATCTGGCACACTTTTCTCTTTTTGTCAAATTTTATGTTAAGAAAGATGTGACTAATGGATAGCTTAATAAGGGGGGTGTCTGATTTTAACACCTAACTATTTAGGACTTTTGCCACTTCAGTTAAATTGTATCGGGATCGATGCCTAATTCTCGCAATTTTTGTGCCAATTTTTCCTTGGCTTGTCGTTCCCTTTCTTTTTCAAAAAGAGCCTGTTCTTTTTCTAAAAGAGCCTGTTCTTTTGCCTGTCGTTGCTCTAATTCCGCTTCTTGAGGAGTGGGGACTAATTGACCATCGGCGGTAAAATAACGCAGTTTACGGTCAAATATCCCTAAATATAATCCTAACTGTTCACTCCACAGATAACCCCGGTCATTGGGAGAAATGGCTTGATATTGTCCCCCAATTAGTCTAAATCCTTGCAATTCTAAAGTATTAGGATCGAACCAAAAATAATTAGGAGTGCGAAAGGTATTCTGATAGAGAGTTTTCTTGTTATTGCGGTCAATATTGGCCGTAGAATCGGAGAGAATTTCGACAATTACATCTGGATATTTACCCTGTTCTCCCCAAACCACCCAACTTTTGCGGGGGCGTTTTTCGGTATCTAAAACCACAAAAAAATCAGGACCACAGAAATCACGTTTTTTTAGTTGTTCCGCGTTGTAGTAGATGGTTAGATTTCCCGAAGCGTAGTAATCACTCCTCTCGCGCCATAATAATTCTAGACAACTAAGGAGAATGATGATCTGTTGCAGGTGTAGATCACTTTCCAAGGGTGGTTCATCACTCCATAAATCTGTGGGGGGATAGGTGACATCTGGGATAATGTCTAGGGCTGTCATGACTTTTTCCAGGTATTTTAGGATTGATTAATTATAGCTTTTTACCACAATTGCACAGATAAGGCGGGCGGGATTTTAACCAATAACTTAATCCTATACCTTGACCGATCGCCTTCGGCACTTTATCCTAGCGCCATCGGCAAATATGTTAAAACTTCTATACAATAGCGCCAATAAGCCCGATAACAACGATGACTGAAACCTTAATTCAACCTGCCACCCTAGTAGAACTCTTACGTTACCGCGCCACGGCACAACCGGATGGCCATGCCTACACTTTTCTTATTGATGGTAAAAAAGAAACCCCACCTTTAACCTACAGTGAACTCGATCGCCAAGCAAGAGCAATCGCCGCCTATTTGCAAAAATACCAGGCGCTGGGAGAACGGGCCCTGTTACTCTATCCTCAAAGTTTAGAAGTAGTGGCCGCTTTTTGTGGTTGTCTCTACGCGGCAGTGATTGCCATTCCCGTCCCCCCACCGGAATCGGGACGACTTAAGCGCACTTTGCCCCGTTTACGAGCAATTGTCAAGGATGCTAATGCCACCTTTGCCCTAGTTACCGAAAGTATTCTGACTCTTATTGAAGGTGTTAAGGAAGAATTTCCAGAATTCGACCAAATGAAATGGATTACTACCGAAAGTATTGATATTTCCCTGGCGGACCAATGGCAAGATCCCCAGGTGGATAAATCGGCGCTTGCTTATCTGCAATATACCTCCGGTTCGACTAATATCCCCAAAGGAGTGATGTTAAGTCATTTTAACCTGATGCACCATTGCGGTTACTTGCAAAAAGCTTGTGGTTACGAACCGGATAGCGTTACCCTAACTTGGATGCCCTATTTCCACGATTACGGGTTAGTCGAAGGTATCACCGTCCCCCTCTACAACGGTACACCCTGCTATCTCATGTCTCCCTTTGCTTTTATTAAGCGTCCGATGCAGTGGTTAAAAAATATTACTAAGTACAAAGTTACTCATAGTCAGGCCCCCAACTTCGCCTATGATCTTTGTACTCGCAGGATTAAAGCTGCCGATTTAGCGGAATTAGACCTGAGCAGTTGGCAGGCCGCAGGAAATGCCGCCGAACCGATTAATCCGAAGGTCATGGCCAAATTTGTCGATACTTTTGCAGATTACGGCTTTTCTTGGCAAACTTTCGCCCCTGCCTACGGATTAGCTGAATATACCCTGTTGATTTCCAATAAACCCAAGGGAACCACCCCAATTATCACCGCTTTGGATGCAACCGCCTACGAACGCGGTAAAATCGTCCCTGTAGGCTCCGATCGAACCACGGGAGTTAGATCCGTCCCCAGTTGTGGTCGTCGCGTCTGTGATACCCGTATAGCTATGGTTAATCCCGATACTTTCACCCTTTGTGCAGCCGATGAAGTGGGCGAAATTTGGGCCAGTGACCCCAGTATGGCCGCTGGATATTGGCAACGGGAAGACGCAACCAAAGAAACTTTTCAAGCTTATCTTGCTGATACAGGAGAAGGACCGTTTTTACGCACCGGAGATTTAGGTTTTCTTCTCGATGGGGAATTGTATATCACGGGACGGATTAAGGATTTAATTATTGTCCGTGGCAGTAATCATTATCCCCAGGATTTAGAATGGTCAGTACAGCATCTTAATGAGGTTTTTCGTCCCGATTATGGTGCGGCTTTTTCTATTGAAGATAATGGGGAAGAACAGTTAGTTATTGTCCAGGAATTGGAACGTCGCAGCGGCGAATTAGATACGGCTAAATTAATCGCCGATATTCGTCAGGAAATCGCCGAAGAACACGAAATTATGACCCATGCGATTGTTCTGGCTAAATCGGGAACAATTCTCAAAACTGCCAGCGGCAAAATTCAACGCCGCGCTATTAAACAGAATTTTCTCAATGGCAATATGAGTGTTATCGATGCTTGGTCAGAAAATCCTCAGTTAGTTAGTAAATTCGATCGCTCTAATTCTGCAACAGAAGCATAGTTTTTCGGGTGGGCATTGCTCACCCGATCGAGGATAAATAATCGTGTTAGGATTAGGTTAGGGATTAAAGTTAGGGAGAAAGTGATGTTAACTCAACTGATGGTCAAGCCCTCTTCTTGGATTGAAAAAGGAATTAAGCTATCGCCAGTAAGGGAAAATTATCTCTTTAAATTCACTGAGGAATTGCAGTGTCGATTAGAGGAACTACGGGAACTAGAAAAAAATTCCCAACTTAATTCTCAAGAAACCGCAGAATTAGCCGGTATTTTAGAGTTAAACGAGATTTTCACGCTCTTAAATGCGAGAATAGTTGCTGAATCTAAATGATTAGTATCACCACTCGATTACAAGTCCGAGCAAGAGCCAACTATCTGTGTGAATACTGTCATTCTTCAGAAGAAATTAGTGCCGCATTATTTGAAGTAGATCACATTCAGCCCAAATCTTTAGGAGGCAAAGATGAATTGGCAAACTTAGCTTTAGCTTGCCAAAGATGTAACAGATATCGCTACAATTTTATCAAGGCAATTGATCCGAAAACAGAACAAGAAGTAGAAATATTCAATCCGCGCCAACAGCATTGGCAAGAATATTTTATCTGGACACCAGATGCTTTAAAAATAGTGGGACTTACTCCCATCGCTAGGGCAACTATTGAACGTTTGGACTTAAATGATGACAATCATAATGAAGGTTTTATCGTTAAAGTTCGTCGATTATGGATCCGGGGAGGTTGGCATCCACCCAGCACCGATAAAAAACAGGAATAATAGCTTATTTTTATCTAGGTAAATGAGCTTCAATTAAGTTTTTTTCCAGAACGTAGGTTGGGTTGAAGCATGAAACCCAACGCCCGATTATGTTACGCTACCGCTAACCAATCCTACAAATAATTGTGCCTCCCTACTTATATTTATCGGATGTATGAGTAAACAGGATAAATTATTGATTAAAATTCTTTTAGGTAATTCTGATGCTAACATTCCCTTCGAGCAACTTTGTCAACTACTGAGAAAATTAGGATTTGATCAACGAATAGGAGGAAGTCATCATATTTTTACCAAAGAAGGAGTTGAAGAAATTTTAAATCTGCAACCCAAACAAGGAAAAGCCAAAGTCTATCAAGTTAAGCAAATTCGTAGTCTGATTTTAAAATATAAGTTAGGATATCAAGATGAAAATTCGTTATGAACTGATTATTTACTGGAGTAATGAGGATCAACTATTTATCGTTGAAGTTCCAGAACTTGCAGGATGTATGGCTGATGGAGAAACTTATCAAGAAGCTGTGCAAAATGCTGAAATCATTATTCAACAATGGATTGAAACAGCACAGGAATTAGGCCGAGAAATTCCTGAACCTAAAGGACGTTTATTATTTGCTTGAACAAGCACAGGAATATGTAATACTAAATCCAGTTATTAAAAACTGATTATCTATTCTCCCCAACCCCCCCCCGATGTCCTATCCATTAGTCACATCTTTCTTAACATAAAATTTGACAAAAAGAGAAAAGTGTGCCAGATGGCTCAAGGGGGTTCTATAGGGGGACTAATTTGATGAGATAGTTTCCAAGTCTGGC
>SFCA01000052.1:0-33493 GCA_007095475.1 Microcystis aeruginosa Ma_QC_C_20070703_M131 | reverse complement strand
CTAATTAGCGGTCAATATCAACCAATTACCCCCAATTCCCAGGGATGGCTCTGGAGTCAACAATTAGGCTTATATTTGGGTTTATCCGCCAATAAATTGCGCTATTTTACCCCCGAAGGTGAATTAGTACCCACTCCCGCAGAAGCGGCACAACAGGCGGAAAATCGGGCTGTAGAAGCAGAAAATCAAGTCCAACAGGAAAGGCAGAAATCCGCAAAATTAGCGGCTAAACTGCGGGAATTGGGCATAAATCCCCAAGAAAATTGCTAATTATCCGATGATTGCTGAATTTAATCCCATGTATAGACGAGAATTACTGCAATTTATAGGCTCTCAGGCTCTTTTTGGGGCTATTAATCCAGAATTTGCTTGGAATTATCAAAATATTGACCATTGGGGCGAATTATCAAGGAATTATCGCCTCTGCACCACGGGAAAGCAACAAACACCGATCGATCTAAGTATAGTGACTGAAAAAGAGCTATACCACCCCACCTTTAATTATCGTCCTATACCCCTAAAAATTCGCCATAACGGTCGTACAATCTTGGTTCAGACCGAAAAAGGTGGAAATATGAGTTTTCACGGCGAAAACTGGGATTTATTGCAGTTCCATTTTCATCACCCCAGCGAACATCAGATTAAAGGTCAGTCTTTCCCTCTGGAAATTCATCTAGTGCATGGGAATGGGAAGGGAAATTTAGCAGTTGTGGGCATTTTAGCCAAAACTGGCGCAAATAATCCCTATTTACAAACCATTTGGGCTTATTTGCCCCAAGAACCTTCTCCTGAAATGATCATCCCCGATACTTGGGTCAATGTCGGGCTTTTACTGCCAGAAAATAGCGGTTTTTATGAATATCGGGGGTCTTTGTCCACTCCCCCCTGTAGCGAGGATGTTCTCTGGTTAGTCTGGCAAAATGCGATCGAAATTTCTCCCCAACAACTGCAACAATTGGCCGAGATTTTTCCCCGTAATGCGAGGAATATTCAACCCTTAAACGGGCGCTCGATCCTGCATTCCTAGGCAAAATTGTCGGCATTTTGGCTAATTTAGATAATTTTATTAACTTTTAGACCAACAATAGTAAATAAATCAGGAATACGCTCAATAACTAAAGCTTCGGTGGCTGTCCAGTCACTTTCCTTCGTGGCTAAAACCCCCAGAACACTCAGAGGAACCTGTAGAAATAGGTGACTTAGGAGGAGAGCGATCGCAGCGATTACTAAACCTAAAAGCCGCCATTGGGGGAGATAGGCGGCCACGGCAGCCGCTAGAGGGGCAAAATTGTAGATTGGCCAAGTGATGAGAATTAGGAGGACGACTCCCAAAAGAGTAAGAAGACGATGGCGAGGACGTTTAAAAAGAGAGAGAATTTTTAACTGTTCGGGGGTGAGTTGACTAGGTTTTAGGGCAACCAACAAAAGACTAAAGATATCAAAAGGTTTTGTCCACTGCATCCAAAAGACGGGAATGATAGCGATCGCTCCCAGAAATAGCCATTCTAGCCAAAGAAAAGGCAAGGGATCGCCCACAGCTAAACCAATCCAAGCGATTTGTAAAAAGATTGGCAAGGCCGCTAACCCCGCCAGATGAATCCACAAAAAAGGTTCTGATTTCATAGAGGGAAATGATAATTATAAATTATGAATTATGAATTATGAAGTGGGGAGATGGGGGAGTGGGGGAGTGGGGGAATTATGACTGATAACTGATAACTGATAACTGAATCCCGACTCCTGACGGTGACCGTCTAATTAACTGGATAAAGTGCGACGTTTCATGACCATTTCGTAGGCTTCGATAATGTCGCCTTCTTTCCAGTCATTGAATTTAGAAACACCGACACCGCACTCGAAACCGGTGGCCACTTCCCGGGCATCTTCCTTCATCCGTTTGAGGGAATCGAGAACTCCCTGATAAACAATTTCCTTGCCGCGACGCACCCGCAGGAAGCGATTCCGCACCAGTTTACCGGATTGGACATAACAGCCCGCCACGGCTCCCCGACCGACGGTGAAGACGGCCCGCACTTCGGCGAAACCGAGGTGTTCTTCCACTTCTTCGGGGTCGAGAAGACCTTCCATCGCCCCTTGAATATCATCGAGAAGCTTGTAGATGATATTGTAATCGCGGATATCGACCCCTTCCCGATCGGCGGATGCGCGCGCACCACTGGCCAGGGTGGTATTAAAGCCCACCACCACCGCACCACTAGCGGCGGCCAGATCCACATCGGTTTCGGTGATTTCTCCCGGAGAGGCGAGGAGAACGCGAATCTGGACTTCGTTTTGGGGTAACTGTTTGAGCGCACCGAGGATGGCCTCGACGGAACCTTGCACATCTGCCTTGAGGATGAGATTAAGTTCCTTGAGTTGTCCTTCTTGAGCTTGGATAGAGAGGGTGCTAAGGCTAACGCGACGGGAGGAGAGGGCCTGTTGTAAACGGGTGTTGCGTTGTTCGATCGCCCGTTGATCGGCGATTGATCGGGCCTCTTTCTCACTTTCATAGACATCGAACTCATCGCCAGCGGCCGGGACATCACTGAGACCGAGGATTTCCACGGCGAAGGAGGGGGTGGCCGCTTCGACTTTTTGACCGCGATCATCGATCATGGCCCGAATTTTGCCGAAAACGGAACCAGCGACGATGCTATCACCGACGCGGAGAGTGCCATTCTGGACGAGCAGGGTAGCCACGGGACCTTTGGTGCGATCGAGGTTAGCTTCGATCACGGTTCCCTTGGCCAAGCGATCGGGGTTAGCGACCAATTGCTCTACTTCTGCCACCAAGAGGATCATTTCCAGCAGATTATCGAGATTTTCACCCCGCAGGGCGCTAACGGGAACCATAATCGTCTCACCGCCCCAATCTTCGGCCACCAGTCCCTGTTCGGTCAATTCCTGTTTAATCCGGTCGGGGTTAGCCGAAGGTTTATCGACTTTGTTAATCGCCACCACGATGGGGACTTCGGCCGCCCTGGCGTGACTAATTGCCTCTTTCGTTTGGGGTTGTACGCCATCATCGGCGGCCACCACCAGCACCGCTATATCGGTGACTCTCGCCCCACGGGCGCGCATAGCAGTAAAAGCTTCGTGGCCGGGGGTATCCAAAAAGACAATCTGTTCCGGTTTGCCGTTATGTTCCACATCGACGTGGTAAGCACCGATGTGCTGGGTGATGCCGCCGGCTTCTCCCTGGGCGACTTTGGTTTTGCGGATCGAGTCGAGGAGGGTGGTTTTACCGTGGTCAACGTGACCCATAATGGTGACGACGGGGGGACGACGCTGGAGACTTTCCCAGTCGGAGACATCGATCATTTCCGTGGTTTTGATCGCCGCCGACTGGGTGCTGGGGGTTTCCACGGTCATCTCGAAGTCCCTGGCGATCATTTCGATCGTGTCCACGTCGAGAGTTTGGGTGATATTAACCGCCATCCCTTTAAAAAATAGAGTTCTGATGATCTCGGTTTCCGGGACTTTCATCAATTCCGAGAGGTCGCGCACGGTGAGACTACCAGTGATGACGATGCTTTCCGGGCGTTTTTCCTCTTGGGGTTCTTGGCGCTCGCTTTTCGGGCTGCTGGTGTGGGCGGTTGGTTTACTGGGCCGCTTAACTTTGACTGCTGTTGGAGTGCTAGGGGTGGCAGCTTTAGCGCTGGGCGGTTTGGGGGGACGAGCGGTGGAAAGGGTAAAACTGGGGGTATTAATTAACCCGGACAGTTCCGATTCTAGATCATCGTCATCTTCAAAGAGGGCTTGGGTGCGGCGTTTGTTTTTGCCGGCAGTTTTGGCGGTTTTGGCCGCTTTTTTCTCTTCTTCTTCTTCTTCTTCCCAGCTAGATTTTTTAGCCATGCGAGGGGGCATGGTCGGTCGTTTGAGTTTTTTGGGCCCCTCTGCTCCGAGCAATCCGGTATCTGTATCGATTTCTGTGCCATCAACACCAGATTTCTTGGTGGTATCGGTTTCCTCCTCGCCGGTAGCCGAGATTTTAGCGGCTAAACCGGGGCGAACTGGGCGCTTCAATTCCACCGTCTCCCGCACTTCTCTGGCTGGTTCTGCCAGTTTCGGGCTTTTTCCGTCGGGTTTGCGGTTGAGGGTCGGTTTTTCTGGTTTAACCAAGCCAGCCCTGCGCTCAGGACTAGGGGCGTTTTCGCTCTCACCGCGCTCGCGTTTTTCTCCCCGAGGCCTGTCGTTACTGCCAGGGGCATTTTTAGATCGGGGTTCTGGCCGGCCCGAGGCGGTTTCAGGGCGTGGTTTCGGGGTGGGGGAGGGTCGATTAGGTGGGGCGATTAAGGTGGGGGCGGCTTCCTGGATTGGCGAGGTTTCGGTCGGGGTTCCTTTCACACTGGCGGCCTGAGATAGCATCTGTGCAGCCGTGGGGGGAGTTTTTTCGGCCGCACTGTCGCGCCCTGGGGGGGCAACGAGGGGTTTAACCGGGGAACGGGGGGGACTGATTAAAGTCGGTTTGGCCGAGGAACCGGCTGGACCGGGATAGCTTGGACCCTCTTCGCCGGTTTCGGGGCGGTTGTGTTTATGCAGGGCTAAAATCTTTTGTTTTTTTTCTTCGGCAGGACTAGCCGATTCTCGCTGACCCGTGCTATTTTTACTGGTACTAGAAACAACTCCCGTCGCAGCGATCGCTTTGATGCGTTGGGCATCCTCTTCGCTGATTGTGCTACTGTGGCTCTTGTACTCGATGTTTAACTGGTCACAGATGTCCAAAATGTCTTTGTTGTCTAGATTCAATTCTTTTGATAAATCGTAAATTCTGACTTTCGCGTTACTCATCCATTATCCCCCGGCTAAAGTGTTAGTGATCTAATAATTTGGCTGATTTTTTGATCCTGTCAGGACTGCCCCTTTTCCATGCTAACGATTTTGTGGCTATGATCGTCAATTTTAATCCTGATTTGGACGACCTTGCCTGGCAGTCCCGAGGCGCTCTTGCAAGGATTCATAGAGCGTTTCGGGAATATTGGCTTTTAGGGCCCGTCCGAGACGATTTTTTTGCCGGGCCAGTTGCAGGCAATTAGGTTGCGGACAGATATAGGCGGCTCTTCCCATGCCTTGATCTAATTGTATCTGTCCGGACGGGTGTAGTCGGACAATTCGCCAAAAGGATTCTTTCGGGGCGAAGAGACGGCAGCTAATACAGCGTCGATAATTGACGAAGGGATTCATTCTCAGTCTAAATTCTGCAATTCTGGGTCTGTTTCATCGTTTTTTAGCTCTTGTTCGCCTTTATAGAGGACTATATCCTTAATATCGATTTTCCAGCCCGTCAGACGGGCGGCTAGACGCACGTTCTGCCCTTCTTTGCCAATCGCTAAACTCAATTGATCCTGGGCCACCAGTACCAGTGCTTGTCTTTCTTCGGCATTAGTGAACAAAACTTGGTCGATACGGGCGGGACTAAGGGCATTGGCGATGTAGGTGGCGGGATCTGGAGACCAGCGAATCACGTCGATTTTTTCGCCCCGCAATTCGTTCACCACGGCTTGAATCCGCGAACCTCTGGCCCCAATACAGGCCCCAACCGGATCCACGTCTCTTTCTAGGGTATCGACGGCGATTTTTGTCCGCGAACCAACGTGACGGGAGGGGGGATTGGCTTCCCGGGCGACGGCGACAATACGCACGATTTCCTCTTCGATTTCGGGAACTTCGTTGGCGAACAGATATACTACCAAACCCGCCGCCGCTCTGGAAACGATTAATTGCGGGCCGCGGTGAGAACCTTCCAAGACTTTTTTGAGCAGAACTTTAAAGGTGGCGTTGGCGCGATAATTATCGTTGGGCAGCTGTTCCCGTTTGGGTAGTTCTGCTTCCACTTCTGGTTGACCGTAGGTACTTTGCACCATGACAATAGCGGCCTGTCTTTCAAAACGGACGACCCGGGCCTGTAGAACCGTTCCTTCCAGATCTTGGAACTCCTCTTGAATCATTTTGCGTTGGTTATCCCGCAGTTTTTGCAGTAAAACCTGTTTAGTTTGAATCGCCGCCATGCGACCAAATTCTTTTTGGTCGGGGGTGACATCAAGAACTACTTCATCCCCTAATTGGGCTTCATCGGCCACTTCCTGCACTTCTTTGAGACCGATGTGATGGTCGGGATTGGTCACTTCCTCGACAATGGTTTTAGTAGAAAGGATGCGAAACCCTTCTTCTTCTACGTCTAATTCCACATCAAAGTTATTGAAATAATCTTCATGAAATTGAGCGGCTTTTTCTAAACTTTGGGCGCGTCGATAACGTTCGTAACCCTTGAGAAGGGCTTCACGCAAGGCTTCCTGTACGGCATTTTTGGGCAGATTATGTCGTTGGCTAATTTCTTCGAGCATTATTTTTAAACCAGGCAAATTAACAGTAGCCATAATTATTTTTTCTCCTTATTTTTGAGTCATTAGTTTTTTAGCCTTATATCAGTTATCAGATGTAAGTTATCAGATGTAAGTTTTAAGTTAATTAGTTAGTTAGTTATTTATCTTCATCTTTATTACTGATTACTGATTACTGATTACTGATCACTGATCACTGATGATTGCGCTGCTCATCTAAACGGACGCTGATGACGTTAGTGCGATCGATGGTCAGGGATCGACCTTTTTGGTTAAGATAAATAGATTGCTCATCTCTACCTTGCAGTTTTCCGCGCCATTCTTGCGGTTTTCCTTGGCTATCCTGGCCAGTAACGATGACGGGAAAACCTTTAAAAGACTGAAATTCGCGCTCACTGCTCAGTTGTCGAGAAATGCCGGGGCTAGATATTTCTAAAACGTAGGCCCCGGGTAAGATTTCTTGACTGTCGAGGGCGGTTTCCAAGGCCCGACTCATCTGCTCACAGTCCTCTAAACCGGTATCTCCCCCCAGATTGCGAATATCGACGCGCAGGACGGGAGGCCTTTTATTGGTTTGGAAAACGATATCGACCACTTCTAGCCCCAAGTTTTCAGCGATAGGGGTGGCTAGGTGCAGTAGGTCGGGGATGAGCGGATGGGTCATGATTTAGACAACAAAAAAAGCGGGCGAAACCCACTTCCCTAAACTGTTAGTGATTGGGATAGGCAGTGGTTAGACCACCTAGCTGAATACAGTATAGCAAAAAACCGTCATCACTATTTGCCCTCAGGGTCGTGGCTGGGGAAAAACAGAACAGTGGTCACGATCGAGTCGATCTGTCACAATGAATACAGGGTAACTAGATATAGAGTCAATTATGGATCAAAAATCTCCGCTCACCGTAGTTAGAGCCAAGTCAGCTAAGAATCGTGGTCATCGGCCAGTATGGAAAGGGATTGTCAGCACTTGGATGATTCTGCAAACCTTTGGCTATGTCACTCCTGCTTGGAGTCAAAAAAACCAAAATACCCTCACCTACGGTGAATTGTTAGAGAAAATCGACCAAGGCAAGGTAAAAAAGGTGGAAATCAATTCTTCTTTGCAGCAGGCAGCAGTTACCCTCGTCGGTCAAACGGACAAGGATCCCCCGAAGGAAGTCAATTTATTTGACCAAAATCCCGAATTAATCAAGAGACTCGATGCTAAAAAAATTGAGTACGGCATTCTCCCTAGCACTGACAATTCGGCCTTGATCAATGTTCTCACTAACCTGTTAGTGATTATTCTCGTCTTGGGATTATTGGTGTTTATTATCCGTCGTTCTGCTAATGCTTCCGGTCAAGCGATGAACTTCGGTAAATCAAGGGCGCGGTTTCAGATGGAGGCGAAAACTGGCATAGAATTCAATGATGTGGCCGGTGTGGATGAGGCCAAGGAAGATCTACAGGAAGTAGTAACATTCCTCAAACAACCGGAAAAATTTACGGCTATTGGCGCAAAAATCCCGAAAGGAGTCCTATTAATTGGTCCCCCGGGGACGGGGAAAACTTTGCTGGCTAAAGCGATCGCAGGAGAGGCAGGAGTACCTTTTTTCAGCATCTCCGGGTCGGAATTCGTGGAGATGTTCGTCGGGGTTGGTGCGTCGCGAGTGCGAGATTTGTTCCGAAAAGCCCAGGAAAATGCCCCTTGTTTGGTTTTTATCGATGAAATTGATGCCGTTGGTCGTCAACGAGGGGTCGGTTATGGGGGAGGTAATGATGAACGGGAACAAACCCTGAACCAATTATTGACGGAAATGGACGGTTTTGAGGTCAATACTGGCATTATCGTCATTGCCGCCACCAACCGCCCCGATGTTTTGGATTCGGCCCTGCTGCGTCCGGGTCGTTTTGACCGACAGGTGGTGGTGGATTATCCAGATTCTAAGGGACGTTTGGCCATTTTGGAGGTCCATTCTCGCGATAAAAAGGTGGCTGCTGATGTGGCTCTGGCGGCGATCGCCAGGCGCACACCTGGTTTTACTGGGGCAGATTTGGCTAATATGCTCAACGAAGCGGCGATTTTTACTGCTAGACGGCGGAAAGAGGCGATTACCATGGAGGAGGTCAACGATGCGATCGATCGGATTGTGGCCGGTATGGAAGGGCGCGCTTTAGTGGATAGTAAAGCCAAGCGTTTGATCGCCTATCATGAAGTGGGCCATGCGATTGTCGGTACTCTCTGTCCCGGCCACGATCAAGTGGAAAAAGTCACCCTGATTCCCCGGGGGCAAGCGCAGGGGTTAACTTGGTTCACTCCCGATGAAGAACAGGGTTTAACCAGTCGTTCCCAGTTATTAGCCCGAATTGCGGGATTATTAGGGGGACGGGTGGCGGAGGAATGTGTCTTCGGTGAGGATGAAGTGACCACTGGGGCCGGTAATGATATCGAAAAAATTACCTATCTGGCCCGACAGATGGTAACGCGTCTGGGAATGTCGGAATTGGGATTGATTGCCCTAGAGGAGGAGGGCAATTCCTATCTCGGTGCTGCTGGTGCTAGTTATCATCCCGACCATTCTTTCGCGATGATGGCGAAAATTGATGCACAAGTACGGGAACTTGTCAAGCAATGCCACGATTTAGCAACAAAACTTATCCTTGACAATCGTGTGGCGATTGATCGCTTGGTGGATATACTGATTGAACAGGAAACCATTGACGGCGACGAATTCCGGCGTTTATTGACGGAATTTCAGCAACAAGCGGATCGGTCAATGGTGACTATGGTTTAACTTGCCCTTCGTCTCCTCGCTTCGATTCAGTGGTTAGGAGACGATTTCGTCGAAAAATCGGCTAATCAGTCGGACAAAGCCAGAATTAACGACTAACATTGTGAGCAGGAATTTTATTAATGGAATGACCGTTATGATTGCCTTTGGTGGGAGCAATAATATTAGCTTCTAAAGCTGAAGTCATCTCGGCCAACATTTCTAGATTGAAGCGATAGCCGACGTTGCGGACGGTTTGAATTAAATTAGGTTGCCTGGGATCGGTTTCGATTTTTTTCCGCAGAGAGAGAACATGAGTATCAATTGTCCGGGGATTATCGATTTCCTCGGGCCAAGCGCGACGCAGTAAATCGGCTCTTGATAGGGGTGTTCCCTCCGCTTGGGCTAAAACGTAGAGTAGGCTAAATTCTTGGGGCGTTAATTCGATATACTCCCCGCGAAATTGTACCCGTCGTTGGGCTAAATCTATTTTTAATTGCCCATAATCCAAGTGTAGGGGAGCAGCCCTACTGCCTAAACGACGGGTTAACACTTCTACCCTAGCCATAAATTCTTGCATTCCAAAGGGCTTTCTCAGGTAGTCGTCGGCCCCGGCTTTTAAACCATTGACCACGTCTTTTTCGCTATTGCGAGCCGAGAGAATCAGTATTAAAGACTGTTTTTGTTGATAAAGCCAACGGCAGAGTTCGATTCCATCCCCGTCTGGCAAGTCGGAATCGATAATTGCTAAGGTCGGTTGACGGTGAAGGAAAGCTTGACGCGCACTTTGCAGGGTTGCCGATTGGTTAACCAAATAACCGGCCTGTTGCAGATGCCAAGCTAATAGCGATCGCAAGTGCGGGTTGCCCTCAACAATAGAAATATGCATCGATACCACTTGAGTTTCTGCCTCATTACTGCACAGATTGACACATTGTCAGGATATCAGAATTAATGTCAAGATGTTGTAACAATCGTAACATTCGTCGGTCGTCAGCTTTGAATCACTGATCAGATGTGAGTTTTCAGTTCACTGATTACTGTTTACTGATCCCTGTTCACTGAAAAAAAGCTCCCCTCTCCTCTTATGCACAAAAAAAAACTCGTTTACTTTTCCGTAAACGAGTTCACTTTCCATGATACGATTAATAGTCCTTTGAGTTATTTAGCAACTGCTACCGGTGCTTTGACGGGCTGGGGCTGGGGCTGCAGGTCGCGCAAACTTGGGAAAAGGAAGTGGTTTTCCTCCACATATTGCGCTCCAAACAGTCCTTTTTCAGCCCAGAAATAGCGATCGGTTGTATGCTCGTTACGCTTAACAATCAATAAAGCTGGCGGGCTAATGCCTATAGCTTGAATATACTTACGCGCCGCAGTTACGGGTTTATCTTCGCCACTTTCAATACTATACTGGGGTACAAGTTCAAGTATCTTACGTCCTTCTTGACGACGGCGACTCTTACGTTTCCGTTTTCTGGCCAACCCAATTACCTCCTGTTTTGGCTAATCGTTGTAATGATAGTTACAAAAGCCGTAGCCATTATATCCGTTCTAGACCAAGAAATCAAGTGTCCCTCAGCAACCCAATTACAGACAAATTTGACTGGAAGCTAGACTGAGACTGTGTTTAAGTTTTTGTTACAAAAACACAGCCCCAAATCCCGATACAAAACTTATTATTCTTAAACTTTTTTTAATATATACCGTGATCCACCCCGAAAATAGTGCCAAACCCTTGTCCTAATTGCTTTTTGCTGGCTGCCCTCGACCCAAGAGGATGGCCCTTCTCTCCTGTGTAAACTGGGAAACAAAACTCGCAACCCTAGCTGTATCTGGGTTTTCTAATTTTTTACTTTTTACTTTCTTGGTATGCTCTTCTCCTCCCCCTCCCGGACTCCCCTTAGTGATGATTTTATTGCCCTCTGTCAAGTGCAGATGGAACTTTTGCGGGAGCAAATGGAAGCGGACAGAAGTGCGGTTTATTTAACTGAACCTTTATCGAGTAATTTAATCCCAGTCATTGTTTATCCTCCTTTTAATCCCCCTTATACCCAAAAAAAGCGGCTTTCCTTACAACCGGGGCAACCGGCGGCAGACTTGTTAACTGCGGTTAAGTTAGAAGATTTATCCCACCTGTGGAGTAATCAGGAGACCGTCAGCAGTCATCGCTTGTTTTTACCCTTAATGTATGAAGAGGGCATGATCGGATTATTGGTGACAACCAGAGAAAAACGACCTTGGCAAAGTTGGGAATTAACCCGGATGGAAAAAATTACCCAAACCCTCGCTTTGGCCTGTGTACTCGATCGCCAATTGGGAGAAGAACGTTATTATCGACAATGGCAACGACAGCGCCTCGATACCTTTCTCCATCAAATCCGCAATCCCCTCACCGCTTTAAAAACCTTTGGTAAACTTCTACTCAAAAGGCTTTTAGCCGAAGAAGGTAACGATCCCGCCATTACTGGTATCCTGAGAGAAAGCGATCGAGTTCGCGACTTAATCGCCGAATTTGAGGCACAAATTCAGCAAGAAAGCGAAAATTATCCGACTGTCGATATTCCTCTCCTGCAAGCGCAATCTTCCCCCACCGCCTTTCTCTTACCTGCTGGCAGCGGCCAACTAACGCCGATCGATCTCCATGATCTTCTCGATCCGCTGCTCCTTTCGGCCCAAGCGGTAGCCAAAGAGAGAAATCTCAGTCTAGAAACGATTCACGGGGAAGATATACCACTTATTCGGGCCAATATCCCTGGTTTGCGGGAAGTATTCAGTAATTTAATTGATAATGCCCTCAAATATACTCCTGCTGGCGGAAAAGTCACCGTCGAGGTAAAAAATGTTAAGAATAGTGTAGAAATTGTTTTTAAAGACACGGGTTATGGTATCCCGACGAGCGATCAAGAAAGAATTTTTCAACGTCACTACCGGGGGGTGCAAGCGGGGGGAGATATACCCGGTACAGGATTGGGTTTAGCGATCGCCAAAGAATTAATTACCAGCATGGGGGGGACGATCGAATTTATCAGTCCCAACCCCGATCCCACAAGTTCCCCCTACCCCGGCACGGTTTTTCGGGTTAGTATGCCGGTTATAGCCGATGATCACCTCAGTATAGAGGGATGATCTGGTGGTCAATTCTGCCTATTTTCTCCCTCAGGAGATTCCTGGGGCGATCGGTTAAAATATATGGACAATATCAGTGTCAATGGTAACTTGGCCGTGAACCAGAGAATTAAGTAAATTATGCCAACTATCGAACAATTAGAACCCGCCGATAAGGCCGATGTGGTAGTATATATGCCCTACTATGCCAAGGACAAACATAGTATCCTGCCCTATGCGATCGCTTTGTATCAAGCCGGATCTTTAGAAGGTCGTCGTCGCATAGAAAACAGTGAAGGGATTCCCTTTGTGGCCTCTTGGTATGTATCAAAATTGCCCTCGGAATTGACCCGTTGTCGTTTACAATTTGAAGGACAGGCCGACCTAAGCTATGAGATGACGATTATTAACGCCGAGTTGATCGAATATCTCATCGATGCGATTAAAACCTTTAAGCAGCTAGGTTCAGCCGACTTTTCGCAGGGATTTTATCGGAAACTCCTGCGATTTGAAGAATAAAAGTCGGGATTTTACGGGTTAAAAAGGAGCAAATCGTGGCGAAATCAGCCAAATCTATACTTATCTCTTCCCTAGAACCCCTCAGTGGTAAATCGGGAACTATCGTCGGTTTAGCGCATCTCTTGCGGCAAAAAGGACTAGAGATAAGTTACGGCAAACCAGTGGGCAATTGTCCGGGCTACGTCGATGGGCAATTGGTCGATGAGGATGTAGAATTTATTCGGCAATTATTAGAATTATCCCCCGAACAGCTGCGTTTACCCCTGATCTATACAGATGTGGATTCCGTTGCTAAACGTCTGCAAGGTGCAGATCAACAGGACTACGGCAATGTTCTTGCCAGCTATCTCGATCGGATTAACAGTGATATTACCCTCCTCGAAGGGCCGGGGACTCTCTGGGAAGGCAGTATTTTTCAGCTATCGATGGGGGAAATGGCCAAAATTCTCCAGACTCCGATCCTATTGGTGGCCCGCTATAGTTCTCCCCTGATTGCTGATAGTCTGCTGAAAGCGCAACGGGAATTAAATAATCAGCTGCTGGGGGTAGTGATTAGTGATATTCCTGCCGATGATTGGGAGGAAGTACAATCTCTCCTGAAACCCTATCTCGCTGGCCAAGGCGTGGAAGTTTTAGGACTGTTACCCGCTAGTAAGTTATTGCGTAGTATTAGTGTTCGGGAAATTGTCCATCTTTTGGGGGCCAAAGTATTATGTCGGCCTGATCGTTTGGATTGGATGGTAGAAAGTTTAGCGATCGGGGCAATGAATGTCAACGCCGCTTTAGAATATTTTCGCAAGGGGGAAAATATGGCTGTGATTACAGGTGGCGATCGCACTGATCTACAGTTAGCTGCCCTAGAAACTTCTACCACCTGTTTAATCTTAACCGGTTCCATCTCTCCAGATCCCCTGATTTTGGGCCGGGCCGAGGATTTAGAAGTACCAATTCTCTCGGTAAATTTAGATACTCTCAGTACCGTGGAAATCGTCGATCAGGCCTTCGGGAAGATTCGCTTACAGGAACAGGTAAAAGTCGCTGGTATCCGACAATTAATGGAGGAACATTTCCAGATCGATCGCCTGTTAGAAAAGTTAACAATAGGGGCGTAATTTCTCCCCAGCTGCCGAGAATATGAGCCTATCATCCTCCCCTGTGTCCCCTCCGGTCAAAGAAAATGACTGGAGATTATTATTAAGACTACTTCCCTACGCGAAAAAGCAAAAAGCCCTACTATTTTGGTCATTAATACTTCTTTTTCCCCTATCTCTCACGGGGGCGATCCAACCCTTAATTATCGGTCAAGCGGTCTCCCTTTTGCAAAAGGAACAAACTTGGGGTTTTTTGGCTCGAATGCCCTTAACGGCAGCCATTAATACCCTAATTATTATCCTGTCGGCTTCGATCATTTTACGACTGATTTTAGGGACAACACAAGGTTATCTAGTGCAGAAAGTCGGTCAGTCAATTACTGCTAATGTCCGGGAAGATTTATTTACCCATGTCACCTCCCTTTCCTCTAGTTTTTTTGATCGCTCTCCCGTGGGACGTTTAGTCACTCGTTTAACCAGCGATGTGGAAGCATTAGGAGAAGTTTTTGCTAGTGGGGCGATCGGAGTTGTCAGTGATTTGGTCAATATTTTAGTTATTATCATCACCATGTTTACCCTGCAATGGCAATTAGCTCTATTGTTGGTGTTGATGTTATTTCCCGTCACCGCTTTAATTATCTTTTTTCAAAAACAATACCGCAGGGCTAACTATCAGGTACGCGAGCAATTATCAAAACTTAATGCCCAATTACAGGAAAATGTAGTCGGAGTTAATATTGTTCAATTATTTCGCCGCGAACGCTTTAACGCTGAAATGTTTCGCGCTACCAATACTCAATATCGTCAATCCCTAGATAAAACAATTTTTTATGATTCGGCTGTCTCTGCTACTTTGGAATGGATCGGATTAATTGCCGTGGGAGGAGTATTATGGTTAGGCGGGATTTTTGTTCTCCAGAAAACCATTGATTTTGGGGTTTTATCAGCTTTTATTTTATTCTCCCAACGTCTCTTTAATCCCCTGCGTCAGTTTGCCGAAAAATTTACCATGTTTCAATCGGGTTTTACTGCTATTGAACGCATTGGGGAATTAATTAGTATTCCCATTGACATTACCGATCCTAACAGTTATAAAGAGCTTTCTTTCCCAGAAAAACGTCAAACTGGTGAGATTATTTTTGAGAATGTTTGGTTTGGTTATAAACCCGATGAATATATTATCAAAGGTCTTAATTTTACCATTCATCCCGGAGAAAAAGTCGCTTTAGTCGGTCCCACTGGTGCAGGAAAAAGTTCAATTATTCGTCTTCTCTGTCGTCTTTATGAACCAAGTAAGGGCAGAATTCTAGTGGATGGTATCGATATCCGTTATCTTCCCCAAGCGGAATTAAGACGTTATATCGGTGTCATTCTCCAAGAAACTTTTCTCTTTGCCGGAGATGTTACTCGCAATATTACTTTAGGGGAAAATTATGATTTTGAGCAAGTGAAGGCAGCAGCTAAATTAACTAATATCGATCACTTTATCGAGGAGTTACCCGATGGTTATCATACCCTTTTACGGGAACGGGGTGCAAATTTATCGGGAGGACAAAAACAATTACTCGCTTTTGCGAGAGTCGCTATTCGTAACCCCGAAATTTTAGTTTTAGATGAAGCTACTGCTAGTTTAGACGTGGGGACAGAAGTATTAATTCAAGAAGCTTTAGAACAGATTTTAGTCGATCGTACTGCTATTATTATCGCCCATCGTCTCTCTACTATTCGCGATGTCGATCGAATTCTTGTCCTTAAACGCGGGGAATTAGTCGAATCGGGAACCCATGAAGATTTATTAACTAAAGACGGTCTCTACGCTAGTTTATATAAACTGCAAATGTTAGGCACAGATAGTTAATGACAAACCCCCCACTCCCTTCCAAAAATGCCTTCGCCAGAATCCGCTCCGTTGCTATCACAACTGCAAAAAAAAGTCAATAGTTTAGATGTACCATTTTATGCACCAGGGCATAAGCAGGGGGAAGGAATCGGGGAAGATTTAAGTAATTTACTGGGAAAAAGCGTCTTTAAAGCCGATTTACCCGAATTACCCGACCTTGATAATTTGTTTGCCCCGACGGGAGTGATTAAAGAAGCGCAAATTTTAGCAGCCGAGACATTTGGGGCAGATAAAAGCTGGTTTTTAGTCAATGGTTCCAGTTGTGGCATTATTGCGGCGATTTTAGCCACTTGCGGCGAGGGAGATAAAATTATTTTGGCGAGAAATATTCATAAATCGGCAATTTCGGGCTTAATTCTCTCTGGGGCGCAGCCTATCTTTATCAATCCCGAATATAATCCCACTATCGATCTAAATTTAAATATAACCCCCCAATCCCTCGAAAATGCCCTGAAACTTCATCCCGACGCCAAAGCGGTGATGGTAGTCTCTCCCACCTATCAAGGGGTTTGCTGTGACTTAGAAACTATCGCCCAGATTACCGATCATTATTCTATCCCGCTGCTCGTCGATGAGGCTCACGGGGCGCATTTTGCCTTTCATCCCGATTTACCTCCGGCTGCCCTGTCTCTCGGCGCTGATATGGCTATTCAGTCCACCCATAAGGTTTTAGGGGCCTTAACTCAAGCATCGATGTTACACTTAAAAAGCGATCGCATTAGTTCCGAAAAAGTCGATCGAGCCTTACAATTAGTTCAAACCACTAGCCCTAGTTATTTGCTTCTCGCTTCCCTTGATAGTGCTAGAAAGCAAATGGCGACGCAAGGCCTAGATTTACTGACCAAAACCCTCGATTTAGCCGCTACTGCCCGAAAAGAACTCGATAAAATCCCTCATATCTCTGTTTTAGACTTTCCCCATTCTATCCCGGGTTGTCACTGGTTTGATCGCACTCGTTTAACGGTAATTGTCAAAAATTTTGGCTTAACTGGTTACGAAATAGACGATATTTTGCGAGAAAAATACGCTGTCACCGCAGAATTACCGACTTTAAGCCAACTTACTTTTATTATCTCCATCGGCAATCATCGCGAACACATTAATCGCCTCATTACTGCTTTTCAATCCCTTCAATCCCCTTCCTCTACCAGTTTACCCCTGACTCCTGCCCCAGTCACGGGAAATCTGGCTATTTCTCCTAGAAAGGCTTTTTTTGCCCCTACAGAGATAGTATCCCGGAAAAATGCCCTCGATCGTCTTAGTGCTGATGTTATCTGTCCCTATCCCCCCGGTATTCCCGTTTTGATGCCGGGTGAGTTAATTTCTCAGGAAGTCCTCGACTATCTGCAAACTATTTTAGACCTCGGTGGCACGATTACCGGCGGTAGTGATGATAATTTGGCAACTTTCAGGGTTTTAAAATAATCGCAAAATTATCTGATATATTAACCGGAAAAAGGCAGTAATAGCAATTGCCCCGATGGCTGCCATCACGGCAATGATAGCAATTTCAGGAAAACTTAGAGTTCCTTGCAGTTGCGGAATTAACAGGAAAACGAGGGTAATTGCTGCTAGAATCGGTAAATCTTTCCCTTCAATCACTTTTTTAAATAATGCCAAAACTAAGCCACCTAAGATCATAAAGGCGATGACAATTCCTGCCGAGGGAACTAAACTATTTAAGGCAATTACTAATAATGTCCCCTCAAACCCCGCAAAGGCAGCATTAGCGAAAGTTTCCCCAAGAGAAAAGCGGGAAGTTTTTCTAATCACTGGAGAAGCTGGAGGGGATGGGGGAATTGGAGAAGGTGGAGGAGATGGGGAAGATGGGGGAATTGGAGAAGGTGGAGGAGATGGGGGAGGAGGATTTAAAGCGGTTAAAACTTCTCCACAGGATTGAAATCTATCCCGGGTATTTGCTAGTAACATTTTATTGAATACTTGGGCTAAATCTGCACTGATGTTGGGGGCATAATTTTGCCAATTCCAGACCTGTTTTTGGGGATCGTATAGATCATCAGGATCGCGATTAGTTAAGAGTATAACACAGGTAGCTGCTAGGGCATATAAATCTGTGGATGCCGATACCTGATTGCCTAATTGTTGTTCGGGAGGAGCAAATCCGGCTGAATAAATTGTTGTGGATTTCTCTTGTGTATTACTAGGGTTATTAGTCGCCTGTTTTACTGCCCCAAAATCGAGTAAATAGAGGCGGCCATTTTTGGATAGCATGATGTTAGATGGTTTTATATCCCGGTGAATGGAACCATTTTCATGGATAAATTTGAGGATAAGAAGTAGTTCTTTGAGAATGTTTTTAACTTCACTTTCTTGAAAGGGTTTTTGTTGCTGCTGGAGAATTTCTTCTAAGTTTTTACCGTCGATATATTCCTGGGCCAGATAGAAAAATTGCTCTTCTTCTCCCGTTAATTGATTCTTGACTTTTAAAGGGAAAAAAGCATAGAGTTCGGGGATTTGGGGATGTTCTCGTCCTAAATCTTCTAAAACGTGCGCTTCTTGAAAAAATAAGTTTTTCGCTTTTTCTAAAGCTTGCGGACTTAAATTACCAGAAGGTTGAAATTGTTTGAGTACACATTTGGCTTTTTTGGGACTATAACGATCTACTGCTAAAAATGCTGCCCCAAATCCTCCTTGTCCCAATAGACGTTCTGGCAAATAACGTCCCCCCAAAATTAATGGCATCCCGCAAGTAATACAATATTTCTGCTCGATCGAGGTTAGGCGATTGCTATCGTCTAGATCTAGGCACTGATTACGCGGTCTCGGACAGTGGGGACGCGTACAAATAACTTCCATAGTCACCGTTTCCCGTGGTACTGCTCTTAGTTTAGCTACTACCGGCAATTCGGGTTAAAATTTTTATTCTTAAGAAAGAGTTAAAAAGAGGGTTCGTAGGCCGACACGGATTCCCACTATACTACAAGGTTAGCAAAAATTTTAGAGTTTGTCAAGTCTTTGGCTGAAAAAAATTCAGCCAGATAAGGGCGGTTATCAATCGGGTCACGCATATCAGCCAAGGCAAGGGTTCTGGCCGCGGCGTTTTGAGGTGCTTGAAAATATTGCTTTTTTTTCTCAAAGACAGTAAACTCAAATGTATTGTAAATGTATTTCAGATGAATTATGACTCTATATCTAGTAGAGGATGATCAACAAGAAAGGACAAAAGAAGAGGTGAGCGAGATATTGGAGCGCATTGCCACACTCGCATCAAAATCCCAGGGAGAGTTAATCGAAGCCCTAATCGGTGAAACAGAGGGGCGGTTATTCCTGATTATCAAAGCGATTGATCGCGCCTCCCTCGAACAAGTACTAGAAAACGCTGGGCTAAGTTGGCAACTAATCAAGGAACTGCGCTTGATTGGGCAGGACTTAGCCACTGTGCGAGAGCGCAAAGACAAAGCCAACTATCTAGTACAGTGGAATTTACCCCCGGGGCTAACCATGGAAACTTACCTGCAACGAAAAGCGGAGAAAACCCCCTTTTATGCTCAAGTGCCTGAGGTCAGTTTCGAGCGTACCTATGTTTGCGAAGACTTGAGTAAATGTCTCTGTTTCTACGATAGTCCCGATGAAGCGGCGGTAAAAAGAGCCAGAGAAGTGGTCGGCGCACCTATAGATAGTTTGACCTCGATTGAAAATATTCACCCCTAGGAGAGAACAATGATGCTCGATCGAGGCTCCGAAATCCTTTCTTTTCTGGAAGAAAGAGCCACTGACCTCAACAACGGTACAGCTAATCTCAACGTCGGTTCGGCCCTAACCAAGCTAGGAGAATCGGGCTGGTTCGGCTATGCTATACCTGAAAGCTTAGGCGGCCGGGGTGGCTCCTTATTACGGGCAGTAGAGGCGATCTCCGCTGTGTCCCAATGCTGCCTAACCACCGGTTTTGTTTTCTGGTGTCAGCGCGTCTTCATTCAATATCTGGCGGCCAGTAATAACACTTACCTACAAAACAAAATTCTACCTGCTCTTCTCAAGGGAGAGATAGCTGGGGCAACAGGACTCTCCAACGCCATGAAGTACCTCGGCGGGATCGAGGAGCTGCGTTTACAAGCAAAGATCGAGGGAGAAAACGTCACTGTTAATGGCTTCCTGCCCTGGGCCTCTAACCTCGACTCTAAGGGAGAATTTATAGTGGCCGTTGCCGCTCAAACTAGATCTGGACAAACTCTTATCCTCGCCCTTCCCTCCTTCGCAGAGGGGTTAAAACGGGGTGAAGACCTACAATTATTGGGTTTACAAGCTTCCCGCACCAGTACCCTTGAATTCGATCGAGTTCAGTTATCTCACGACTGGATTATCAGCTTGGAAGCAGCAAAATTTTTACCCTCAGTCCGCCCCTGTTTCTTGCTGTTACAATGCGGACTGGCCCTTGGCATTACGCGTAAATCCCTCGCGGAGACGGAGAAAAGTTTAGGGGGAAAGGCAGCGGTAGCCAGCGATCGTTATTTCTGCGCCCGGGAGCGTCTGACTCGTCTAGAAAAGACAATCGAGCAATTCAGCACCCTAGAAAGCTTCGATCTCGGACGAACACGCCAACTATTCACCCTCAGAGTGGACATTACCCGGTTAGCGGTGGAATCCGTAGGGTTAGAAGCGGAAATTAAGGGAGGAAAAGGCTATTTCCGTAATAGCGACACGGCGCGACGGCTGCGCGAGGTCGCCTTTTTACCAGTGTTAACTCCGAGCCTGATTCAACTAGAAAGAGAGTTACAACGTCAGTCCTCTACCGATAAAATTCTCCCTGGCGAACTCGATCGAGCGGGGGTGAGGGAATGAGCGTCGCCACTGATTACCCCGTCCTCACCCTCAAAAATCTCCACAAACGCTATAAAACCCGCCATGGCTACCGTACCGTTTTTGAGGATATTAACCTACAGGTGCGCTCCGGTGAGGTGGTTTGTTTGCTCGGAGCCAGTGGTTGCGGTAAATCTACCCTCCTTGCTACCGCCGCTGGTTTGCAAAGTGCCGATGGCGGAGAAATACAATTGCACTCACGACCCCTACAAGCACCAGACATCCGCAGCTCGATCGTCTTTCAATCCCCCGCCCTTTTACCTTGGTTAACCGTTTGGCAAAACGTGGCTTTTGGTTTGAAATTAAAGCGGATGCCCCGCCTCGATCATCAGCAATTACGCGAAAGGGTTCACACCGCCGTTAAAAGCGTCAAACTAGAGGGCTTCGAGCGTGCCTATCCTCATCAACTATCCGGCGGTATGGCTCAGAGAGTTTCTCTAGCCCGCGTCCTCGCCCGCCGCCCCTCTCTCCTCCTCCTGGATGAGCCGTTTAGCGCCCTCGACGCGATCACCCGTTTCGAGATGCAAAAACTCCTCCTAGAAGTCATAGCTCTCTATAACAGCACGGTTCTCCTCGTTACCCACGACATCGATGAGGCCCTGTTAGTGGCCGATCGAGTTCTTCTCATGGGCCGTCATCCGGTGGGCATCCGCCGAGAATGGACCATCTCGATGCCGAAACCCCGTTTCGAGTCAGCCAAGCTTTTGAGTGATCTACGCCGGTCAATTTTTCAAGAATTAGCCCTTGTCATGACACTGTAAATCTATGAACCTACACGATAATTGTGCTTGTTGCGGCATGAGCCGTCGAGATTTCCTAAAACTTTCGGCACTGTTTACCAGTTCCTTCGGGGCAGCGATCGCCGCCGATAATTGGAATCTCCCTGTTCACGCCAATGCCAACGACCAGCCTGTGAAAATCGGTTATCTACCGATTACCGATGCCGCCCCCCTATTGGTGGCCCACTCGCGAAAACTTTATCAAGCGGAAGGTTTAACTACAGAACAACCGCGCCTATTCCGCTCTTGGGCGCAGATTGTTGAGGCCTTTCTCGCTCGGCAGGTGAACGTTATTCACGTTCTTTTTCCCACCTCGATCTGGATTCGTTACGCGCGCAATTTCCCCGCTAAAATCGTCGCTTGGAACCATACCAACGGTTCAGCCCTCACCGTCCTTCCCGATATTGAAAATCCCAGGGAATTGGGAGGTAAAACGATCGCGGTTCCTTTCTGGTATTCCATTCATAATTTGGTCTTGCAACAACTCTTACAACGTAACGGGCTGAAAATAGTTCGCAAAGCCAAGGACGCGCCGATCGCTTCTAACGAGGTTAATCTAGTGGTTCTCCCGCCCCCGGATATGGTATCAGCCCTCGCCAATAAGAGCATCGGCGGTTATATCGTTGCTGAACCTTTCAACGCGGCGGCGGAAAATCTCAAAACCGGTAGGGTTCTCCGTTTCACCGGCGATGTCTGGAAGAATCACGCCTGTTGCGTCGTCTTTGTTCACGAGGAGGATATTAGGCAACGGAAACAATGGACTCAGAGGGTGGTAAACGCCCTCGTTAAAGCCCAACTCTGGTCCCGGAGCAATCGCTCGGAAGTAGCCCGGATTCTCTCTAAAGATGGTGGAAAATATACGCCTCACCCGCTGCCAGTATTGCAACGGGCGCTTACTTACTATGATCGCAATTTCTATAAAAAAGACGGGGCGATCGAGAATCCAGACTGGCAAATTAACCGGATCGATTTCCAGCCCTATCCTTTCCCTTCCTATACCGAGGAACTGGTACGCTTGCTCAAAACCACTCAGGTGGAAGGAAATACGGATTTTCTCCAAAAACTGCAACCCCGACAGGTGGCCCGGGATCTGGTGGATGACTCTTTTGTCCGTAATGCCTTGCAACAGGTGGGCGGACCGAAAGCTTTCGGCTTACCGAATAATCTCTCCCGCATCGAGACGATCAAATTTTAAAGGTCCGAACCTATGAAGTCACAATCTTTGACCTCCCCGCCAAGAGCTTTACTACCCTTATGGGGTATCGGTTTTGGATTATTGCTCTGGTGGCTATTTACCAGTCCTCTATGGCACTCAAACCCGATTTTAAATGATTTTTCCCCTGAGCGATCTTTTGTCGCTTTATTACGTCTTTTTGTTGGGGGGGAGATTATGCCCCATATCCTCACCAGTTGCCGCCGGGTTATTGTGGGCTTGGTTCTCGCTAGTGCCATCGGTGTGCCGTTGGGGGTATTAATCGGGTTGTATCGCTCCCTTGAATCGGCTTTGTCGGCCCTATTTCAATTTCTACGCATGATCTCGCCCCTTTCTTGGATGCCTTTAGCGGTGATGGTTTTGGGAATTGGTGATCTACCTGTGTATTTTTTGCTGACGGTGGCGGCTATCTGGCCGATCCTTCTCAATACGGCTGCCGGGGTTAATGCGGTTGATCGCTCTTGGTTAACTTTAGCCCGCAGTCTCTGTGCTACCCGAGGGGAAACGGTTTTCCAGATTATTCTGCCTGCGATCCTCTCCCATCTCTTAACTGGTTTCCGTTTGGCTATCGGTATTATCTGGATCGTTCTTGTCCCGGCGGAAATGCTGGGGGTTAGTGCGGGTTTGGGTTATTATATTCTCGATACACGCGATCGACTCGCTTATTCAGAGTTGATGGCGGTGATTCTCGTTATTGGCGCGATTGGTTATCTGCTCGATTGGGGTTTGCGTCTGGCCCATCGCTCTTGGACGCATCAAGATTAGCCTATTGGTTCAACTATGGGGGAAGTGGGAAGTCTCGGCACTTTTCCTTAGTTAAAAGAGCGGGCCAGACGACTAACCCCGGTGTGTAATAACTGTTCCAAGCTTTGGCGATCGCTGATGGCTTGAAGATTGATCACAAAACAGGTTAAACCCAGTCCAAAGAGGATAAAAGTGGGGGCCATAACCACACCAATCATTAACCAAGTGGCGACGTGGAGAAACATGGTGACAGCGAACAACAAAGCTAGGGAAGCAATGGGGAAGATTTGACGGGTAGGACGACCGAAATAGAGAAAAAGAACCGTTAAAAGGGTGGTTACTAAGTTAGCGGGTACTAAAAAGGCACAAATCGAGACGCAATAGTTGCGGGAAAATTCAGCGAGAGTATTAAAATCTATCATTAATATTACTTTACAATTGCCTGAGTCTTAGTACTCTCGATTGTAGCGGAAAATTTAGATGATCGGGATGAAGGCGACTGAAGAGGGATGAAGCTGTGGTCCCATAGATTTTGGAGAGGGAGCTAAAACGAGGATCGGGGTATAGATCCTCCGGTTATAATGAAATCTGGGAAAATGACACCGCCCTTCGGCTTCTCTCAGGGTCAACCCCATCCCGAAAACTCTTACCCCTTGCTAGGTATAATCGATCGCAGGAAGAATTTTATGAGTAAATTTGTCTTTGTTACTGGGGGAGTCGTCTCCAGTATTGGGAAAGGAATTGTCGCCGCTAGTTTGGGAAGATTGTTGAAAAGTCGCGATTATTCCGTCTCAATTCTGAAATTAGACCCCTATATCAACGTGGATCCGGGTACGATGAGTCCTTTTCAACACGGAGAGGTATTTGTCACCGATGATGGGGCTGAAACCGACCTCGACCTTGGTCACTACGAACGTTTTACCGATACGGAACTATCCCGTCTCAATAGTGTGACTACTGGCTCGATTTATCAAGCGGTATTGAATAAAGAGCGCCGTGGTGCTTATATGGGGGGAACTGTGCAGGTAATTCCCCATATTACCAACGAAATCAAGGAAAGGATTCTCCGGGTGGCCAAAGATACCAACCCCGATATTGTCATCACAGAAATTGGTGGTACGGTGGGAGATATCGAATCTCTGCCTTTTTTAGAAGCAATTAGGCAATTTAGGAAGGATGTGGGCCGAAATAACGTGGTTTATATGCACGTTACCCTAATTCCTTGGATTCCGGCGGCCAAGGAGATGAAAACGAAACCGACGCAACACTCGGTCAAGGAATTAAGATCGATCGGTATTCAACCGGATGTGTTAGTCTGTCGTTGTCATCTACCCCTACAACCGGGGTTAAAAGAAAAACTCTCAGCTTTCTGTGATGTGCCGGTGGAATCGGTGATTACTGCTCAGGATGCCAGCAGTATCTACGAAGTTCCCCTCAATCTGGAAAAAGAGGGATTAGCGCAACAAACCCTAGAATTATTAAACCTGGGTCCCCGATACCCCCATCTGGAGGAGTGGGAAAATCTCATCCGACAGATGCAATCCCCCGGTCAAAAATTAGAGATAGCTATCGTTGGTAAATATGTGCAATTGGGGGACGCTTATCTCTCGGTGGTAGAGGCCTTGAAACACGCTGCTATTGCCCTTGATAGCGAGATAGAATTGCGTTGGGTGAGTGCCGAAGATGTGGATAATGATTCGGCCGAAGCTCATTTAAGCGGTGTTGATGGTATTGTGGTACCAGGTGGTTTTGGTATTAGGGGTGTGGATGGCAAAATTAAGGCGATCGAGTATGCTAGGGTCAATAATATTCCTTTCTTGGGTCTCTGTTTAGGGATGCAGTGTTCAATTATCGAATGGGGTCGCAATGTGGCCCGATTGGAAAGGGCCAATAGTTCCGAATTTGAAGAGGATACACCCAATCCAGTGATTAATTTACTGCCAGAACAGGCAGATGTGGTGGATTTAGGGGGAACAATGCGCTTAGGTCTCTATCCCTGCCGTTTAAATCCCGATAGTCTGGCTTTCTCCCTCTACGGTCAAGAGGTTATCTATGAGCGCCATCGTCACCGTTACGAGTTCAATAATGCCTATCGTAGTCTCTTTTTCGAGACCGGTTATCTGGTGAGTGGCACTTCTCCCGATGGTCGTTTGGTGGAAATTATCGAACTACCAAAACATCCTTTCTTTATTGCTACCCAATTTCACCCTGAATTTCGCTCTCGTCCCAATAAAGCTCATCCTCTCTTTTCTGGTTTCATGAAAGCAGCCCTCAAGAGTGCAGAGCAAAAGTTCTCCCTTATTAGTTAGGGTTTGCTGGTTCTATTGGCTCAAAATCTGGTTTTTTGGGGGGAAACCCCCGAAAATTTCTCATCTTAACCCCAGTTTGGCCTAGGGTTTTCCGAATTGACGTTGATAAACTACTTCTTCCTTGCCAGATTCCAGTTTAATGTCGGAGCGAGGATAGGCCACACATAACAAAGCATAGCCTTCTTTTTGCAGGTCGGGGGATAATCCCATGCCATCACCCTGTTCGACGCTACCCTGGGAAAGTTGAGCGGCGCAGGTAGTACATACGCCCGCATTGCAAGAACTGGGTAAGTCAATCCCCGCATCGTAGGCTGCCTTTAGTATAGTTTGATCTTCCCTAACTTCGATCGTTTGTGTGGTTCCTAAATGAGAAATTTCTACTTTGTAGGTTGTGGTCATAGCTAATGAATGATGCTTTTAACGTCACCTATTTTATCATTCTAGATTGCGGATATAGGAGAGAGGGGGGAAATCTTTACCTAATCAGGTTTTCACTGGTCGGCAGGCCAATTCAAGTCTGAATTGTATGACTGTCTGATCTAATGTTATGGAATAACTCATTCGGAGTACGATAGTCAAGACATTTTCGAGGACGATTGTTAATTAAGTTTACGGCTCTTTGCGCCAATTGAAAAACAGCTAAGAAACTTCTGAGGTAGCTATTGAACTGTTATAGGTATAAACAATGACCTCTTGAGGACGAAAGAGTATTCCTTTAAACAAATACCCCAGTCTGATGGTATCACAAATTAAATCGTCTTTTTCAGGATCATCTGTTGCCTCTGTTGAAATAACTTGTTGTCTTTCGTAATTAAAACTTCCGGTTTCTTCGAGGGGTGTAATCCCTTCTTTTTCGAGAATTTTGCCTAACTGTTTATAGATAGCATCTAAAACTTTAGGACTAGCTTGGTTGTCGCTTTCTCCACTTTTTGCTAATAAAACCCAATCTCTCAATCTGATCAATTCTTGAGCCGTTACTGAGGGTTTTTCTTCAGCAATTTCTCGGACAATTTGAGGAACAAGAGGAGATTCAGTTTGAGGTTTAACTTCCTCTGTTTTGATGACTTCAATTGGTTGAATAATAGAGGTTTCTTTGAGATTCAGCAGTTCTGGATGTTGTTGAAAACGTTCTAGAAGTAAACAGATAGAGTTTAAGATAGTAACCACATCTCTGTCATTTGAATTAACCCTTGATAAACCACTTAATTCATAGACAATCGTTTCTGCTTGCAAAGCCAGTTCCTCTACCTGTCTTCTTTCTTTGAGGTTTGGGATCAAATTCTCTAGGGATTCTCTCCAATTACTAAACATAGAATGACCTCCGTTTTGGGTATTTTTAGACTGACTAAATGTACAAATACTCCTTCGCTTTTTGCACTCGGTAAAAAATACGCTCATAGGAACGAGCAAGAACGTTAGCAGCTTTAATGGTAATACCATTGCCTGTCATATAATCATTAGCCCTCGCCTGCCAATATTGCATCCTTTCGAGAGCCACTGGAATCATTTCATCAATAGTGGCACGTTCTCCTTGTTTCATCCCTAATCTTTCTCCACAAGAGATACCATACTCTCCTGTTATTTGTAGTAGTTGTTCTCGTTCCTGAATATCAAAATCCAGCTTGCCGTCGTAATAATTTCTGAGGACATCTAACTCGTGAAAAGCGTGTTCTTTAGAGCGTATAGCATCAAATTTACCGCTTATTTCTTCTAAAATTTCTAAGGCTTCTCCCTGTAAACGCTGTCTTTCTTGGAAATAAGCTGCGGCAATTTGTTGGAGGCTTGTTCCCAATTTAATTAAAAGAGCGCGATTGCCAAAATGAGACAAAATTAGATGGCGGAGTTCTTCTAGTCCTGTGTGTTTTAGCAGGTTTTCGGTTAATTGCTCCCGATCGCTGACCCCTTCTTGCAGATAATTATAAGCCAGAGAAATGCCATATTGTCCCAACTGTTGTAGAAGTTTTTCTCGTTGAGTGGGGGAAATGGGAACATCCGAGTATGGTTTGATAAATTTGTTGGCATTGCGATTTAAAGCGAGAAATCTCTCGGTTGGCAATTGAGTGAGTTGTATGAGTGTTTGCCAATGTTCATCAGTGAGAGTTTTCGCACCGAGAGATAATAAACCGCAGACGGGTTGAATCGTATAAAAGAGGCGACGAACTAGAGGATGTTCACGCAACTCTTGAGCAACTTCTTGAGCAGTTTTTAGGGGATCGATGACATTGGGATCTGAGGCATAGAAATCAACTTTTGTCAGAATTCCAATGGCATTGATTGGGGTAGTATTCCCGACTAAAGACCCCTGCAATTGCTCTACTAAGTCAGCATCGAGTTGTCCTAAACTATGGCTAAAGAGATACATCACTGCATCGGCATTACTGGCCTGTTTTTGGGTGATCTCGGTGAGTTGCTCTCCGTGCATTTGGAGAAATTGTTTAGTATTTTCCGAGTCATCTTCATAGGTAGAATTTAACCCTGGAGTATCGATAATATTGAGAGTTTTCAGAATTTCATTGGCATGAAAAACCTCAATGTATTTGATACTTAAAAGATAGTCCTGATGTTCTTCGGGGCGCAGGGTAAGAGCGGCCAATTGAGAAAAAGATTTTTCTTCTGGGGGCTGCTGCTCATTTTTAAAATGAACCAGAAGACGGGATTTTTCACCATACTTTAACCAGTTAACATTAAAGGTGGCTTCTACCGATCCCGTAGCTACAACTTCTTGCCCCAGTAAGGCGTTCATCAGGGTAGATTTCCCTGCTTTAATCAAGCCAACAATCGCCACCCGCATCGGTTCTTGTAATCTTTGATGGCTTTGTTGGAGAAGTCGGCGAAAGGGTTTGAGAGGATAGAGATTGGCTGTGCGATCGAGGGCAAATTCAAACAATTCATCGACTTCTTGTTTTAAGGGTTTCAGTATTTGTTCAACCATCTGCCCAGTCTCCATAATCAGCATGAGCATCCACTGTGACAGGTTCTTTGGGTGGGGATTTGAGGGATGTTTGCGGTTTTGCTTTCGGTTGACGATTTTCACTTTGGGTAGTTACAGCGATCGCCAATTGTTCCACCTCTTGCTGCATCTGCATTAGTTTTTTGAGGGGTGTTTGTAGTTGATTAGCCCGTTGAGAACCTTGTTCTTGGGAGAGTTTTCGGGCTTGTTGAAGGGATTGCAGGGTTTTGTCATAGCTTTCTTTTTGCCGTTTAATTTGGCTGGTTAGTTCATCCCGCATAAATTTTTCGAGAGATTTAATCGATTGATTCAGGGTTTGCATACAGAGGCGTTGGCTATCTTCAAGGTATTGCCGGAGGATTTTCGAGATTTCTTGTTTAGCTAAAGTTTGATCCTGTTTGGCAACTTGTTGAACTCCCTCGATAACACCTCTGGTAGTCCCAGCTAAGGCTCCTAAGCCTCCTCCAATTGCTGCTCCTAATTGAGCGCCCCCGACTGTTCCTACACCAGGGGAAAGAAAAGTACCAATCAAGCCGCCGATTATACCCCCCACAAGACTACCAGCAAAACCTAAACCACTCATGTTGGATAAGCCACTTCGTCCAAAAGTTAAGGCTTTTTCGTCGACACTAGATTTTTTGATCTGAATTTCGTCTAAAGCAAAATGAGCGTGTTCTGGCTCTAAAGAAGTAGCAGCAAAAGGATTAAAGTTAAGTCCGCTTCGTTCTTCTATTTGTCCGTATAGAGTAGCGGCTTTAGAGTTAAGTTTTTTGCTCAATTCTGTCATCATGGCATCGATATCAGATTCGAGTAAGATAGCAATTTGTTGGGGATTATTTAAGAAAGCTGGATCGTCTAAATATTTGGTAGAGCGACGTTGAAGCTGAACAAATCCATTGTGGAATTCATTTTGAGCGTCAAGTCTGATTATCTCCAAGCCATCTCGTAAATGGGTCTGCCATTCAGCATTATTTTGCAATAAATCTTGCAGTTGTTTTTGAATTTTCTTGATGTCTTGTTCCCACTGGTCTAATTCTTGTTGGCTACGTTGTTGATAGGATTGCCATTCTACTTCTAAAGGACGTTTGATTTGAGTCAAGGCTTTTCCTAATTCTGTTAAAGCTTTTAGCAGTAAGATTTGTCCCCGTTGTTCTTTCACTAATGACCAAATTTTTTCCTGTAGTTGTAGAAAATGACTTTCCTCTAAATCTTCTGGATCTTTATATTTGAGATACTCCTGTTTGGCTTTACTTGATACAGGAATGAGACTAATTTGCTCAGGGGAGAGATTTAAGCTGTTGGAAAGTTTTTCCCGATTGCTGTCGATGATTTTTTGATAATTAGTAATGGCATCAATTTTTGTTAACACAAAAATGATGTTTTGACAATGGGGAAGAATTCTTTCTTTAATAAAGTTTAAATCTTCCACTTTCAGAGGAGCTTGAATATCGCTAACAAAGAGAATGGCATCCGCATTAGGAATAAAGGAATAGGTGAGGGCAGTATGTTCAGCATTTAAACTGCCAGTTCCGGGAGTATCTACTAATACTAATCCATCTTTGAGATAGGGATTAGGAGATTCTATCATCAACAATTTAGCTTTTTTTTGATTGCTTTTATTCTTTTGTTCGGTGACGTATTCAGCAATCTCGGAACGGTTGATTTGTTTAGCCTGCCCTTGGCCGATATCTCCTAAGATAACCGTAATTTCTTCCTGTTCAGCATAGGCGATAGTGGAGACTAAATTGGTAGTGATTTTGACATCCACGGGAAAGAGATTAGTTTCATCAATAAAAGCATTGATTAGACTAGATTTTCCCTGTTTAAATTCTCCACAAACTACCACATAAATTTTTTCTTCTGCTAGGTGTTTTTGTGCTTCTTTGAGATGATTTTCTAGATTGGTGTCTTTTTGATTTTTAGCAATAGTGATCTCTTCTTCAAAGAGGCGGAGAATTTGCTGTTTTTGTTGTTGAAAAGTCGTCATGATTAATACTCTACTACAAGCTAGAAGCCTGTGCTACTGGGGTAAAAAACGCTGGAAAAATTTCTCTCCTAACACCCGATAATAGGGTTCTAGAGAAGGTTCAATTAACAGGCGCAAGTTCTGACTAAAATGCTGATTCCATTCTGGGGTAAAGGGATTATTTTGGGAAAGATTATCCAACATTTCGTCATACATTCCTAAAAGTTCACGCCGTTTATCAAGATATTCTCCTCTGGTAATTTGAGCGATCGCTGGATGGGGAAATGTGCCAATTTGTCCTTCCCAATTGAAATCTGGTGCAGGATTGCGAAAGCGTAAATTAACGTATTCAACAGGCATTAAATTCGCCCAATTGAGTGTCAAAGTAGCAAAAGGTGGAAACAGCAAGGTTTGACCTTTTTGGGGAGTACAACCATAGAAGGGTAGAGTAATATAAACTTTGCCATCTTTGCGTAGAGGAATTGGCCAACCTACCCCCGCTTCTTGAGGAATAAGTTGACGAAAAATGGGCATTTTGCGGACATTTTTTAACAAAAGTTCAGTTTTACCAAGTTGTGGCTGTTCTTCTGTCATAAGAGTAGAGGATTGAGATGTGGTGTTAGTTTGCATGATTAATTACCTTTGGTCGATTAGTTAGGTGCTAAGTCGATATTGTAGGAATTGTAATGATAAGTTCCGTCAGCGTTGTAGTAACCACTAAGTGACTGCTGATCTAAACCTAAAGCGGTTGTTTCACCTATGTTAGTAGTGCCATTAGTGGCTGTAGCTACCATAAAATTATTGCTGTCTTCCCAAGCATTGAGAAATTCATTGGCTGGAACCATTAAGCCTTGTCCGTTTTCTCGACCCGGATCATTGAGAATCACTAAAGGATTATTTGGATCGCTGGTATCAATACCAATAACTTGTACCGCATGATTTGCACCTTGCCCCGGCATTCCATAAGCATTAGCGATGAGATCATCTTCGTCAAGGCCTGTAGGATTACAGATTTCATCAGCATCCACCCCAACGATTACTTTTTCCCCTTGATCCAGTTTATTAGCAATATCTTCTAAGCTACATCCATAGCCTTTATCAACGGGAATACCGTGAGCTTCTAGTAAATTACCAGTACATTCTAAAGGTGTTCCTCCTCCGGGGGTGTACCAACCGTTATCAATAGCCTGCTGTCGTAGTTCATTTTCGTCAAAATCAATGCCTGTTAGTTCATCAAGGATGAATTCTTGGGAGACAACGGCACAGGTATCTTGGTATGTTTGTTGATGCCAATGTTCCATGTCATCGGTCGGATCACCGATGATGTTATCGTCGTTATAACCGACATTTTGAGCATCATAGGCAGTATCGGGAACGCCATCGCCATCGGTGTCTTGGAAATAGGCTTGTTGATCTGGGATACCATCGTTATCGAGATCGGTTTGTATCTCCCAGGTATCAGGAATGCCATCTCCATCTGTATCAATTCCATGTATGACGCTGGTTTGATCTGCGATTCCATCGCCATCGAGATCGCTTTGCATTGTCCAAGTATCGGCAATTCCGTCGCCATCTGTGTCATATCCTTGTCCGAAGGTTTCGTAAGTACCATCGTCGTTGAGATCAAAGTTTGCGTGATTTGTATCTATCATTAACTTGTCCTCCTAATAAATTCTTTTGATTTAAAAAAATTATCGTTGTTAATTTAGGAAAAAGGTGAGAGAGAAAAATCAATAAAAAAGCACACTTGATAAGTAGAATTTGCTAGAGAATTGACTAGCTTTCGATCTAAAGTTAATAGTGGGGCTTTAACTCTTTCAGAAAGAGCAACATAAGCTCCGTCATAGGCAGATATTTGGTAATTACAAGCAATTTGAAAAGCGTCTTCCATTAACTCCGATGTAGAAACAATCTGTAAACATAAAGATTTCAGATTAGCTAAGTCGGATTGAGCTTGAGTTACTGAATAAAGTCCAGCACGAACGTATTTCCAAAGAGTATTAGCTGATTCAATGTAGAATAAATCAGGGACAAAAATTTCTGTTTGGGGATAGGTAATATAGTCCAAAAGTTGATTGACCTTTGGGGTTAAGGAGTCTTCAATAAATTGTTTGGTGCTGACACTGGTATCCAAAACGCACCGCAGAGGTAAAGTCATCTGTCTCTGTCCTCCCGAATTAATTCTGTGCTATCAGGTAAACCGAAGTCAGCCGGATTGACATGGCGACGACTGCGAATTTCTGCTAGGATTTTTGGAGTGGCTTTACGTCTTTCTTCCCAGGTAGGATCGATTTCAGGAGAAATAAGAAATTTGAGGGGAGTTTGGGGTTTCTCTACGGCTTGTTGTAAGATAGAGATGATTTGTTCGTTAACAGATTGATCGTTTTGTTGAGCAAGTTTTTGGATCTGCTCAACTAAGTTATCGGAGAGATTTTCTAGGATTATTGTGGCCATATTTTTACCTCTTTTATTACTAATTAATAACGAAGATATTATCGAGCAAAACTGGCAATTTCTTCGGCTAATTCTTGAGGTATATATTGAAAGGGTGAAACTTGATAGCGAGAGAGAACTTCAATAAATTTTGCCCGGTTTAAACCAGCGATTTCTGCGGCTTTCCCTTGAGAAATTTCTCCAAGTTCGTACCATTTAACCGCCGCCGCTATCCGCATTTCTTGAGCAAATTCATCAGGGCTTTTTCTGAGTGCAGAAAAAGCTGTTTCTGGGAGTTCAATCGATATTGTTTTCATGGTAATGTCCTTAAAACTCTTTGTTTTGATTTTAAAGGTTATCGGGTGGACACAATTTTAATTTCTCAATCATTGAGAACAATGGGATCGTCGGCACAGATACCATAAGTTCGCTCAAAGAAACCGGGAGGATAACCATTAGACCTCCTGCAAAAGTCCTATTCAGCTACTTGATGATAGCCTAAAGCAAGTTCATAGTTGTAAATGCCAGCGATTAAATTAAATCTCAGACCAAAACGCCGTCTCCGATTCCTATAT
>SFCA01000051.1:0-24588 GCA_007095475.1 Microcystis aeruginosa Ma_QC_C_20070703_M131 | reverse complement strand
GGACTCTGTGTAAGACAGTACATGGTTTTTTAACTGTGGTATGCGACGGTGGTGGAAGCAGAAACTTAAATCGTGAGGTTTAGGAATCGCCGCACTTTTAGGGCGGCGAGGATGTCAAGGCCGACCATTTCCTCTGCGATACGAGTCAGGATTGGCCGTAAATTTAACGGTTATACCGCCTCAACGGGTGTCTGTATCTCAACAAGTAATTTAAATACGCGGGCAGCTGATTCTTTTTTCACTCTCTCCCTTCAATAATTTTAATTTCTTCCTCGCTTAATCCATAGAGTTTATAAACAATTATATCGATCAATTCATCGGTGGCGCTTAATTGTTGTTTTAGGGGCAAAAGTTTATCTAGACTGGTTTGATATTCTTTTTCTAGGGTTTCCTGTATTTGACGATCTAGCAAGTTAACGGTAATTTTCTTTTTGTTCTTTTTCAGTATCTCCCACAGTTGATCGCAGCTAAGATGAGGTTCGCTTTTTTGGTAGTCACCGAGATAGTTTTGGATTTTTGATTTGTTGGTTAAATTATTGATCGCACTACCGATTATTCTCTCTAAATATCTCAAAAAGCTTTTGATTTCTTTTTGTTTTTCCCGATTTATCTCGATCATTTGTTCTGCTAAGTAGGCCAGAATATCATGGACTATATCGGTTTCCTCTCTCCTAATATGCTCCTCGATTTCTTTTAATATCTCTTGCTTTTCTTGATAACTTTTGATAAGTTTCTCTAAACAATGTTGACGGCGATCGCTATTGGTGTTAAAAGATATTTTTCGGATGGGTATTGAGGCAAAATCATCTAATAAAATTTGAGGAAATGTATCTTCTTCTTGAATTGCAAACTTTTTTCTAAAAACAAATCCCGTTAATTTACTATTTAAAATAGCCAATAGTGATTTCAAGTTATAATTAACACTATCTTTCAACTTTACTACATATAATAGAGTATTACTATAAGCTTCTTCTTGATAAAAACATCCTAACAGTCTAGAGTCAACAACTTTTCTAAATAACAATCTATCCTGACAGAATAGTTCTTTATTTCTTGGTTCTGCTAACCATTTACCCCACTTGATCCAATTATTATGATACCAATCAATCGAATACCTTTGAATTGATTGACCTTCAAAAAATGGGGCATAGCTTTCATCTACTTTATTGTTATTTGTAAAGGGTTTAATCTCCATTACTTCTGTCGTTTGAGGAGGATGACCTTTCCCTTTTTGGTATGCTTTAAGACCATAATTTATGGCAGTTATTTGTTTTAGATCATTACTACAATCATTTATTTTATCTAAAATCACCAATTCTGATGACGAAAGGTAAGGATTGATAATATGTTCATGAAAACTCAACCAGTAATCTTGATTTCTCAAAAGTTGTTTAGTGTTACTATTTGATATTTCATTAATAACGTCTTTTTTTAGAAAAGTTGTGACTAACGTTTCGTGAGATTGAGAGTTAGGGGTTTTTTGTATAACATAAATTGTTGTATCAACTGTGGCACTCTTAAAAACAGTTCTCGGCAGTGCAACAATATTTTTTATAATTCCATTTTTTAAGAAATGAATTCTTAAATTTTCCGTAAAATCAAGATACATCCAGTTGTCGGGAACTATTAGGGAAACTACACCTCCTAATCCTATTAAAAAATTAAAAGTTTTCTCCATAAAAGCAACGTAACTCTCAACTCGATAACTAATGCAGTGGTAGGATTCTTTGAAATAAGTTATCTCATTGTTATTAAAAGGTGAACCATAAGGAGGATTACCGATTACTGCATCAAAACCGGGGTTATCCTTCCAAGAAGCGGAATCAAGATCGATAAAAACTTCAGGAAATTCCAGATCCCAATGAAAAAAGCGCTTACTTTTATATAAACTAGCTGCTTGGTCTAAAATTCCTTGATCTGAACGGGGTAACTTATCCCAATTAATTGCCGATATATTACCACCGTAGCGCTGCAGAAACTCGATAGCAGTTTTAACCCCAAAAAAGCGAGAAAGGAAAACATCTAATAAACGCTTGTAGGGTTTAGCTTGACTATCAAAATCACGGAATAACTGTTCACTTGCTTCCACTTCAGCAAAAGTCGCATCGCTGAGGGTACTAATTCCCCGCATAATTTCCGCGGCCCGAAGTAACCCAACAAAAGGGCCAGTTAAAAGAGTTAATTGACCACTTTCCTCCTCGATCATAGCGGCTTCTGCGTCCTTGGCGGTAGTTCCGATCAGAGAATTACCACAACGCAAATGATGATCCAAAAAACTCAAAGGTGCGCCCACTGTGAAAGAATGTAACCAGAGACTAACTTTGGCCAATTCTACGGCCATCGGATTGATATCCACCCCATAAATACAGCGCTTCATCACCACTCTCTGTAATAATTGCGTGGGTTCAAGGGTGGGAGAATCGAGAATAATTCCCTGTTGTCGGAGATTGTCGATAATGTTTTGTCGGGTGGTTTCCAACATGGTTAAAACGGGATTATCTTCGGGATAAAGATTGAGAATCTGGATTAACTCATCGGTGAGATAGTCCACTGCTTCCACTAAAAAATGTCCGCTTCCCATGGCGGGGTCACAGAGTTTAAGATCAAGTAAGGTGGTGATCGCTTTTTTTTCTAAGCGTTGTAGCTCTTTTTCTAATCCCTGCTGACTGAGATTTCCTAAACGTCTATCGCTGCTTTCTTGTCTTCGGGTGGCGATTTCTGTCATCACATCCCCGAACTGTCGCGCTCTTTGCTCTAAAATTGGTTTGAGGGTATGGCTGACAATATATTTAACAATATAATCGGGAGTGTAATAGGAACCGGTGGCTTTTCTTTCTCCCCGATCATTTTCCAGATGCACCGATTCCCCCTCAATCACGATCCGATATTCCAGTAATCCTTCGTAAATTGATCCTAACTGTCGCACACCTAAAAAACTATAGTCGATCGGCTGTCCCTCAAAACGTGCTAACTTGTCTAAGATGGGCGCTAAAACCGCATCGGATAACTTGTATTGACCGAGAAAACAATTCACCCGGCCTTCTTCCATGTCAAATAAACCCCCGTTGTAACGAGGTACGGCTAAATTAGCATCCCCTCGATCGACAATGCGGAATAAACTGAGGAGAGCATCGTATATTCCCGTCGAGGTGCCACTAAAGACCTGCTGACGATCGATTTTAACGGCAATTTCTCGCGTCTTTTGCAATAAGCTGTAATCGCGATAGTCTCCCCTCACCGGCAGCAAGTCCCGCGCTTCTGCATAAAGAAGAAATAATAATTTATACAGCAAGGATAAACTCGCCTCATACAATAAATCTGGCTGTATGTCTGTATTTAATGATACAAAACCTTGAGAAATATCGGGAAAAATGCGATCGAAGACTAACTCTTTTAACTCGTTACCCACTCTGGTGGCATAGGTGGTACTCTCCTCCCGGACCCGTTCAAGGAAATTCTGAGCGTGAATATCCTTAATAAAAGCCTCTTGACGGAAAAATAACCAGAAATACCGAAATTTTTGCCGGTCTCCCCCTTCTAATAGTTCCATCAAGTCCACTGGATAAAATTCCGTGGCTGTGGAGGACGCTTGACGGTAATATAAGCGCCATTCTCGACCATTGGTGAGAATACCCCAATCTACTCCCGTCCCCGTCAGATAATTGGTGATCTGAAAGGAAGGATTACTATTTTTCCAGATATCTCGCTGATCATTCTTAGAAACGTCACTAAGAGAACGTTGCCAGTATTTGGCCTCAGCGATCGCTAAAACTTGACGATAAAAGGCTGTTTCATTATTCTGGAGAGAATAGGCCTGATAACGGTCATTTTCTGTGGCAAATAGCGCATAATCTGGCCTTTCTGACCTTCCTTTTCCCCTACTGCTTACCTGCGGTATATAACTAAAACCGAGAATTTCTAGAATCGGTTGTATTAATTCTGCTTCCGTTTGCGCTTCGTTAAGAGTCGGCAAAATCGCCTTTTTTTGTTGATAAAGACTTTCTAAGCGGCCAAATGCCACGGATACATCCTCTTGCCATTCCGGAGAATCCGGCAGCCGATGCTCAAGATAGTGTTGAGAAAAAAGCGGTTTATTGCTTGCTTGTCCTGACATGGCCGATTATCCTAGGTTCGAGGACGACTCGAATTCTGGTACAGGGGAATTAAGGGAGGGATTAACTGCGGGGTTATAAGAGAGGAGTTTGGGGATAGGGTGAGAGATAGCAAGAATTTTTGCTAATTTTGAGCGAGTTTTCTGGATTTCTCCCTCTAACAATCCCGTGATAGTCTTGCTAGTTTTCACTAAAAGAAAAGCTTGGTCACTGCAAGGGGTTAGGATCAGATCACCCTGGGGACTGCGAATAGCAATTTGTTCCACATCAGACCAGCTTAATTCCTCTTTTGTGTTATTGGCAAGATAGAGCATTGTTCCTGCTGCTAGGATTAAAGTGCTATTCTGTTCCATGCCGCTCGAATCAGTCAAAGGTTGACCCTGGGGAGAAACAAGCATGATTCCCTCAATAGCGAGCAGTTTTTCGGCTAATTCTTGCAGGATTTTGGCCATTTCTGCCTGGTAATTTGGTTCCCTAGGAAAGGTATTTTTAGAGTTATCATAGTTATTATCGGTGGGATGTTGTCGTTCTTTGGTTTCTTTCGAGGAGATAAACCATTGCAGGGGTTTTTCTTCCCGCAGTTGCCGTTGACTAAACAGACGAATATCTTTAGAAAGTTTAATCCCTAATTCAAAGGCATTTCCCTGATAATTTTCGGCTAAAACCACGGTGTCAAGGGAGATTGTCGCCTGATCTCTGGAAATACGTTTTAGGGGACCTGTTTCTAAACAGGCAAGGATTTTAACCAGTTGTTTCGAGTCGAGTAGTTCCTGTAGATAATAACAATGAAAGTAGGGGATATCCCCACGACCAAATTCATCCTTCCCATCGTTAATTAACCAACCAAAGAGGGTGTTATGGGAGTCAATTTGATGGATATAGACTCCTTTAAAGTTCCCGTCTGGAGGATTATAGTTGTCCCATAACTGAGAGACTATATGTTGATAAAAAACCTGTTGAATCCCTAGGGGGACATTGGCACCAGCGATATATTTAAATCCCAGTTCTGAGAAACTGCTATAAATCAGTTGTTCAACGATCAAGGACATGATCTCTAACGTTTAAGCACTCCTGCGCGCTGTTATAAATGATTTGAACACAATTGTATCTTGTTTCTAGTTTTTGGGAAGATATTTGACAGCATTTCTTATCAAAATGAAGTGTAACCACTTCGCACCTTACCATTAAGATAACTGCTATCAGGCAGTCAGCAGATTTTGGAGAGATTTTTTTGCTAATCTTGGTGTAGATGGATCGGATATAGTGCTAATCATTTAGGAAATGTTTACCAGTTGTTGATCGATTTGAGACAATAACCAAGACAGGGAGTCTAAAGCTTGATTTGCTTGCATTGTACCTTGCTGGGAATCAATTAAAACTGTTGAGTAAAAAAAACGGTGATTAACTTTTTGCTTTTGCAGTTTTTGCTCTAATTCTTGGACTTGTGATTGTAGATTTTGCCAGGATTTTTTATCAGAGATAACTAGATCACATTTGCTGATAATAATGCCCAAATTAAACTTGAGTTTATTATAATTAATTATCTCGATCAAGGTTTGAAAAATTTTCAGGTAATTATTATCCTTCTCTGAATAATTTAATAAACTTGGTGCCTCTAAAAACAGTAAACAAGCATCAGCCTGTAAAGCCATATTGACAAAAGCTAAATTATAGATTTGACAACTTTCTCCGGGTACATCCCACCAGCGAATTGTCCCTATTTTCTTTGATTGATCATCGCTATTTTTCTCCAAACTAAAATCAAAGTTACTGATTTTTAAAGTGGCGGGGGGATATTGACCTGTTCTGGAGACATAATTGAGAATTTTTTCGATATCTTCTTCGCTTTCTTCCTCTTGAGATCTCAAGACAATATTAGCCGGATTTCCCGAAGTTGCTTGATTTTTGAAATTCTGATAAGATGCCGCTAAGAAAACTGTTTTTCCTGCGCCTCTTTGACCGATACTGAGAACTGTATAAATTTTGTTTTCTTTACTAAGATTTTCCCTATTATTAGTCATTTTTAGACCTCTAAATTGAATAACAAAAAAACTTTCGCTGCGACTATTGTGACTCTCAATCTAACACAGACAAAAAAAACTGACTTGAGATTAGTTAATCTTCTTAGCTCAACAATTACAGTTATTTTAACAGTAATTGAACTCGCTTTGACTGCTTGAGATGGAAATTTTGCGATTAAATTTTCCTGATTTTTAACGACAAAAGCCACAGCAAATCCGTAGAGATTTCCTCGCTATATTCCCAAGCAAATTCATCCATAAGATAATAAACACCCCCTAATGCCCCATGGTAAACAACTGATATAACTTTTTTAACACAAACGATGATTGTTGTCAATTTAACTCCCCGATTCCCAGATAAAAACTATCGCCATCCCCAAAAAAATAGAGAGACGTTGTTATCATCAACATCTCTAGATCAGGAATTAATTAATCAGAGCAAGCCCAGCTGTTTTAAACTGAGAACTATTTACTAATTGACAGAATTACTGGCCACTTTATTCAACGAAAATGCTATTTAAAACTCCTGAAACGATCGAAACTACGATCGAACCGAATAAAGCGGCAAAAAATGATTTTACCTCAAAACCACTGATAAAATAGGAGGCTAAAGAAAAGGAAATGGCATTGACCACAAAAATAAATAACCCTAGGGTCAAAATAGTTAAAGGCAGGGTAAAAAGAATCAACAGGGGTCTAATAATAGCATTAATTAAACCTAAAGCGACAGCGGCTATCAAAGCCACGGTAAAATTTTTAACTTCTATACCGGGTACTATTTGCGCTGTAATCAATAAAGAGACGGCGGTAATCAACCAACGGAGGAAAAAAGATAACATAAGTCCATCCAGCTAAGATAGTTCATCCTCATCTATTTTAATCGCTATCGCCACTTAAAGGGGCGGAGGTTTTCGGGGGATGGTAACGAAAACTGAGGTTGACTCCTTCTTCTGATTGTTCCGCCAATTCAAGTCTGAATTGCATCACTATCCGCTCTACCTTGATAGCATAAGCTGTACGGCATTTAAACTGAGTACTGGAAATTTTAGTACAAATGCTCAAACCCCCTCTCCCTGCTCCGGTACTCCCTTCTCATGGACAGTCTTAACGATTTAGATAGTTGACAGCTTACCTCATTTGGGGTCTGATAGTCAAGGCATTTTCGAGGCCGATTGTTAATTAAGTTTACGGCTCTTTGTTATCTCCTCTGGTTTGACAATTTTGGCGTTGCTGAATCAATAAACCTCTTGCATAATTAATTTTTGATGGTTCAAAAACGGCAAAATTAAGGATTAAATGGCATAAAATCTGTAAATAGATTATTTAGTTAATTATTATTCATCCTTAATTCTCCTGACTACTGACTACTGGCTACTGACTCCTAAACCTAACAACAATTTTTGATTTTTACAAGAGGTCTAATGTATGAATACCAACTGTGTGCATCGTATCCAAAAGTTAGTTTCGGTCTAGGTTTTAAAAATCCCACAAAAGAAGATTCATATCTCAAATTAGCAACGCCTAGCGTTCTAATACCAATAAAGGAATCGGTTTCGCTTTTCCATCCCAACTCATTAAAACTATTTGTCCATGAATAGCTGGCTGCCAATTAGCTTGATCTGAGTCCGCAGAAAGAAAGGTTTCTATACAATTAATAATCTCGTTAACAGTAGCGTAACTGTTTTTGGGGGGAAGTTTTGTCAGTTTAATCTGAATCCGAAATAAAACCCCTTTATTCCATTTTCCTTTTCCTTCCTGTGCTTCCACTTGACAGGTGACATCAAAAGTTTTATTAATCTGTCTTTCTGCACCGACGATTCCCACGGGATTTTTAGCTGTATTTGGTCCTAAAGCTTCGCCGACCAATTTAGCTATGTTCATCTTAATTTGGTTAACAATGACGTAATGAAAAACCTCCTCATCCATTCTCATCCGCAAATAATCAAGATTAAATGCTCTAGAATAGACAAGATCGGGGTTGTTTTCCATTTGTTTGATAGTATGAACTGCTGATTTCAACTTTTGTTCAAAATCTTTACTTTTAAGTCGCTCAAACTTAACTTTTTTGTTGATCTGTTCTATGTGGAATTTGCCGTAAATAATTAAACCGAACAGAGCAATAGTTAAGGCAATTGTGCTATAAAGCCAAGCAGAATTGGGGGGAGAAGTTTTAACCGTCGGTTCAGGAGAAGGAACTTGGACGAGGGAATTTTCTGGGGAAAACAGCGATGGACTCGAAAACCAGAGAGAGGACATAGTAAGCTGTTGACTATCTAAATTATTCGTTAAGACTGTCTATGATTGCCAGAGCTGCGGAGCCGGGAGAGAGAGTTCGAGCATTTGTACTAAAATTCCCAAGACGCAGTTTAAATGCAGTATAGCTTATCGGTTATACTGATAATAAATAGCCAGATTTGATCAGACTACTATTCCCAGAAAAGAGGCGGGACTAAACATGAGATCTAGAAAAAATTTTAGCCAGAGGCAGCAAGGACAAATCGGTAAAACGAGAATTATTGGGGTGTCAGCTGCTATTTTCATCCTAGTGAGTCTGCTTTCTCTACCCTTAGTCCAACCTAGTTTAGCATCTCCCGGTCCACCTAATTCGGTAATCGAGGCTGCCCGTCAAGATTTGAGTCAGAAAACCGATATATCCGTTAATCGCTTGCAAATTCAAGCAGCACAACGACAAACCTGGACTGATGGTTGTTTAGGATTAGCTAAACCGGGAGAACTCTGTACTCAAGCATTAGTGGAAGGATGGCGAATTATTCTGACTGATAACCAAAAAACTTGGGTTTATCGCACCGATAGCAGCGGCACTAATCTCCGCTTAGAAAAGTGAATTTCCCCATTTCCTTTGATCTTTTCCGGCTGCTTTTTGGGCATCCTCAAAGTAGTTAGTCCGGCAGAAGGAGATAATATGTTTTTAGCACATCGATCGATTATTGGCACTCGTTTGGATGCCACCAGTTATCAAGATGCTTGCGATCGCATTCAGTCCTGGGTGGAAAATAATCTCTCCTGCTATATTGTCGCCGCTAACGTCCATCTGGTGATGATGGGTTATTGGCACAAGGCCTATCGTCGTCTGATTAATGGCGCTAATCTGGTGACACCGGATGGAATGCCTCTCGTCTGGGGATTGCGCTTACTGGGGATTAAACAACAAAGTCGCGTTTATGGTCCAGATCTTATGTTAGCCTGTTGCGATCGAGCTGCCCGCTGCCAAATCCCCATCTATCTCTACGGTGGCACAGAAACAACCCTAATTCGTCTGCAAGCCAATCTTAGACAGCGTTTTCCTGATTTAATTATCGCTGGCAGCTATTCCCCCCCTTTTCGTCCCCTCAGCGACGATGAAGAGGCGCAAGATAGGGACAGAATCCAGCAATCCGGAGCTAAATTGGTTTTTGTCGGCTTGGGATGTCCCAAACAAGAACAGTGGATGGCCCGACAGCAGGGAAAATTAAAGGCTGTTATGTTAGGAGTCGGCGCCGCTTTTAGTTTCCACAGTGGTGAAGTGTCTCAAGCACCCGGTTGGGTGATGAAAATCGGCTTAGAATGGCTCTATCGTTTGTTTCAAGAACCTGGTCGTCTCTGGCAACGCTATTTAATTAATAATCCCAGTTTTTTGCTTCTTTTTGCCCTACAACTCCTGCGAGGCCGGGAAAAGTAAACAGTAATCCAGTCATCAGCCCTCAACTATCGCTAAGATGAATAGGAGAAGGCAAAGTTTTATCTACGTTTAGGAGTTCCTGCTAAAGATGACACAAGCTACTCAGACTCAAGGAAAAGGAATTTTACTCAGTGAGGCTGCCCTCAAACACCTTACCATGCTCAAAGAGCAACAGGGCAAGGATTTATGTCTGCGCGTGGGTGTGCGTCAGGGTGGTTGTTCGGGAATGTCCTATATGATGGATTTTGAGCATCCTAGCAATATTGGCCCCCAAGATGAGGTTTTCGATTACGATGGCTTCAAAATTGTCTCTGATAAAAAAAGTCTGCTCTATCTCTACGGTCTCATGTTAGATTACAGCAACGCGATGATCGGCGGTGGTTTCCAATTCACTAATCCCAACGCCAGTCAAACCTGCGGCTGTGGTAAGTCTTTTGGCGTTTAATATTTCTCCAGGGTGATACCTTTCACCCCCGCCTCCCAGAGGCGATTTTTTTTTGGCCAAAACCCTTGACAAAATCGGAAACTTGCCTTATGCTTTTTGTATGGTGGGAATCCTTGCCTGCCTGCGAAGTTCTTCATTTGTACATCTGAAAACGGTATAAACCGATAGGCTATTCTGACAACAAGAGGATAAAGTCTTGGTGAGTCGCTGGTCGGAGAGAGGAATGTAAAGATTTATTAAAATATATTTATTCTGGGATATAGTTCAGAGGGGAGGGGGCAAAATTTCATTATCTTCCCCGCATAAGCTGGCTGACCCAGCTGCGAGGATAGCGTTCCCACTTGTAAAAATCTTTTAGTTTCTCATGAATATTAATAACTTGTCTAATTCGTTGCTTGCAGGCGCCGCACTTGGACTGGCGACTGCTCTTAGTGCCTTGTCACCGCAAGTGGCTCAGGCACAACAGGTAGGGGCGGTGATCTACAACAATGCCGATCCATCTCTGGCCTCCGTCGCTCTTGGCGTGAATGATGCCGGTCATCTGAATTTTTCAGATCCATTAGGCTTCGGTCCCGTCAATGCAGGGGCGACAGGCTTGTCCTATCGCTTCACCGATGGAACCTGGCGGGATGCCACCTCCCCAGGTTGTCTCTGTGAAGGATGGGGCGTGGCTGTCACTGATCCGTTTGGCAGCCGCGTCGCTGGTTGGGTGAATCAATCTTCAGGCAGCGGCGGGCTGAAGGGCGGGACTTTTGGTTCCACGACCACAACAGCCTCCTCTTTCATTCAATTGGCCGACTATCCCGTTGACATTGGGCACTTCTACGGTGTTTCCTTAGTTCCCAATGTGTTTCAAGGCAACGTCACCATCACAAACAGCGGCACGGAAACAGTTACTGATGTGGTTTATCGCCGCGTGATGGATTGGGATGTGCCAGCCACTGAGTTTAATGGGTATGTGAGCCACTTTGGGGTGGAAAGCAATCTTGAATCCGCCGGTGGCAAGGTGCGCTTTGCCAGCGACAACGGCTTTGCCTCCTCCGATCCGCGCACTTACGCGGGTGGAAATTTCATCAATGTTGATTTCTTCCAAAAAGGACCGGCAGACCAAGGTTCCGTCTTTGATTTTGCCTTTGGTGATCTGGCCCCGGGTGAGTCCCGCACCTTCAATATCTTCTATGGAGCGGCTGCCAATCTCGCCGATGCCCAAGCGGCGATAGAGAAGCTTAAGCCGGATGTATGGTCGTTCGGTCAGTCCACGAATTCAAGCTATATCCCACCAGAGGAGCCGGTTGCTCCAGAGGAGCCGGTTGCTCCCGAGGAGCCGGTTGATCTATCAGAGGAGCCGGTTGCTCCCGAGGAGCCGGTTGATCTATCAGAGGAGCCGGTTGCTCCCGAGGAGCCGGTTGATCTATCAGAGGAGCCGGTTGCTCCAGAGGAGCCAGTTGATCTATCAATAGGTTTGCCATTACTTGACGAATTTGCACCCGACTTTTGGTGGAGGTGGAAGAACACCCCGGCCGATGACTTGCCCACCTTTCTCTTTGCCTTTGGTGGTGTAGGTGGGGTGGAGCCTGGTACCACCCCTGGAGAGCCGGTGCTGCCCTTCGTGCCAGCACCGGGCGAATTCATTTTCCCTGCTCCCACATCCCCCTACTGGTCTGACCCACCTTTTGTCCCAGAAGTTGACTACTATCTTGGCTCGGGTGAGTTTCTCAGCGTCAAACCCATCTTCCTTGATTTCACACCCAGGGAAGGTAGTCTAGTCAAAGCTGGGCCACTGACGATGAAAGCGGTTCCCGAACCCAATTCCCTTCTTGGACTGGTTGCCCTCGGTACTCTCGGCGCAGCTTCAACCCTCAAGCGCAAACTCAAACCCTCCCAATCCACCACAAAAGCCTCGTAGCCTCGTAGGTTGGGTTGAGCGCAACAATACTGGCTCGAAAATGGCTCAATTTGCTTGAAAAAGCGAAACCCAACAATCCCAAAGGTTACTCTTTGTTGGGTTTCCTGGCGTCAACCAACCTACAACAATTGCTGCTCTCGTAGTGGATTGACACAGCTAATTTGGTGCATTAGCTTTTTGGCTCAAATCCTTGTGCGCGAGGTCATTCTGTTATTCTGACCTCCCCGACCGACGACCGACGACGGGCTACTGACTCCTAACCCCACCAACAAACTTTTTCAGCCAACCCTAATTAGAGTAGATGAATTCGGAAACTTGAAGGTATAGCTGCTTACATAGTATTCTTAGGTAGAAGAATAATGCTAAATAATAATTTTTCGACGCAAAAAAATAAAATTCAGGAAAGATGACTGCTCAATCTCTTCGGACGTAGAGCCAAAAAAGACAGGCATTGAGCCTGTCTAAAAAACCAAACAAATTATCTATCAGTTGGCCACAAATAGGGAGTTTTTGGCGTCAAATTTCCAAGCAATACCATCGGGATCTCTGATACGACTCCAATCGGCAAATTCTGTTTCGGATTTATTTTTCTTGTTTCTACCCAAAACGGCCGGGGTAACTCCTAAACGTTTAGCCAAATCCGCCAAACTCATCGATGAGATGGTTTCAGATACAGTGGTTAGAGATTCTTCCCTAACTTCTGATTCTGATTGGGATAAAGAACTGTCAGGACTGTTCAAACTAGGATTAATTATCTCCTCCGGTTCTTGAATTACCGTTTCTTGAACAGCGATCGCTGCGTTTTTTTCTTCCTCTTTTTCCTCAAATAATTTACCTAAATTAGTCAGAGGTTGGGAGGAGGAAATAACAGGAACCTCCGAGACAGAATTTTCGCTTTTCTCGGCGACAATCAGAGAGGATTTAGCCTCCTGGGATTGCTCTAAATTGGTCAGAGGTGATCTTGAGGCAGTAATCGCAGGAATTTGTTTTTCCCCTATTTCTTCTAAAGAGGGGTCACTCTCATCAAAAATACTACCCAAGGTACTGGCGGTGATAAAGTAATAGGCCATACCCTGATCGCCTACAGCTTTTTTTTGCGCCCCAAATTCCTCAGCTTTTCTGTCTAAAAATTGTCTGGCTAATTTGGCCGTGAGATTGGCTTTTGCCGATAGGTCAATCGGGGTGAGACAACCTTGATTGTCCTGTAAAAGTTGATTGAAATAGGGGTTAATCACCGTCGATAATTTTGACCAGCGATAGTCTTGCCACACCTTGACTGCCAGAGTTAAGAGGAAGACAAGTAGGATCAATGGCCAAGCGGTAAAAACAAGGATGATTAACACCGCTAGGGGGATGATGAGGACGAGAAACCCCGCCGTTTGACGATCGATAATTTTTCCAGTCATAATTTCATAAGCTGCCACAATTAAAATTCTTAATGGCTAGTTTGACTATCTCCTGCCATAAGTGTATATGACCAGTTTAGGCTTTATTGGTCACGCCGGTTAGTTCTAGTCGTTCCAACAGGGCCAATCGTGCTTTCAAGGCCAGAGAATCATCAAGTTTTGTTAAAAAAATGGGCTTTTGATACTTTTGTTCTAAAGCTTTTTCGATTAACCAATCGGCTAAAAAGGGATTTTTGGGTAGTAGGGGACCATGGGCATAGGTAGCGATCGCATTGTGGTAAAATGCTCCTTCATAACCGTCCTCTCCGTTATTTCCGTAACCAGTAATCACCTTTCCTAAAGGAGAAACGGTCTGTAAATAGGTACGACCCCCGTGATTTTCAAAGCCAATTACTAGCGGTTTTTCCCCAGTCATAGCTTTAATTTCCTCCGCTAAGGGAGAGGCAGTAATTTCAAAAACCACGTTACCGATACAGCGTTTTGCATTGGGACCGGGATGTTTACTTACTAGGTCTAATAATCCTAATCCTTCGATTCTTTGACCGAAAGCTGGTTCGTAATAATGCCCTAATAATTGTGGGGAACCACAGGTAAAAACCCCCGGTATTCCTGCCGATAATTGTTCTTTCATCGCCGCCGCTTTTTTACCCTGTAAATCGCGCATAACGATCTCCTGTTGCCGATCCTGCGCCCCACCTCCAACAATTATATCTACTTGATAAAATGTCTCGGCTTCTGTTTGAGCATCTAGGGGAATAATTGTCACAGGAATATCACGCCATTGACATCTTCTTTGAATAGTAATAACATTACCTCGATCGCCGTAGGTACTCATTAAGGTCGGATATAACCAGCCGATTTTTAGTTCTAGTTCTTGCATAATTTCTTAGGGGATTAGGAAATGGGGGAATGGGGAATTAGGGAATGGGGAAGTGGGGAAATGGGGGAATTCAACTAACACCCTAACACCCTAACACCTAACACTAATCTTCACTCTTTTCTAATTTCTACAAAATCTTTCGACCCGTGAGAATCTCTCGTACTTCTAACATAGCAGAATAGGTGGGTAAAATATGTAAAGTTTCCTCATTTTTGGTGTTATTAAGGGCAATTTGGAGCGCTTTTTTTAGATCGGATTCAACAATTAAATTAACGGGATAAGCGAGACTATCTTGACTATATTGTAAGCGTAAAGCCATGTCATAAAGTCGATCGCCCGTTACTACTAAAGTTGTTCCCAAGCGGGTTAATTTTTCCGTATCCACATCCCAAATCCAAGAAACATCCGTCCCGTCGGGGATGCGATCATTGAGAACTAAGAGAGTAGTAGAAGACTTTTCTTTCTGTAAAATATCAGCCACTGCGCGAATTGTTTCATTCATACCCACGGGATTTTTAGACAGTAAAATTCTAACTTTTTTACCCTCAATTTCTAATTCTTCCGCTCGACCAAAAGCCGCTTTAAAACCCTGAACTGTCTCAAAAATTTCTCGATCTTTAATCCCCAATTCCTGGGCTACTAAACCCGCCGCTAAAGTATTATATTTATTATAAACACCGATTAAAATCTGCGGCCAATCGTGACTATGAAAAGCAGGATTACTCTTTTTAAAGCCGCAACTAGGACAACTAAAATCCCCTAAATGGGAGAGATAAACCCCGCGATAATCCAAAGAAGCACCACATTTAGGACAGTAAATAGAATCGACAGCGTGGGGAATTTCTTCTAGATATAATTCCGGCTCACTTAAGCCAAAATATACAACTCTTTGGGGCAGTTGTTGACCCAAATGGGAAAGGGTCGGATCATCAGCATTGAGAATCACTAAAGTATCGGTGGGTAGGGGAGATATGGCCCCTTGCCAACGGCGACTAATCGTATCCACTTCCCCATAGCGATCGAGTTGATCGCGAAACAAATTAAGAGCTAAAATAGCGCGAGGACGACAATCTTTTAAAACCAAAGGGAGAATATTTTCATCCACTTCTAAAATGGCATAATCAGCCTTTAAAGTGCCGAATAAATTGGCATCGGCTAATAAAGCAGTGATTAAACCATTAATTAAATTTGCCCCAGTGGTATTATGGGTGACTTTTGCCCCCTGACGCTCTAGAATAGTTCTTAGCAGTAGGGAAGTGGTAGTTTTTCCATTCGTGCCAACCACCAAAATTACCCCCCGTCGGACTTGCCCACAAAGTAGCGGTAACAAACGGGGATGGAGACGACGGGCAATTTCCCCCGGCAAGACGCTGGCAGCCCCTAAACGGAGTCCTTTAACCACAGCAGTAACGGTTTTAGCCACCGCTACGGCTATCCCTAAACGGATGCGATCAAACAATTGCATGAACTGAGATTCTCATAGCTGTTTCGTGATTTTACCGCTAAAAGAAGACCCGTAAACGGGGTAAGTTCCCATTGATTCTTTTCTACTGACAAAAAAGACAGCCTATAATATAGGTAAGTTTGGGGCCGATTCTACCGCACACGACATTTTAGGGCTAGAGCTTATGGGTTTATTGACAAGATTGGGGATTTCACTGGGATTAATCGCCCTAGGTGGTACTGTGGGTGTGCTAGGAAATCAGTATTTAAGCAGAAAAGCGCCCCTAGAGGTAAATAAACCGCCGGCAATTCTCCCCGCTTCCCTCTCTCTCCCTGTTATTCCCCAAAACGACGGTAATGTTAATTTTATCGCCCAGGCCGTGCAGAAAGTCGGGCCGGCGGTGGTGCGGATTGACTCGGCCCGGGAAGTGGCCGACCAAATTCCCGAAGAATTTAAACAGCCCTTTTTTCGGCGCTTTTTTGGTAATGAAGTGCCGATTCCCAAGGAGCATTTAGAACGAGGAACCGGTTCTGGGTTTATTATTAGTACAGATGGACTACTTTTAACTAATGCCCATGTGGTGGAAGGGACAACCCAAGTAAAAGTGACTTTGAAAAACGGTCAAACCTATCAGGGTAAAGTTCTGGGGGTTGACAATATGACCGATGTGGCCCTGGTGAAAATTGAGGCGGAAAATTTACCGACGGTGACTTTTGGCAAGGCCGAAACTTTAATCCCCGGGGAGTGGGCGATCGCTATTGGCAATCCCCTAGGCTTAGATAATACGGTGACGGTGGGCATTATTAGCGCCCTAGGACGCACTAGCAGCGAAGTGGGGGTTCCCGATAAACGGGTTCGTTTTATCCAAACCGATGCCGCTATTAACCCCGGCAATTCCGGCGGCCCGTTGCTAAACGCCAAGGGGGAAGTTATCGGCATTAATACGGCAATTCGGGCCGATGCTCAGGGTTTAGGGTTTGCTATTCCCATCGAAACCGCCCAAAAAGTGGCGGGACAGCTATCTAGTAAGGGTAAAGCGGAACATCCCTACATCGGTATCCAGATGGTGACGCTAACCCCAGAATTACGGCAGCAATTGAACGAAACTAAAGAATTAAACTTTAATATTGACCAAAATGAAGGGGTAATCGTCCTGCGAGTGGTGGAAAATTCCCCCGCTCAAAAAGCCGGAATGCAAGCGGGTGATATCATCGCAACTGTGGCAGGAAACCCCGTTAAAACCGCTTCGGATGTGCAGCAAGGTGTAGAAACCAGTGCGATCGGTGGTAATCTGGAAATCGAGATTAACCGCAGGGGTAAACAACAAACTCTCACCGTTCAACCGGGGGTTTTTCCTAGCAAAACTAGCGATTAACCATCCCAACCGGTCAAGGGGCGACCCCTTACCCTAAACTGGGGGGAGAGAAAATAGCAGCGGAGCGATCGAAATTGAGGCAGCGGTTACAATTAAAACTATCAATTGGGCGCGAGGCTGCCCTTCTAATCGGTTTGCTGGGATTAACAGCCTGTCAACCCCCCGATCCACCGACAATTTCGCCGACAGAATCGCCTAAAATTGAGGAAACTGGCCGCTTAATTCTCAATAATGCCACCTTAGAACAGGCTAACCCCTCGGGACAACCCCTCTGGAAAATTCAAGTCAAAAAAGCTACCTACACCCAAGACCAAAAAATCGCCCGTCTGGAAAATATCAAAGGTAATATCTATCAAGATGGGAAAGTAGTTTTACAGGTTAGTGCTGACCGCGGTGAAGTCTATAAGGAAGGCCAGGAAATTCTCCTCAAAGATAATATTGTGGCTGTGGACCCCCGCAATAAGGCCATTATTAACGCGCCGGAATTGCGTTGGCTACCCAAGGAAGGTATTTTAATCTCCCCCAAAGGGATCAAAGGTAGTCATCTACAACTAGAAGCTAAGGCGCGCCAAGGACGCTACGACACGGGCCAAGAAAAACTAGAATTACAAGGTCAAGTGGTGGCCACCGCCAAGGAATCTCGTGTTGTCCTGCAAACCGAGCGCCTGTACTGGGAAATTCCGCAACAGGTCATTAGTAGCGATCAAAAAGTCGCTTTTGATCGCTATATTAATAAAACTATTATCGATCGCCTTACTGCTATCGGCGGTCGTTGGGAAAGAAAAAATAATCAGGTTATCCTGCAAGAAAACCTCGAATATCGCTCTTTAGAACCACCTTTACAGATTTCTGGTTCTCAGGCAATTTGGAACTATCAAAATCGTACCCTAACGTCCGATCGCCCCACGGAAATTTTTCAATATCAAGATCAAATCACTATTACTGGTAATCGTGTGGTGGTGGAATTAGGCAATCGTATCGCTTATCTCAAGGATGGGGTTAAGGGGATTAATCAGAAAACTGGGGCGCAATTGTATAGTCAGATCTTAACTTGGAAAATGTCGGAAAAAATTGTCGAGGCCGAGGGGAATATTATCTATGAACAACAGGAACCAAAATTTAATCTCACCGGCGATAAAGCGATCGGCACTCTAGAAGATAATAACATTGTTGTTAGTAGTAGCTCCCCCGATCGAGTTGTCACCGAGATTTATCCCCGTTAACAGGGAAAATTAGCCCAAAAAAACTCTCCCAAAATTGGATAGAGAATTTAAAAGATGGTAAAGTTTACTTCTTAAGTTATCAAGGGATTTAAAATTCCCCCTTTACTTCTGGACAATAGGGAGGTTGATAAAATAGGATAATATTATCATGGTTATCCTCCTAGGTGAATAGGAGGATAATCTAAGCTGATATATCCAAGATTTCTTTTCGCTGATTACTGTTTACTGATCAATGAAAAGTCCCCCTAATCTTTAGATAAATTGCCAGAAACATACCAAGTAAAACCACCGCCGATAACTGCCATAACTGCTAAAGCTAATAATACCGGTCGGAGTCCGAATTGAGTTTCGGCGATACCCGCGACAGCTAAGGGTAAAGAGAGGGCGATATTAACGGCATTATTCTCTAAACCAAAGACTTTACCGCGCATTTCGGGGGGTGTATCTGCCTGTAGGGTAGTTTGCATGGGAACCCCGACTAAAGCGGCAAAAATCCCTAATAAAGCGGTCATAGCGAAGGCTAAAATTAAACTCTTTGTTGCTAGAGATAAACCGATTAAAGCTGCCGCCATACCCAGGGAACCCCAGAGACTTAATTGGGTGTGGGAGAATTTTTGGCCCCAATAACCCAAAGTAATGGCACTAACTGCCATTCCTGCACCACAGGAGGCTAATAAAAAGCCAAATTGAGAAGCTTTTAACCCGGGTAGTTTTTCCGCCATACTGACAGCTAATACTGATAGAGCGGCAAAAATACAGAATAAGATGACTAATTGAATCAGAGCGTTACGAACTTTATGATTTTTGTTGAGGTAACGAATGCCGTCGCGGATATCTTCCCAAACATGGGGCTGTTCTGCGGTAGGAATAACATATTTTTCGTTAGTTCGCAGGATAATTAGAATTAAACCAGCAATTATATAAAAAGTACCGACAATCATCACTTTGCCAATATCAAATTGTCCGGCTCTCGTGCCGAAAATGCTATCGGCAAAAGCTAATAGAGGTTCACCGATGGCAAAACCGATAATTAATACCGCCATGGTGGTTAAAGTGTTGAGGGAATTAGCCGGTAGAAGATGACGACGTTTTACCACCAATGGCAGGGTAGATTGTTCGGCGGGGGCAAAAAATTGGGTTAAGGTGGAGACAAGAAAAGTAATGACTAACAACAGGAAAAAACCGAAGGGTAAATTAAATTCTCCCTGTAACCGGTAATGCCAATTTCTTAAACCGTCAGGCAACCAACCGAGGGGAACGGCTAAAGTTTGCTCGCGCACTAACCATAATAATAGGGGAATGACGAGGACAAAAGCCCCGCGTAAAAGGTTAGAAATAACTAAAACTTGTTTTTTTAACCATCTATCAACATATACACCCGCCACCGAACCCACTAACACCGCCGGAATTGTATTAGCAATCATTATCGCTGATACCCAGCCACTAATCGATTGATCGGCTTCTTGGTAATGGGTGGCAATTAGGGAGATCATCAGGACTAAATAGAATTTATCCGCTAATTGGGAAAAAATTCCCCCCGCCCAGAGAATGAGAAAGCGCGGGTTTTTTAGCACTGGGGCAAAACCCTGACTAGGATTGGATTTGGGCGCACGTTTAGGCAAGCGGTTCATGGTTTCTGCGTCGGATTGCCTCGGTGAGGAATCGGAAGAATTAAAAACAGGAGTGGGGGAGGCGCTAGGAATTGCGTCGTCAGTTTCTGAGTCAAACAGTTGCATTATGATGATTTTTGCTATCTGTTTAAAATTCTAAGGGAGATAAACCCTCAACTAATGCCGAGGAGCGAAAAGTTTTTCCTAGATGATATTGAGTATAGCGGCGCAGCAGGCGATCGAGGTTAATCCATGCTAGTTCTGAGGTAAGGTTGTCTTCTGGGGGAAAATCGGTTTTTCCTAGGCATTGCAGTAATTGCAGTTCTTGCAACGTCAGTTTACTATCGATTTTGGGCGGGTTGATTGTTTCTGTTAGGGCAGCTAGATCTATTATTCCCCCTGCCTCGAAACTAAATCCTAGGCAATTGTCCCCAATTAAAGCTTTTCCCGTCAACAGGCAGTTATGGACTTGCGGCACTAAACCGGCAATTATTAAGAAATGAAAAATTGCTTGACAAAGATAGGGAAGTATGTATTGATTTTCGTCGAGGACTTCAATTCTGGCCAGATGGCTGCAGATTAATTCGTATAATTCCCTCTGGGGTTGTTCGCTCAGTGCGATCGCCAAAACCAGTTCACAGAGGTATTGACTAACGGTGAGTTTGGCGAGATTTTGACTTAATTTGGGATAAGATTCGATAGTTTCAGCTTGAACGACCTTATCTAGGGATTTTCCTGCGACTATTAACAGATTATTGACCACAAATAGTTCGCTTCTACCCCGCAGGGAAGATTTATACTTGCGCGCACCGGGAGCGATGGCTCTAATTAAACCATATTCGGCGGTCAAAATAGTTAAGAGGCGATCGGCTTCTCCGAAGGCCATTCCTTGCAGATTGATTCCAGTAGCTTGATAGGTACGAGACATCATTTAATAATTAGGGTTTGCCGAACAAGTTTGTTGGTGGGGACAGGGTGCGGGGTGTGGGGTGTAGGGTGTAGGGTTTTACCGATTTTGAGGGGGTCAATTACCTAATTTTCAGGGAAAAAGTCCCTGAATTTTCCCCCCGATCACTCCCATACCTGGTACTTTTTGATTGACAAAAGGTCTAAAAGTCTTACCCAACAAGGTTTTTAGATTTTTTCGGCAACCCTAGCTAATTGTCTTCCCAAAAAGACTTGAGCTAATCACCAAGCAAAAGTGAATCAGTCAGGACTATGGGGGAGATGCTATGGAGGTTAGCGGACTCGAACCGCTGACATCCTGCTTGCAAAGCAGGCGCTCTACCAACTGAGCTAAACCCCCGATCTGGTTTTTAGGACACTTTCGTTATCATAACCTATAGTGAAAAATATTACAAGTTAATTTTTCCCTTGCCTGCCATGTCTTATCTAGTCGCCACTTTTTACCAGTTTGTGGCTTTGTCAGATTATCGTCAAAAACAGCCAGAAATACAAAAATACTGCCAAGAAAGAGGAATTAAAGGAACTATTCTTCTGGCAGCCGAGGGGATTAACGCAACGATCGCCGGGAACAGTCAAGCGATCGCCGAGGTGATTAGTTGGTTAAAAACCGATACTCGTTTAGCTAATCTAGAGGTGAAAGAGTCTGTTTGTGATTATTTGCCCTTTCAACGCTTAAAAATTCGCTTAAAAAAGGAAATTGTGACTTTCGGTCAACCCAAGGCTAATCCTCTCGAAAAAACAGGAATTCATCTCAAAACTGAAGAGTGGAACCAATTGCTGAAAGAGCCGGACGTGGTAGTGATCGATACTCGTAATAATTATGAAGTGGCGCTCGGTACTTTTGCGGGAGCGCTTAACCCAGAAATCCAGCATTTTCGCCAATTTCCTGAGTATATTCAGGAAAGTTTTGATAGTATTAACAATAAAAAAATAGCTCTTTTTTGTACGGGGGGAATTCGCTGTGAAAAGGCGGCAGCTTTTTTATTAAATCAAGGCTTTTCTCAAGTTTATCAGCTAGAGGGAGGTATTTTGAAATACTTAGAAGAAGTTAGTCCCGATCAGAGTCTTTGGCAAGGAGAATGTTTCGTTTTTGATCAAAGAGTGGCACTAACAGCTAATCTAGAGGTAGGACATTATGAAATGTGTCCCGCTTGCGGTCATCCCATCGATGAAAAAGATAAACAGTCCCCCAATTACCAAGCAGGAATATCTTGTCCCTATTGTAGTTAATTTTATCCTATCGTACCGCTCTCATCTCCCTACTTTTCTAGTATCTGGTTACTTTTTCTTGCGGATTTGTGTACCAGAAATCATGTCATGAAGGGCGCGTTTTTTCTTTGTCCAGGCTGCCAGTAAAAAGCCCAAATATAAGGGAGCAGTGGAGAGAAATTTTAGTAAGTAGCGGCGATTTGCTCTTGCAAAAGATATGCGTCTTCCTTCCCTATCGGTGACGGATAAATCAAAAAACATTTTACCAATAGTGGCTTTAAAAAGATATTCTAAGAAAACATAATATAACCATTTAATAACTATTCCTAAACCAAGAGCAGTCAGAATGGCAATATGTTCGTAAGTAAAGTTAATTTTGGCTTGAATATTATAGATAATTGCCGCTATAAATAAAGCAAACCCGATAATTGTTGTTCCAGCTGCACTTAATCCTGCTGCATAGTAAACCCACATTTCTTTGGGTATATTAAAGTTAAGATTTAAATCTTGGAAAGTTGACCATTGTTGTAAGCGAAAACAGATATAACTACCTAATAAAGCGGCGATAATAAAAACGATAAAAGAATCAATTAAAGAGGCTTTTAAACGGAGCCAAAACCCAGCATAACTAGGAGAAATTGCGGCGAGTAAAGAAATAAGTGCAGGATTGGGAATAGGAACAATTTTAGGTTTTTCAGGAGAAGAATTTTTAGTTTTTTTAGTTTGATGGAGATTAGCTTTAATATCGGCAATAATTTTTAGCAAAGTTTTGGTATCTTTAGGTCGATCAATAGGTTTTTCTGCCATTAAATTATCGATAAAATCTGCTAATCGAGAAGGGATATTTTGGGCATATTTACGCCAGTTAAATTCATTTGTATTAATATTATAAATTTTCGGGTCACTGGGTTCTTTACCGGTTAACAAAAAGACGAAAGTTTTGCCCAAAGCGTAAAAGTCTGATTGGGGGACAGAGTGACCAAGAGATTGTTCAGGAGGAGCATATCCAGGGGTATAAATTCCTGTATTTTTACCTCCTGCTAGGACGGTTTTAGTCACCTGTCGCGCTGCTCCAAAATCAATTAAAACTAATTGACCATCGGGTTTTAAGATAATATTAGAGGGTTTGATGTCGCGATGATAGAATTTATGTTTATGAACTTCGTAGAGAATATTAGCTAACTGAGTTAACCAATCACAAGCGAGATTATAATCAATCGGTTTAAATCCTCTTTGTTTTTGATATTCTTCTAAGTCAATACCAGCAATTTTCTCCATGACTAAACAGTGTAAAGCAGTTTGACTCTCCCGGGGATGATAAATAAAATAGTTTTCTCCTTTGGGAATACCGGGGTGATTTAATTGTTTTAAAAGATTGGCTTCCTGTTGAAATAAATCAATAGCTTTGCTGGAATCGTAGGTAAGAACTTTTAATACTTTGGGTATTTTACGTTCATCTATCACTTCATAGGTATTACCAAATCCACCTTTGGCACTTAATAAATTTGTGACTCGATATTTACCATTTAAAAGCAAGTCCGAACCACAGGATTGACAGTAACGACTCTCCGTGATACTTTTCGGTTTAGGACAATGAGGATTAATACAAAAACTCATAGATTTTATTGGTAGAGTAAAAAATAAACTTGATGATAACAATATTCCCTGATATATTTAAGGTTTGTTGCCAAGAAAAAAGCCATCAAGAGTTTTAATATCTCCCTTGATTTCTGTGACTTCCACCTTTAAATCATTAACGTCTTTTTGGAGACTGTCAAATTTTTGATTAACATCTTTTTGGAGACTGTCAAATTTTTGATTAACATCTTTTTGGAGACTGTTAAATTTTTGATCCATATCTCTTTGGAGATTGTCGATTTTCTGATCCACATCTCTTTGGAGACTGTCAATTTTCTGATCCACATCTCTTTGGAGACTGTCAAATTTTTGATTAACATCTCTTTGGAGATTGTCGATTTTACTCTCGATCCTTGTCAGGACAGATTCGAGAGAATAGGTAACGGTTTCGCTAGTTTGTGTCATAATTAAAACCCTCTTACAGATAACTACTTTATTGAAATAAAAAATTAAGGTTTATTACCAAGAAAAAAGCCACGCAATCCTAAAGTGACCACGGCACTTAAAAAAGCCACAACCATGGGGATAATCAGGGATTTAACCCCTTTCAAGTCAGCAATATCTTTAACTAGGATTGCATAACTATCTTCAACTTTTTCTAGTCGTTTATCCATTGTTTCGACTTTCTGATCAAGAGTTTTAATATCTCCCTTGATTTCTGTGACTTCCACCTT
>SFCA01000050.1:0-6064 GCA_007095475.1 Microcystis aeruginosa Ma_QC_C_20070703_M131 | reverse complement strand
GCCGAATTTACCAAATCTGCTTTTAAATTTAAAGACAGACAAATCTATTTAGCTAAATGCACAGAACCTTTACCTATTCGATGGTCAAGACAAATACCAGAAAGCTGTGAACCAAGCACGGTAACAGTCAGATTACATCCCTCAGGACGCTGGCATATCTCAATAAGATTTGATGACCCAACAATCCAGCCATTACCCCCAACTGATAAAGCCATCGGAATTGACTTAGGAATTAGTAGCCTAGTAATTACCAGCGATGGAGACAAGGTATCTAATCTCAAGCATTTTAAAAGGCATTATCGGAGACTGCGAAAGGCACAAAAAAGTCTTTCTCGAAAACAGAAAGGCTCAAAAAATCGGGAAAAAGCGAGAATCAAAGTAGCCAAGATTCACGCCCAAATTACTGATAACAGAAAAGACCATTTACACAAGCTAACCACTCAATTAGTCCGTGAAAACCAAACGATTGTGGTTGAGAACTTAGCTGTCAAGAATATGGTCAAAAACCCGAAATTATCTCAGGCAATATCTGATGTTAGCTGGGGAGAAATAACCCGACAATTAGCCTATAAATGCCGTTGGTATGGGAGAAACTACATCGAAATAGATAGATGGTTTCCTAGCTCTAAAAGGTGTAGTAATTGCGGGTATATTGCCCTTGAAAATGCCGTTAAATGTTCGAGAAAAATATTTTGGCCGCAGGGCTTGCGGTGTCAGTCTGTAGAGCGACCATAAGACCAGAACAGAGTAAATCTGTTAAGGCAGGTGCGAAAAATCCTTCGGGAAAGAAGCAGAAACCCAAACCTCACGGCGTGATTTATCTAAAAATGTCGAGGTGAAGACCCTCGCTACTCACTTTACATGACTTTCTCTGAGTTCTTTGATTGTTAGAGTCCTGAATTTATCTGAACTTTTCCCGATTGGCAAGCCTTTTGACCGAGGTTACTATTGTCAGTGTGAATCAAGAAAAGATTGAATCACCCACAGACTTAAGGAGAACACAGTCATGAGTCAACCAGATGTCGAAAGATTTTATGAAATCGCTCGCAATAGCGAAGAGCTTCAAGCTATGTTAGGCGCGGCTGAAGATCGCGACAGCTTTGTCGAAACCGCCGTCAGACTAGGACAAGAGAATGGCTGCAACTTCACTCTTGACGAAGCTAATGAGTTTCTTAACACCAAGAAGGGAGATGCGGAACTGAGCGAACAAGAGTTAGAAGCTGTAGCTGGCGGTCGCCGCCGTTGTAACTTAAATACACGACTCACTGTCTGTATCATTGTTAGCCGCAACTGCTGGGTTGCTACTTGTTAGAGTCGGCTTTCTGGAAACCTCGAAAAATACCTTGCTGAAAAAGATCAACACTTTTTATGGGTGCTTTCTTGGCAATAAGTGCAATTAATCGAGGTTTCCTTTATTAGGGTAATACCAAATCCGCTTTTAATTTTTATCAGATCGAAGATTAACAATGTATGCAACAGAATGGTTAATTATTCATTAACTGAATTGAAGGGGTTGGCTTGGCTTCAATATTTGGAAATGACCTTTCCCTCTTATCAACCTGCTTTACAAAGTTTGCAGTTTGAAGACTCTCTTGTTGCCATTGGCGCAAGTGTTGAGCAAAAACCGGTTGGCTTGGGTCTGGCTAGGTTTTACCCTGAAGAAGAAGCAGCTATCATCCTCTCCATCTTTGTTGAATTCCCCTATCGTTGTCAGGGCATCGGCACAGCCCTACTCGCGTATTTAGAGCAGGTGTTTAAGCAACGAGGTTGTCGGTATGTTGAATTAGTTTATACAAGCGACCAAACGACAACTCCGTCTTTAGAACATATACTGAAAAAAGCAGGTTGGACACCGCCAGAGTTACGGGTGTTAATTTGTAAGGCGGCGAAAGAGCAGATGATTCAAGCATCCTGGCTACACAAATATAGTTTACCTGCTGGTTTTACAATCTTTACTTGGTCTGATTTAACGGAAGCAGAACGAAGTAGAATTTTAGAAAAACAAAATACTCAGGCGTGGTATCCAGAAGTTCTTTCACCTTTTTTAGAGGAAGACAAAAGAGAGCCACTCAACAGTTTAGGACTTCGTTATCAAAAAGAAGTCATCGGCTGGATGATAACCCATCGTCTTGCACCAGATACAATCCGCTACAGTAGCTTTTTTGTCAAGAAAGAGCTACAAAAGGTCGGGCGTGGCATTCCTTTATTAGCCGAGTCGATTAAAATCCAGTGTAGTAGCCATATCCCCTACGGAATGTGGACAGTATCCAAGGATAATCCAGCCATGTTGAGTTTTGTTAAACGGCGAATGGCAAGCTATATGATGTCAATTAAAGAATCTAGAGGTGTTTCTAAAGTGTTATAGTAAGTTATCTGATGAAAATTAAAAGAAGGAGGCTTTTTTTGTGAGCGCAATCCCATCTGATTTAAAACCAGAATTAGCCAAGATCGTCTGTCAAGCTACGTTTATTTCTGAACGTCTCAGTCATCAAACAACATCGACTATCTCAAGCCCATTTAATGAAGAGATAGCAAATATTCGTTTGAATCATTGGTGTAAAGTCAGTGCCTCTGGAGATTGGGATAAATTTTACAAACGTCTAGAGTGGAATGGTTGGGAACGCGATGCAGTTTTGCGAGTACTTGGTACAGAGTTAGAACCTGAAACTCATTCCTTACCCAGTTGGGCTTTAACCCTAGCTGAGATTATAGAAACAGTTGCACAATTAACCCAAGAAAATCTCGAACCCTTGCCCAGAGATTCTAATGACCCTAAACCCTTTGAAGATGTTTTTTTACCTTTGGTTCTGGTTGGAAGACAAAAACTTCTTGCTCGCTTAGGAGTAGAATCATTATCTGATGAAAATTTGCCTTTAAAACGATTGGAAGAATCTGCTTATCTAAGTCTAGAACAGGGTCTTTACCAAAGACTTTTTTATCTTTTAGTAAAAACTTTAGATTTTGAGTTTTCTCATTCTCGTCCCCTCGGGAAAAACTTACTCAATTTAATAATTCCGAACAATAAAACTACATCAGGTAACAAAAAATATCTAGCTTTTGTTGATAAATTATTATCAGATGGATTCTTGGGGTTTTTTCAACAATATCCCGTATTAGGTAGGTTTATTGCAACCACTATTGATTTTTGGGTTGAGTCAACGGCAGAATTTCTAGAAAGACTGGAAAATGATTTATTAGAAATTAAGGGAGAATGTTCCCAGATAAATGATTCGATTGATTCTAAAATATCAGAAAATCAGCTAGGAAAAATTAAAGAAATTAAGCCGGACTTGTCTGATCTTCATCATCAAGGACGTTCTGTGATCGTGCTAACTTTTGCCTCGGGCCTAAAGTTAGTTTATAAACCGAAAACAATGGGGGTTGACATAGCTTTTAACCAACTTTTATCTTGGTTAAATCAACAATTAGAAAACTTAGAAAGTTCTGCACAATCTCCCCTGAAAATTCTTCGGATTTTAGATAAACAAACCTATGGATGGAGCGAATACATTGAACAAAAACCTTGTCAAGATACCGCCGATGCTAAACGTTTTTATTTACAGGCGGGAAGATTGTTATGTTTGTTATATTTTCTAGGAGCAAATGATTTTCACCACGAGAATTTAATTGCCTACGGCGATCAACTGGTGATGATTGATCTAGAAACAATCATGCACCATGAAGCTAAATGGATGGAAGATTCGGAAGATGAAACAGCCGGAGAAGCAGCGATGAATCAATTGTCTGATTCAGTCTTACGCACGGCATTGTTACCGACTTGGGAGTTTAATATCGACACTTCTGTCGCTTATGATGTTAGTGGATTGGGTAGTATTGATATTCAACCTATGCCGGTACCATTTCCTGTTTGGAAATCGATCAACACCGACGATATGTATTTAGCACAGGAGAAAATAGATAGACCTCTGCAAGCTAATGTTCCTATGCTTAATTCACAGCCACTTTACCCGAATGATTATCTAAAAGAATTGATTACAGGCTTCGAACAAGTATACCGTTTCTTGATTGAACAGAAGGAAAACCTATTAGCAGCAAATGGACCTTTATCGCCATTCCAGACACAGGTAGTCAGATTTCTGTTCCGTTCCACCAAAGTTTATGGCGCAGTTCTCAATAAGACGCGAGGGGCAGAATTTCTCAAACATGGACTAGAGTGGAGTATTGAAGCAGATATCTTGAGCCGGGCCTTTCTCAATAGCAAAAATAAACCTCAAGCTTGGCCTATTCTAGAGATGGAACTTCAAGCCATCTCCTTAGGAGATGTTCCCTATTTTAGTGCTGCTACGGTAAGCGATGACCTCAACTTAGGTGATGAACAGACTATACCGGAGTATTTTAAAGGATCATGTTTTAATCAAGTTGAACAACGATTAAAACGGATGAATGAAACTGACTTAGCTCAACAATCTAGAATTATTCAGTTGGCCTTTCAGTCAAAAATTACTGGAAGTTTCTCCTCAGAAAGAAGCAAAATTGAGTCTAAAAATCAGGAAGAAATTACTAAGACTCTGTTGACTGGCGAACAGTTTGTTACCAAAGCAATAGAGATTGCTCAAGAAATCGAAGACCAGGGAATTATTGGTTCTGATGGTAGTCTTTCTTGGATTAGTTTAGCTTTTGTTCCGAAAGCAGAGAGATTTCAGCTACAACCTTTGGGAGAAAGTTTCTATGATGGCAATTGCGGTGTTGCTGTCTTTTTTGCCGCCTTAGCTCGTGTGACAGGGGACAGTAAATTTGAGAAGTTAAGCCTTAAGTCTCTTCAATCTTTACAAAGCTTCTTACAAAATGCGGATGCTGAAGCAATCAAAATTTTTGCCGATAACTTTGGCATCGGCGGCGGCGTAGGACTGGGGGCGATTATTTATTGTCTCGTCAAAATCCGACAATTTCTCGATTTACCCCATCTCTCTCAAGAAGCACAAAAAGTTGCTCAATTTATGAGCCAAGAGATTATTGATAAAGATACTAATTTCGATATAGTTAAGGGTGCTGCTGGGACAGTTTTATCCCTTTTAGCTCTTTATCAGGATACGGGGACAGCTTTTGTTTTGGATAAGGCTCAAGCCTGTGGTCAACATCTGCTGAAATTTTGTGATTTGCGCTATAACGAGAAATCAGATACCTATAAACCATTGACTGGCTTCTCTCATGGGGCCGCTGGAATTGCCTATGCGCTTTTACGACTCTATGAAGTGACTCAAGACTCGGCTTATTCAAGGGGCGCACAACAGGCGATCGCCTATGAAAATAGCAAATTTTTCCAAGAATTTGGGAATTGGCGTCAAATCATCCCAACTGAGGAGCCTTCGGCTGCGCCAGTGTTTTGGTCAACTTGGTGCTACGGAGCGCCTGGTATTGGTTTAGGACGTTTAGGCGGTTTATCTAGCTATAAAACTGAAGAAATTCTCGCTAATATTGAAGCGGCTCTCAAGACAACCCAAGAGACTCCCTTGCAGCAAGTGGATCATTTGTGCTGTGGCAATTTAGGTCGCTGTGAAGTTATGTGGGTCGCTGCACATACACTGTCTAATCCGCAATGGTATAGTGCTGCTCAAGAATTAGCAAGTCGAGTCGTCAATCGAGCTTCTCAAACCGGCAAATATGAACTATTTGCTGATTTGCCGACATCCGTGTTTAATCCCTGTTTCTTTCAGGGTTTGTCCGGTATTGGCTACCAATTTCTGCGTCTGGCTCATCCTAAGTCTTTACCTTCTGTATTACTTTGGGAGTGAGCAGTCTATCTCAAGCGGGGGGAATTAAATTCATCATGCCGACTAACTTTAATTCTAATGAAGCGATCACCTATAGTGTTGCCTTAGTCATCATTGGCTTGGTAATATTAATCGGCTTATGGTTGCCAGATTTTTTGCATAAAGATTGAGCGCGTAATATATCGCTCTTCTGGGAGTCTGGCAAAAGTCTTAGGCTCTTCGTTACTTGGTATGGTTCGATAGGGAGGCATAAATCGACTAAATCCTTATCTGGCAAGAGACTTAATTGATTAGTTCGCTCTAGATCGAAAAGAATTGACAAAAATCGCTAA
>SFCA01000005.1:0-25517 GCA_007095475.1 Microcystis aeruginosa Ma_QC_C_20070703_M131 | reverse complement strand
GGTCATGAATCCGAGCCACATAAAACCCTTCTTGCAGAATTTTTTCCCGTAATTCTGATGATAAATGAACCGCCGCTAATATGCCATAGAGTTTTTTATCTTTGTGTTCAGGGAAAAAGCGGCGAAACCGTTGCAAAATACTTTTTAATTGTGAAATAGACTCCTCTCTAGCATGACTTTTAACCTCGACGATATAGGCAGTATTTAGCTGACCATTGGTATAGGCAAGAACATCAATTTCTAGGTGTTGTCCTTCTTTACTGACTCGCACACTGGGACTGATAACTTCCATACCAAAGCGTTGTCTGAGAATCTTTTCCATTGAAGGGAGGGCAAGTCCTTCGGTAAAGCTGCCGAATTTGGCACCGAGTCCCCCAATTTGCTGACCTAATTCTTTGAGTTGTTTGTCAGTTTTCTTCTGTTGCTGACTAACTTCCTTCAATAGTAGGTCAGTCTCCTTCAGTTGTTTGTCGGTTTCTTTTTGAGCGGCAGTTAATTCAGCTTGAGCAGTCGCTAATTCGGCTAAGAGTCGCCATACGTCTTCGGATGTAGTTGCCATAGCTAATTTTTTTTCTCTGATTTGGTCTATTGCTATTTTACTGAATTTTGCCGATTCATGAAGAAGATAGTGCTTCTGCCTTTGACAAAAGAGAGATAAGTAGGGCGTGTTACGCTGTCGCTAATACACCTTTATTTTTATAAGTAACTTAGAGTATTTTTAAGATTTATTAAAGTCAATGGTAAGATTAAGTAAAATCAATGGTTAATACATATACCTCTAGGGGAATATATATTATGGTTTAGGCAGAACCACGTTTTTTAAGAGGCGTTTGCTCATGACATTAGGAAAACTTATCAAAACCTCCATCGGGGGGGGGTGATACTTATCAGTCTCTCCGTCGCCAGTGGAGTACAAGCTGTAACTATTACCGTTCCTGGCAAATCTACCCCTTGGCTCGCAGGGATGCCCAATGGAACTACTCTCGCTGGGGATATTGCTCCTACTCACTCTCCTGTACAAGTGTCGGGACTTTCCCTGATTCCTGGACAAACACTTAATTTCTCCGTAACCGGGGCAGTCAACAATAATCCCTCCCCACCCCCACCCACCGCTACGGCGGATGGAGTAACATCCTTGCTTAACTGGGGTCCTCACTATGGAATTTCTGGGATTAACGGTCGGCTCAATTCTCTTCTCGGTGTCTTTTTAGATAACAGCCAGCCAGATTCGACTCCTGCACCGGCATCTCTTGACTTTTCTTCAATTGGAATCAATTTTTCTTCGTTAGCTCCACAAGTTAAGCAAGTTTTCTTCATTGGCGATGGACTGACAGGAACCGGCAGTGGTGCTGTGCAGAACTTCATCGTCCCTACTGGAGCAACTCGCCTCTTCCTTGGACCACTAGATTATGGAACGTATAACAACGGTGGAAGTTTTACCGTAAAAGTTGAAGCAGTATCTGAACCCAGCACGATTTTCGGCTTAGGTTTATTGGGATTGGGTGCTTTCTGCCAGCGCAAACTATCTCAAGAAAAGAAGTCAAAACAGGACAATTGAGTTGAGAACTTTGGGATTTATCCCCCCTTAATTCCCTTTTAATAAAGGGTATATCTGACAGTTTTTAACACCTACCTACATATAGAAAAATAGGGTTTGGGTTGAGCAATAGCAAGGACCAACCTGCTATTTTATAATTGTCAAAGGTAGGTCTTTTTCTTTTCTAACTTCTCAACATAAGTCAATGGCCTCTTTGATATTTTGTAGAGCTTCTTCTTGAGTCTCACCTTGACTCAGGCAGCCCGGAATAATGGGACATTCCACAATGTACCATCCTTCTTCATCTTGGTAGAGCGTGACGGGGAATTTCATAAACTTTAACCAGTAGTTTTGATGTTGCCGACTGATTCAATATTAGTATTAATCTGGTAGATATTCAGGATTGAGGATATCAGTTTTGGCAAAAGGACAGATTTCAGGAAAAGTTTTTTTATCTAACCCTGTTTCTCTAGCGGCAAGTAGGCAAGCATTTTGATAACACTGATCAAAAACTTCCTCAAAATATACCTTGAGACTGGGGCTATCTTCAAAAACTTCTAACAATCTCAAACAGTGTTCGGTGATAGAATACTGCCAACTATGAGAACGTTTAGAGGGTTGATACTTCCATTTAAGGAGGTGAAGCAATAGCTTTTCTAAATTACTTTTTAAAGCCTTTTTATCACTCCTACCCATTGTCTCAATTTCCTCAATTAGATTTTCTAAATCGAGGTACTCCCACTTACCTTCCTTAAGTAGGTTAGCAGTTTCTTCTACCCAAAGATTAAAGTCTGTGTCATAAAGTTTCTTGGCAGTAGATAGCATATCAGGGTTCTCCTAACTCCTTCATTTTAGGGGATTGTGACTGGGAATCTTATAATTTTCGTGGGATAGGTTTGCAATCCATCCTAGCTAATGATACCTTGCCGATTAGGGGTAATAGGTGCATCCAGAGGTACAGGTTTCGCGGATTTCGACGGCATAAAGGTTGGGTAAACCAGCTTTTGCCAATTTTTCATAGATCCAGCGCGATAATTCTTCACTGGTGGGATTTTCTAAACCAGTGGTTTCATTGAGATAATGATGGTCGAGAAAATTATCGAGTAGCGGCTGTAAATATTGTTTAATTTCGCCAAAATCCATCACCATTCCCTGTTGTGAGCCTTGGGACTGTAAATAATGACTTTTCACATAGACGCGTCCTAGCCAACTATGACCGTGAAGACGGCGACATTTACCTTCATAGTGGGGTAAACGATGGGCTGCTTCAAAGCGAAATTCTTTGTAAATAATCCATTCTGCCATGGTTAATCGGTCGATACTATTGGAATAATCCTTGACAAGGTTTTGAAGTAATTTCTTGAAGTACGGTATCAATATTATAGTCTTTAATTAGACTATCGGCTTTTGTGTTAGATGACCAACTTTTTCCGTCGAATTGTCATTTAGCCTTCCTACTTCCCAAACATTGGTGGGATTTTTCCCTTTTTCAAGACTTTCCGGATTGAGACGCTTATCCTTTTTGTATATCTCTCCTTTTGCCCAATCGAGATAGTTAGGGAAACTATCCCACTTGTCTAAGTCCAGATTATAGGGCGGGTCTATCAGAATTAGTTGGACTGAGGAATCAGGCAAGGCCTTTTAACAGTCAACCGCATCTTGAATAAAGACACCATGAACCGTGGGAAGCGTTGAAATCTCAATGATCGTTGAACTATGCAAAACTCCATTCTTTTTTAACTGATTTATTGCCATCTGTCCACTATTAAAATGGGACTTATTAGCCCTATAGCGTTACTTTATTTTGTAATGGTTGATGACTGTTCAGTTTCGTCGTCCTACTGCCGCCCAACTATTAATTATACCGCTCCCTGCGGTTCCGCACCCTCCTGTATCCTACTATCCCACTTCCAGGGGTTTAACACCACCTAAATATTGGCATAATTACCGCAGAAGGTTTCTAGCATTCCACTCAAAGATGCGTTAACGTAAAGCACCGCTAACTTTAATAATGATGGATTGCTAATTATACTCACTGCTGTTGTTGTCTGACATAGGCATCTACAAGATTACGAATCAGGGATTGATAGGAAGCATTATGACGTTGAGCTTCCCGTTTAAAATACTCAATACTCTCCTTAGAAAATTCCATCGTTACCCTGACAGTATTTTGATTCGGTATTAGCTGCTCTGGTGGTGGTAAAAAGTCTTCAACAATTGTCACCTTACCAATCGGTTTTGCGGGATCAGGGGTTATGTTCTTCATAGAATTTTCTCCATTTACGCCATTCAGCTGCGCCAAATATACGAATCACTCCACCTCGGTAAGTAAAACGCACCGTTAAAACCCGGTCTTTTACCTTACCAATACAAAACCAACGTTCCTCTGAGTCACTATGTTGGACATCATGGACAATCAAACGAGATCGAAAAACGCATATTGAGCAGTCTCAAAGTCCAGACCATGTTTAGCCTTATTGTCAGCCTCTCTTCGACTATCCCAATCGAAAGTGCTTGTCATGTCACTCTAGCATATTTTAGTTTGTGTCGCTAAGTATAGAAAAATGCACCAGAAAATAAAAAACAAAACAGGAATAGAACGAGCCTGGAAAATCCCCACCCGATGAATCCAAAGATGTTTATTGTCAACAAACCTTGCTTTAAAAGTAGAAATATTTACTAAATACTTATCCTGCTTAAGGATGCGTTTTTTTTCTGTCTTAAGTTGAGCCATCGCTTCGATAGCCGCATAAGGCGAAGCTCCAATAATACATGATGTCAGAATTCCTAGTATTGGTAAAAATACAGATAGAAACCCAAGTCGATAATTATTATTACCAGAAACTGCAAATGCTGCCATTAAAAAAGACTGGGAAGTGACATACCAGTTCATTCGATTGGCAATCAGATTGTGTTCACGATGGCTCTCTTGGTCGATTAATCCGTAATACTCAATCGACTTGAGGTTTTCCTCGTCATTCCACCATTTTTCTTGCTCTTGATTACCCATTAATTCATCTCCCCATATAGCTTGTTGAATTAAACTAAATCACCATCTTAAGTAGGTGTTTGGAATTAAATATAAAGATGAATCTCCTTGAAGGACTTGCTGCGACTCAATTTCCTAGAAAATTAGTTGCCCCATATTTTTCCAGTTAAATTGAATCAACAACGATTATCGAACCATTTAATTAGCACATGGCATAAAAGCAAGCTGTGACTGGGTTCTAATTCTTGGAGATGTCCATTAATTATACCGCTCCCTGCTGCCAACTCCGGCACTCATGGACAGTCTTAACGAGTAATTTAGAGAGTCAACAGCTTAGTGGTCTGTCAATCTTGAAATTGTGGATAGGGGAATCCTGCCAAATTATCCGCTCCCAATCCCTCAAAATCAGCTTGACAGACCAACAGAATCGCCCTTAATTTTTGTCAATTGTCGGCCCCTAACTATATTCTTCTCCGACACTGAGATTAAAGAGCATTTGCAGGGATTGTAAACAGCGCTTACGCGCTTCGATATCCTGTTGGGCGCGCAGTTGTACCATGGGTTCGTGAAGGATTTTATTAACGATACCGCGGGTCATTGCTTCGATAACTTCTTGGTGTTTTTCGGCGAATTCCGTCCCCAGACGGGAGAGGGCCTTTTCTAATTCCTGTTCGCGAATATCTTCAATTTTGCTTCTTAAACAGCTAATTGTCGGTACAGTGTCCAAAGAACGCCACCAAAGCTCGAAAGCTTCCACTTCCTGCTCTAGGAGTGCCTCTGCTTCCCTAGCCATCTGACGGCGACTTTCCTGATTGGCGGCAACCACCGCTTTGAGATCATCGACGTTAAAAGCTTGCACTTGTGCCAATTCTTTCACGTCGGTGTGGACGTTACGGGGAACGGAAATATCGATTAACATTAGCGATATAGCAGCAATCGTCACTTCTGTCAATAAATTTTTAGTTAAAATTGGTTCCGTGGCTCCGGTACTGGTAAAGACGATATCCGATGCCGCTACGGTAGTCATCATCTCTTCTAAGCCATATAGTTGCAGCGGTACGCTAGGAAATTCACGGGCCAACTCCTCGGCTCGTCTTTGGGAGCGATTGACGATCGCAATTTGCTGAGAACCCTTAGCCAGAAGGTGAGTAACTAATAATCGGGACATTTTCCCTGCCCCGATAATAGCGATTTTCTTGCTGCTGAGGTCTGCCGCCTTAGCATGGGCTAACTCCACCGCCGCCGAACTGATCGATACGGCTCCCGTGCCGATGCTGGTTTCCGTGCGGACGCGTTTACCGGCAGTCATCGCTTGTTTAAACAGGCGATCGAGTAATTGACTAATACTATTGTACTTTTGAGCTAATTTATGGGTATTTTTAACTTGAGCGAGAATTTGCCCTTCCCCGAGGACAAGACTTTCTAAACCGGCGGACACCCGGAGCAGATGACGGACAGCATCCTGATGCAGTAGGGTAAACAGATAACGACGCAGGACATTAAGGGGAATATGTCCGATTTCAGCGAGAAACTGGGTAATTTCCACCACGCCCTTTTCCGTATCCGTAACCACGGCGTAGATCTCCAAACGGTTACAGGTGCTGATAATAGCCACCTCTTGGATGTGGGGATAACCCTTGAGGTGGGTAAGAGCGGACTCGATTTTCGCTTCCGTGATACTCAATTTTTCGCGAATTTCCACAGGGGCTGTCTTGTGACTCAAGCCCACTACAGCAATATTCATTTATGTTCTCCTACAAATGTTGCTCAGGCTACAAAAATTATTGATAAAGATCAGTGCGTTATGTCTCTAATTGTTGCAATTTAGTCCCCATCGGGATGCAAATAAAAGATGTTTGAAAAAAAACTTTATATATTTTTACCAATGGGGGCGAGGTGAGCCATACCCACCCCACCCGGTCAGAGAATTATCTCAGTTGAATGTATTTGGGTTGGTCGAACAGGTGAACGGTATCGACAAAGCGGGCGGTTTTCGATTGGGTGGAGATAACCAAGCTTTGGGTACGAGCGCCACCGTGGAAGAAGCGTACCCCTTCCATCAGGGTGCCGGGGGTGATCCCACAGGCGGCAAAGAGGACGGTTTGGCCACTGGCTAATTCTTCGCAACCGTAAACGCGATCGGGATTAGTGATGCCCATTTCTTGCAGACGAGCGATATTACCCTCTCTGCTTTCGCCGATTAAACCGGTTTTGACCACTTCGGGATCATAGATTAATTGTCCCTGGAAGTGACCGCCTAGACAACGCATAGCCGCCGCCGAGATTACCCCTTCCGGAGCGGCACCGATACCCATGAGAGCATGAATATTAGTTCCCGAAAAAGCGCAGGAAATAGCGGCCGATACGTCACCATCGCTGATCAGACGAACTCTGGCCCCGGCGTTGCGGATTTCTTGGATTAATTCCTTGTGACGGGGACGATCCATAACTACTACCACCAGTTCTTCGATCGAACGATTGAGACAATCGGAAAGAACTTTCAGGTTTTCCGTCGCCGATTTATTAATATCCACATGACCTTTAGCTGCTGGGGGAGCCGCTAATTTTTTCATATAAAAGTCAGGAGCGGCGAATAATCCGCCTTTTTCGGAGATCGCTAACACGGCCATAGAACCATTTTGACCGTAGGCAACCAAGTTAGTGCCTTCGCAGGGATCGACGGCGATATCGATTTCGACTAATTCGTCGGGATTACAATATTGTTTGGCATCAGCTTGGGTACAGATACCCACTTCTTCGCCAATATAGAGCATGGGAGCCTCGTCTCTTTCCCCTTCTCCAATAACGATGCGACCGCGCATATGGATTTTATTCATCCGTTCGCGCATCGCTTCCACCGCGACGTGATCGGCGGTATTTTTTTCGCCTTTACCCATCCACTTCGAGGAGGCAATGGCAGCCTGTTCGACCACTTCGATAATTTCTAACCCTAGCGTACTTTCCACTCGATGATCCTCCCTACAACTGAATCTATGATTTATCTAGTGAGTTTGTTTCCTTAACAGTCAAAAGTCTATCACCAGACGGGGATCATTCTTAAATTTTTATGCAGATCATCTCGATGAGACCGGCATGGCTAGGGAGTTTTTGGGACTATTATCGCCTAATCTTGGCGATTGGGACTTTTATCGCTGATTTCGGCGTTAGTATAGCCCCTGTTATCATTCTGGTTGGGATCGTTAAATAATAGACCTCCTGCATGATTAAAAAGTCAGTTAATTTCAGGGCAGAAATCAGCCTATTCCCTGACTTCCGCCAGAATTCTCCCGGACAAAGCTCTAACCCTTAAAATCCTAACGTTTTAAAGGATAAATGCCCGGTGGCAACCAAAATCCTTCTGTATAGCCATTATCCCATTGCATATAAACATGATCGAAGAAATCGAGGTTTTCAGCATGAAGGTCTTTAATTTGCCATTTAGGCCCGTTTATTCCGGTTTCGTGTTTGCCCTGTTGATCATCCCAATAATTCTCTGGGTTGGGAAATTGAGTCCGTTTTGCTCCATCTTTTGTGATGAAATAGATATGACCAGACCCGTTCTCCGTTCCTTGGTACTTCCAGCGTGGCGCTCTTGCTCCTATTGCCCCACGAGGTGCTAGGTAATCTTCTTTCAAAAAGTAGAGAAATCCCAGACGACGCAGTTTTTTCTCAACGCCTGTAACTTGAACACAATCATCTTCAAAAGTATTATTGAAGAGATTTTTCACTTTGTCAAATTTAAGCTCCTTAGCTATATATTTCATCACACAGGAGACAGAATAAGCACAAGAAGCCTCCTTAATATCAGTACGCCCCGGGTGTAAATTCAATTCATGTTTACCTTCAGCAGCCGCCGTCATGAAAGTATCGGCTGATTGTAGTATTGGAAGTATTCCTTGTTCAAATAACCGGCATCCTTCGGCATCACTTAACTTGTGGTCTGTCGGCAGAGACTGGGTGTGTTCAAGTTTTTTGTAAGCATCTAAAACTAAACCCTCATAAATAGTTTTAGTATAATCCATGAGGGGTGAAGGGTCTGCTACATGAATCAGAATGCTGGTTTCTCCTTTATTTTGATTGGTTTGAGTGTGAGCGATGGCGGTAATTTTGCGATCACCAATATTGGTAAATCCTGAATAAGTAATCGACCAAGAACCGTCTGCTTTAACCTGATTATTACCTAGGGAATATTTGTCATCTGCTTTTAGTTCTACAGTGACTATTCCAGGATCTACTTTGCCTGTAAAAGTAACAGGTTTTAGACGTTCAAAGCGAGCATCATTGATGGGACTAAGAATTTGTAAGGAAGTCATGGTATTTCTCCTATGAGATTGTTGAAAAATTGACTGTTAGACGAATTGATCACCCAATGAAGGATTAAAAGCGATCGCTTCCAGATCGGTACGATAGATACCAACTTTATGAATTTCCTCTGGTAATCTTGGCCAGATGTGGACTTCACTCTCAAAAGTGCGCCAAAATTGCGGGGTAATTCGGAAGACTCGGTTATTAACACTGGAAAGTCCTGCAAAATGTTCTTGCATTCTGACATTAACGTGCCGATTTAAGACCTCAAAGACTTTTTTGACCGTAGCAGGATTATCATATCCGTCGTAATGATTGAAAGTGATTCCTGTTTGATTTTTTAGCTGATTACAGAAGCTTTTAGGTTCTTCGAGTCGTTGAACTTCTTTATAGCCATTAGCAAAAACATCATGAGCAATGGCTTCTAAATAAAGTTGTCTTTGAGCGGCGGGATTTTTAGCGTAGAAAAGAATTTTTGCCACCGCCAAAGTTGAGCCAACACAATTGCCAAATGTTCCCCAACTACCGAAGGCCAATAAATCATCGTAAGGTAACACAGAAGTGGCATTCCAAGCCCCATTAAAAAGTCGGCCATCAATGATAACTAATTTAGCGCGCTGCTCGGAAGAATAGTTCTTATATTGAGCCAGAAATTGCTCATCTAACTGGGCTTGTTCCTGGTCGTCTTTCTGATAATCATTAATACTACCATTTCGACGACGAGTTAGGATAGCGACCTCGAAATCCCAGTCAGTTTCTGATTCTTCTAACCCAACTGCTGGTAATTTTTCAGTCACAAGTTCTCGTGGTGGTCGTCTCCCGTCGTACCACATTTCAGTCTCCTTATTAGAGATGCGGACACGCACTTTAGTTTTAGGAAGAGTTTGAGCGATTCCCATTGCTACTAATTCATCTGCTCCCCAAGTAATTGGCTGTTTGAGAGCCGAGAGATTATACTTATCCAGAAGATTGTCTAATCTTGTTTGCATTGTTTCTCGCACATCTTTGGATGAATGTTTTTGAGAATCTCCCATCGCACAAACCACCGCTGAGATTTTTCGATTCATCGACTGTAATAGACGGATAGATTGTTCGAGTCTCCACAACTCTTTGTCGTGTCTTTTTTTTGCCCAATCTGGATAAGGAGTTGGATCCGGTTGAGGAGGACCGACACCAACAAAAGATTGGACGATGACCGCTTTTTCAAATTGAGAAATAGTGGGGAGATAATCTTCGGGATATTGTAGCAATCGTTCTGCAATAATGAACGCTGTATCCTTGACCCGAAGCAGTGTAATCATTTGTCTAACTAAAGAATCTGTTTGTCTTCTGGGACTAAGAACGTACACAGGACAAATTCTTTCTGAACGGTTGTCTTGTCCATTAGGGGGAATCCCCACTCCATCTCCATCTTGTTCTGTTGGTCGATGATACACCTTAAATTGAGACTGCTTAATATCTTGTAATATCTTGGCCACAGGGTCATTACTTTTAATTTCGACATGGGGCATATAAGCGAACCATTTCGCCATCTCATTAACAGGGGTTGTTAATTCTAATTCCCAGTGATTATTGTCCGCAGATTTGTAATCATTAATCTCAAGTTCATCTTTAGCTATCAAGGAAAATTTTTGAGTAGGGTCAGTAATCTGACTGCTATCTAGGGTAGATTGTTTGATAACAGTATTGACTAGAGCTTTCAGTTTTTGAGTAGTCATCATTTTTGCTCCTTTTTGGCAATGTGAGAGAATTATCTAAGTTTTAAAACTGGCAAAATGTGAGGAAACAACTTTAATCAGGGACAGTAAATTGCACAAATCTGGCGGGTATTTCACACTGATTTCCAGAATCCCCACTATCGCCATCAATCAAAATATAGGCCGTTCCATCAACGATCGCTAATCCTTCCGATGACTGGGGTAATTCTCGAAGGATTTCAGGTTTAAGAATCGTATTGGGTTTGAGATCCTCAGCCGATAGTTTCCAAAAAACGAAATTATCTTGACCATCTTTCGGCCCGCCAGCAATTCCCCAAATCTGGTTATTATCAAAGGTAATTTCTCTGATTCCCCGTCCCCCTAAATCTAGAAGTGTTGCACCATCGAATTGATAGTTATCCAGATTAGCCATTGATAGTAAAACAGCATAATTCTTAGCGTCTAATGTGACAACGGGAGAACGTAAGCCAATCCAAATCTTGAATTTTTCGAGGGATAAAGGCTCAGGAATGGCTACTGCTCCTTCCGCATTAAAAGCATTGGCTTGTTCACACGCCACTTTATCTCCTAATGATTGATTAGCCTTGGTTTCCGCCTCATCAATAGCACGACTCACGGCACTGATAATCTTGTTAGAATTCACATCTAGACCTTGAAAGAGAACTTTAGAATCGATTTGAGGACTTTGGATCAGTTCACCAATAATTTTTAATTGATTTCCCGACAATTGAGCCTGTACAAACCGTTGTCTATTTGCTTTGATCTCACATTTATTGTTACGACTGTGAGAACCGAAGAGAAGAACTTTATTATCATCTAATTTTGCGATCGCTTCAATGTCACTTATTTTTTTCTCTAAGGCTAACTGACTTTGACGAGTTGAGTCTAATTGCTTAGAACTCACAGAATAGAGAAAGAGAGCGTCTTTTTGTTCATTATCTGCTACTAAAAGGCAATTTCCTTCTGATTCTGGACAGGTTACTTTTACGACAGCAGATGGTTCACAGACAGGATATTTTCCCAGTGTTGATACATTGTCAGCCTTAATATGAGCCATCGGGAAAAGCCAACCGAGAAGAAGAGCCAAACTAAGTGCTGATAATAGCTTGAAAAGGTGGGTAATTTTCATAGAAACAGTCCTTAAATTATGAAACACTCGATCGGGGGAAGCTTAATTCAGGAAAATAGTAATAACTCCCCCCATATTTATGTTGACAATTTTAGGTCAATGCGGTGTAAATTTCCTCCGATATTTCGGTATCTTTATAGTATTCAAAGTTAATTTCTTGGACTGTTTCTGTCATGGTGAATAGAACATCTTCAATCTCACGAATCAAGGTTTCTAAATTCGTTTTTTGGATTAATTCCTCAGCAATAACATGACCGAGAAGTGCCATCACTTTAATCGTCACAGGTAAGACATATTCATAGGTATCTTTGAATCCCGTCATTAATTCCTGATCAAATCGTTCTTCGTCCCAGTGGGAATATGCTGTTCCTGGACCATAATCGGTTTCAACAAACATATATTGTAGTTCGGGAATCTTCTTGATTGTTTCGGGTTTAAAAGCACCCGTATTTTGATAAAACAAATTCATCCATTGATCCCAACCAAATCCTAATGTATGTCCAATTTCGTGAATAATTGTGCCAGCAATACCATAATTAGTAAACGTTCCAAGATACTTAGTATTAAACTCAATCTTGCCATAGACGGTATTGCCTTGTTGATAAGGTTTATAGGCTCTAGCAATCACAGAACCAGGACTATAAAATGTTCCTAGTCGGATCACAATATTAGACTGAGGAATGACAAAACGATTCCAAAAGTTACAGGCTAATTTAGCGGTTGCTTTCAGCTTCCCATTGTCATCGTTTAAGATTTGGTAAGTAATCACCGTGCTTCGGTTAATATTTGGGCGAATGATATTGACATGAGGACTATAAGCAAACCAGATGACTGAACCATTGACAGGGGAAGATAAAAGCAATTTCCAATGATTATGATCCACCCTGTCATACTGTTGAATCTCAAGTTTCGATCCAGCTAATAAAGTAAATTTTTGTCTTGGATCGGTTATCTGTGTACTATCAATGGGGTATTTTTTAATGACAGTATTTACCAATGCTTCGATAGCTTGAGTCGTCATAAACTTTTCTTCTCCATTGCCAATAAAATCATTTGAGCGCACAATAGTATAAGGTTTATCGGGATAAAAATTGTGGTCTTTATCCATCTCTCCCCGCACATAAGGAGCAAGGGGTGCAACAGCTTCTATGTCACGATGAAAGGTCAGAGTTTCTAATTCAACCCATCCACAATTGCTATTTACTCCTTCAGGTTTAGAGATAGCTGTACCAAGAATTTCAGAGACGGGAAAAAAAGGTTTTTCTCCACCGATTATTCCTTTGATATAAGCTCCTTTAGGGATGCGTGCTACCATGTCTCCATGAAGGCTTAAATCATCGAGTTCTAGCCATCCAGGGATGCCTTGGTTGGGATTGAGTTCTTCAGGGATTGACATCATAATTAAGTCCTCAAATAAGTGATCATAATTATTAAAACTAGGAGGGGATTAGATTGATTTTGCCCTACCTAACAAAAAGTTTAAGTTTCTTTGACTTCTGCGTATTCGTCAAAGACAAAATGAACATCTCGATCGCCTTGACTTTTATCTGGCCATTTCAGCCAATAGTGTCGTTCTTCACGGCGAAAATCTAATACAGGATATTCTCCCAAATCGATATCTATCAAAGTTTCTGGCGGTAAGTCAGATGACTGTAAAGTAGAGGGTTTAAGAATGGTTTTTTGGGTAACTTTTAAGATACCGGGTTGAGATTCTGATGTATCTTGAGCATCCCCAATTAAACCGACTTTAATCGCATCTGCCATTTTTTCAGCATCAAAGAGATTCATATCCGCCTGAGAATCAACAAAACAACATTCAATTAAAATGGCTGGCATTGAGGTATGTTTAAGGACAAAGAATTGAGCATTTTTGACTCCTCGGTTTTTAAAGCCAAGCTTAACGATTTCAGTGAGAACCGATTGAGCGATCGCTTTTCCTATATTACTGAGGGCAAAAATCTCTGTTCCAATTGGCTTATCTGTACGAAAAGCTTTACCATCAGCTTTATTAAAGTGAATAGAAACAAAAGTATCCACTTGATTGGCATTAGCTTTATTGACTCGTTTTTGCAGAGACTCTGTGTGGCTTGCTGCTTGACTCGGTGTACAATGAATAACGCTGTGACCTGCGGCAGATAATTTCTTGATTAACCTAGTTCCTACATCTTTCGCCAAGTCATCTTCCTTTTTAAATCCAACTGCACCGGTATCTGAAGGGGGGCAATTGTGTCCGATATCAATGCCAATTTTCATGATTAGACTCCTGATTTTAATTAAACTGAATTAAATCAATCTTGTGATTTAGTAAGATGCCACTCGATAGCCCAACAGACGATATTTAGTACTTCCTAAATATCCATCTTTAGGGTAGTGAGAAGATGTAACAGAATTAGATTGATTGCCGCCAAATACTTCTATCGTGTCGGCATTTTCCCCTAAATAAAAGCCCACATGACCGCCAATCTTACCGTTAGACATTCGGCGTTCAAAAACAACAACACAGCCCTTTTGAGGGGTTGACAGTGATTTTCCCCAAGTTAGCCAACTTTTCGCCCAAGCATTATCCGTTCCCGCATATCCCGCTTTTTCCATGCACCAATTAACAAAGCCACTGCACCAAGATGTTTCGTCACTAGATGCGTCAGGTTCAGGTAAAGTTGTACTTTTTAAATACTCGACAATTCGAGGATTAGCCTGTGATCCTGCAATTTCTCGAATGCCTTTTTCCCCTAAAGCAATGGTAAACCAGGCAAAATCTTCTAACTCTAAGCCTAGTGGCTCTAGATATTTACGAGAAGCATATCCCTTAAAATTGCCGTTAATTTGTTGGATATTCAGCCAGTATGCTTCTGAATTATTATCTTGAAGCTCAACAATTTCATCTCGTTTTAACGTACCGATAATGGTTGAATCTTCCAAGGAAGGACGATCTCGAACATTTAACCCATTAGCCGTCACCCGATAACGTTTTTTCCCTGACTGAGTTGGTTCTAGAAACCCCATAGAAACCCAACCATTCAGATTCGGTAAAGTGACTTTCATCCAAGTTCTTTGATCTTGATCAGCTTGTTTAGGTGCATCGGGGATAACTTGATTTTTCTCTAGAGAACCAATAACTGTGGAACTGATTGAAGGTTCAAGACGAACATTCAAGCTCTCGGCCGTCACTCGATAAAATTTGACTTCATTTTCTTCTAGTTCAACCGGACCGATAGGAACACTTTGATCTTGAAGATACTCAAGAGTGAGTTTTGATGAGTTGTTTGTCCCTAGCCAAGCATGAACTTCTCGCGTTACACCACCTAAAAATTCTTGAGAGCCGGGGCCAGTTTCATATCCTGCAACCACCACCACATAGCGATTATTGGCACTGATTAAAAATTTAGTCCCCGGTTTTGGTGTTTCCTGACTACTTGCCCACATCATGGTTATCAACCACATTTCTTCTTCTACAGTTGGCTTCAGATTGCCTACAGATCCTTGACCACACTGCCCTCCTTCAGAGGGAGTCCAAACTTTGTGCCAAGAGTTTTTATACAAAGTGTTAAAATCAACATTTTCCCGATATTTTTGATAGAGCGTTAGGGAACTTCTCAAGTGTTCTTCAATACCCTCAGTTTGTGAACTGGGAAAATTAGGGTTGGGGTTGTTAGGAAAATGATCTTGAACCGTCGCATAATGACTTTCTTCAACAAATTTTCCCGACAGGGGTAAAGTAACCGTTCTTTGCCAAGTTCCGCCCGGACCACGATGGCGAATCACTTTGGTTTCAACTTCATGACGAATTCTGGGAAGCGAAGACATGATGGTAATTCCTCCTAAATTTTCCATAATCCCCTAGTAGCCAGATAAATCCCTTATGGGGTCTGACTACTAGGATCGGTAGCAGTTTAAAGGCTAATTCTGAAGACACTTAAATCCGCATGATTGGCGTAATATTGCGCCCGTGCCATGACATCAGAACCGTAGTCATCTCCTGTTGTCCCAATATCCATCCCTTCTTTGGTCTGGACGTTACGAAGTCCTGAATTATAGGCAACTGCTGCGCCTTTAATGACATAACGATCTTCCCAATTAGGATGTTTTTGTTGGACTTGTTGGAGGCAATTAGCAAAAATGCCTGTAGCTTGTTCAACGTGGGCTAAACTCTTGGGACCATCAGGTATTCCTTCGACCGTATGGGAGCGTTTGTCCACTTGCATAATGCCAAAAGCGTTACCCCCATCTCCCCAACCATCGTTGTGTAAAACATTTCCACACCGAGATTCTCGACTGGCAACGGCCGCCAATAAAGCCGCTGGAACACCGAATTTAGCGGCGGCAGTACAGAAACAATCGGCCATGACTTTTACCCGTTGTAGGTCAGTTTGTGCCATTTTGTGGGAAGATTGCACCCCTGCTGACAGTCCATCCTGAGAAGCAGTCGCTGCGGATGCACCTGTTGTCGGGGCTTGCATTAAGGCTTGATCCCAACGGCTGGCCGGTGGTGGATCGAGGTTAATATCAACGTAATAGGCGGCCACATAACCTTGTTGATTGTTGTAATCAATTTTTAACCAATCTGTGCGCCCAAAGTCATATTCACTGCCAGGAATTTCTTCTAGGACTTTGAAGGTTGTTCCTGTGCTTAAGGTGAATAAAATGTTTGAATTGGTATTGGGTTGGCTTCTGACGTTAAGGGTACTCGATACCCGATGATTCACTCGTCCTTCGGCACTCTCAATTTCCAAGACTTGAGGAGGATTATTCTCATCGAATTTATCAATGTAGTAAGCGGCGGCATATCCCGTTTGTCCCCCCTGTTGGATTTGATACCATTGGGTTTGATTATTAGGAGGATAGGGAGAACCTGTCACTCCTTGCAGAATGGTACAGGTGGCACCGGGGCTTAATTCAAAGAGAATGGGGGCAGTTGTGGCGGCCTGACTCCGAACATTTAGGACAGTCTGCACATGATTATTAACTCGGCCTTTTGCCAGATTACTGGGTTCTTCAGGTTGCTCGGTGACATCAATATAAACTGCCGCCGCAAATCCTATTTTTCCGTCTTTGTAAATTTTGTACCATTGATTTTGGTCACGGGAATAGGTATCTCCTGTGACTTTTTCTAAGACAATACAAGTTTCCCCAAAACGTAAGGTAAACTGCACAGGTGCGGATAACTTGGCATCATTTCTGACATTAAGAGTCGTAGTAACTTGAGCATTAACTGTTCCGATATCGCCATCGGGTGGTGGTGTTTGTCCGACTAAAGGTGCATGATCTAAAATATCCGTGGGGTCTAATAAGTCAGAGCGCCGTTGATAAGGACGATTTCCAGCTTGTGTTAATGCACCATTTTGAGTTCCTTGATACATTTCTAGGTGTAACATTGAACTGCCGGAATGAAGACGACCAACATAGGCAATCACTTGACCTTTTGATACTCTTGCTCCCACTTGAATGCCACGAGGAAGCATCTGTCCAATTTCACAATAACGGATAACCATTCCGTTATCATGCTTCACTTCTATAGCATTCGTTCCAGAGAAAAAAGCATAGGGACCGACGATAACTTTCCCATCTGCCATTGCTAAAATTTCCGTTCCTTTTGGTGCGATTAAGTCACAACCTGCGTGTTTCCGACCACCGGGACGATCTGCACCGAATTGCCGTCCGCCGTCCTTATAGCTTAAACTGGGTTTTTGACGAAGTGGAAAAATAAAGTAAGACATAATTTCTATCCCTGAAATTACAAGTTTTAACAACAGATAAGAAGACTTATAGTCATTTCAATTAAGATTGAGAATGTCAATCCCAGAGTTTATAAGGGTTTTGTCGGTCTAGAGTGTATCAGACTTATCTGAAATGACTATAACTGATAGGTATTTATTCAGCTGCCGCCCCTAAAAAAATCTCAATGACCCGACCATTATCAAAGGTAAAAATCAATCCTCCATAAATTGAACCAGCGACAAAAGTTTGATCAGGTATTGACATCTCTTGATCTTTTTCTTTGGCATAGGCAAGGCTAACCTCCTCTATTGAACTGCCAATTGTTATGCCTCGTTTGGTTGGAAGTGTTGAAGGGGAAACTAATTTAATAAAGGCAATATTTTGCTGTCCTTTTTCAGTTTCCGATGCCATGCTGAGGGTAATACCTTGATTAGGATAATACCAATATTGATGATAAAGTGCATCCCCTGCCCAAAATTCTACTTGTCCTTTTTGTGTAGGATTTCCGAGTAATTGAATAACTTGTTGAGCAGAAAGATCAAGTTTTAGTTCCCCTAAGCTTTCCTCTCTCATCAAAGCAAAAGGATCGGATTCTAGGTTATCCGTTATCAATAAATTTTGTATGATTTTGACATAGCTTTCTTCGCTTAATTGAGATAGGAGATAGGGGCTATTAATGGGGAGAACAGCCAGACTTAAACTAACTGAAATAATACTTCTCATCAAGTTTTTCATAGCATCCATCCCCATTTGAGGAAACTTTTGTCATCAATGAGTTATGATTCAAACGCCAAATAGTCCTAAAAGTGTTGCTTAGTAAGCATTTCACGTCCATAAGCAAAAATTACCACACAAAGCCGAGCAGCTCTGTAAATCCTCCTAATTATGTCAGATTATGAGTGTTTATGTAAGTAAAGTGAAGGCGACATTTTTGAGGCAGCGAAGTGCTAAACAGAGACTATTTCTTTCTCAAAGCACCAAGCTCTTGCTCAAGCATCATTTGAATTTCGGGAATAGCCGGTTTATAAGGGGGATTAATATTCAGGTCTGTCCAGCGATTTTTAACACTTTCATGCAAATTGCTAACATCCCCTTCAAATTGGCGAGGTGCTGTTCCCGCTACATTAAATGGCCATTTTGACGTATTATCAAAACGCGCACTACAATTGGGATGAACTCCATGTTGAACATAGCTTTTATCTAAGGACAAACCCAAGGTTTCGACTTGTTCCATCATCCACAATAAAGCTCCATCGGATAGGCCAGATTCTTCCTGAGAACCTCCACCAACACAACCATGACCCCCCGGAAACCAAACTTGAACCACCTGTTCTTTTTGTTGTCTGATGTGGGTAGAATGGGGACGCATTAGCGTTACATCAAAGACTTTACGAATTTCATCAATGGCAACTGCATGAAACGCCTTTTCAATTGTGGGATTGATGGTCGAATCATAAAAGTGATAACGTTCGTTGAACTTTTCATCTAAGTGCAGAGAATGAACGATATCAGGGATACCTAAAGAAGCAACCGTATCCCAACAGCATAAGGCTTTAATGGGAACTCGTCGTCCATACTGATTACGGAAATCAATGGCATTTTTACCGTTAGGTGCGTTATTTGGGTCTTGTTTTTCTCGGTAAATTTCGTAGGCTTTGGGGATTTGTCGGATAAATTCTCGATACAACAAACCACAATTATAAATTAACCCGGCTAAACAGCGTACAGTGTAAGCTCCCCGACTAAACCCAAAGAGATAAATTTCATCTTCAGGTTGATAGTTTAAGCACAGAAAACGATAGGCATCTTCAATCTTATGATCCATGCCAATGCCTAAAGCACCTCCAGCAATTTTAATTAAAGTATCAGTCACCTCGGTATTAGATTGTTTTGTCCCAATCCCTTCGTCATAGTAGATGATTTGACGGATGGGGTTGCCCTGACTATCATCAAGTGGTGTGATAGCTTGCACCATTTTGACAACATTGGTAGGATAACCTTGTCCTAAATCTTGCCAAGTTCCATCACAACAAACAATAAGACGGCTTTTCATAGCGATGAACCTCCTAGGTTTCTTAAAACTCCCTAGTTTATGGAATATTTGAGGATTCTAGTGAATCATGACTCAAAATTATCGAGATTTTCCTTAAGGTACAATTTCCGCAAGACTCAACCAAGACAAAGGAAGTTCTAACTCTGTTCGGAAGTGAAATAGATGAGTTAGATAGCTGGCGTGACTAGGTAAAATTAGATGCGGTATTTATACTTACTACTTTAGATCGTCTATCAGAACTTGCTGCCCTAAGGACTACAAATTAATATATTTCTTGAGGTTTCTGTATATAAGTTTACAGAATATTGTTGAGCTATTTATTAATAAAAAAAGTTGAGTTTGATTGAAAACCATCTTAACACCTAAGCCCGCCAATCTGAACTTTAGCCGATTCTCGATCGCAATTTTAGCCCACCCTAGCACTGCGCTCTTTTGCCACGAGGATTTTTACCGAGAAAAATGATCTGTCTGCCTGAGAACAGGCTATAGTGATCATCAAACCCTCAGTGAAAAACTTCCCGTGTCTTCAGTATTCCGCCTTCCTCGCTATTTTTCTCCCGCTCTGCAGCGTCGAGTCATCAAAACTCTCGCAGCAAAAAAAACCCGTCAATTCTTGACATGGGCGGCAGCTTGTGCTAGTTTTTTGATCCTCTGGGCGTGGAATTGGCAGTTAGTTTTGGCCACTTTAACCGGAGTGGGGGCGATGATTGGAGTTTACCATCTCCAGGGTCAAAACTGGCCATCGCTGTGGCTGTGGGGGCGTGCTTTTTTCACTGCCGATAGCGGTAAGTTAACTTTAGCGGTAGTCTGTGGCGGTTTGGGCAGTTTAGCCACCTATCTCGCTGTGGCAATTTGGACCTATGCCGAAAATCGCTGGTTGGCCCTGGCCTCAATTTTGCAAGGATTTGGCACGGTTTCGACTTTAATCCTGCTAGGATGGCATTTTCTCGACCATCGCGGTCAAAATGAGTCAAAAAACTTCGATCGCTGGTTAGAAAAATTAACAGTCAATGATCCCTTAATGCGCTTAATGGCAGTCCGACGTTTAAGTGAAATGGAACTTTCCCCCAGTCGTCGAGAACAATGCCAAGAATACTTCCGTTATCTTCTCTCGCGAGAAACCGATGCACAAGTGCGATCGGCTTTACTCGATAATTGTTCCGGCAAAGAAGCAATCAAACCGCAACCTTTACAAATACCCCTACAGGTGAAAAAATCCAGCCTCAAATCAGTGAACAGTGAACTGAAAACTCACAGCTGATAACTGATAACTGAATCCTACCCCACCAAGAAGATAACTGCTATAGTTAAAGCTAAAGCCAAATGTTAACCACTAGAGGCTGAAGAAGATATTTTTTTACACCAAAGTTAACTCGCGCTCCTCGATATTTTGGAACATCAGTGTACTCAGATAACGTTCCCCGAAACTAGGCTGAATCACCACAATTAATTTACCCTCATTTTCCGGTCGTTGGGCCAGTTGAATCGCAGCGCAAAGATTGGCACCGGAAGAAATCCCCGAAAGCAACCCTTCCTCTTTTGCCAGACGACGACCAAATTGAAAAGCTTCCTCATCACTGACAGTAATTACCTCATCAATCAGATCTGTGCGTAAAACTTCTGGAATAAAACCTGCACCGATACCTTGAATTTTATGGGGACCGGGATTACCACCAGAAATCACCGGACTATTGAAAGGTTCCACCGCGACTACTTGAAAACTAGGTTTACGGGATTTAATTACTTCAGCGACTCCCGTAATCGTGCCGCCAGTACCCACACCCGCAACAATAAAATCTACCTGTCCCTCCGTATCTTGCCAAATTTCCTCAGCAGTGGTGAGACGGTGAATTTCCGGGTTAGAAGGGTTGCGAAATTGTTGCAACATATAAGCGTCGGGGATACTATCGACGATTTGTTGAGCGCGTAAAATTGCCCCTTTCATGCCTTGGGAGCCGGGGGTAAGTTCTAGGGTAGCACCGTAGGCTTTTAACATCGCCCGGCGCTCTAAACTCATCGTTTCCGGCATAGTTAAAATCAAGCGATAACCCTTAGCTGCCGCAGTCATCGCGAGGGCAATTCCCGTATTGCCAGAAGTCGGTTCCACTAAAACCGTGGTTTCTGGATTGATTAAACCCGCTTTTTCGGCGCTATTAATCATGTGAGTGCCAATGCGGTCTTTGACGGAAGCAGCGGGATTCATCCCTTCTAATTTCATCACAATTCGGCCAAGACAGCCCTCCGCTTGGGGAATCCGATTCAATTGTACTAAAGGTGTGCGGCCAACCAATTCGGTGACATCGTGAGCGATACGCATGATATTTTCTCAGTCTGGGTGATTCGTGTGCTTAGTTATAGCGGTGATCTCTCAGCTTTAGCGTTTGAGAATTTACTCACTAGCCAAGGAGGCGCTATATAGCTCACTTATAGCAAAGGCCAGCCCTAGATCGGCAAAATTTCCATTTTCCTTTGTTTCTTCAGTCGGTCCGAGTTGATTCCCAGAAACAGGCAAAACTACCATGACCGATAAGATTGCTTTTTTCCAAAAGCTTATACTTGTACTAAAATAACTATGGATAAGTTACCAAAGTCAGAATTACGGTCATGACTATTAAATCTAATCTAGCCCTATTGAAAGAACAACACATAGAAATTAAGGGCGGATATTCTAGAGTAGTTATGATAATGTATAAAGATCAATATAAAGAAAAGGAATCCAAAGATAAAACCATCGCTGAGAAATTTAATACCTATCATTTTGTAAAGTATAAAGAGCAAGTGGTTGACTTATTAACCCGTGGGTGTACCGTTAGCGTCGAGACAAGGACAATTATCGAGGAGATGAAAAAATTATCATAAAATATCCCGTGAGATGCGTTACTTAGCTGCGTTAGCGTTAGTAATACACCCTAATTCTGATAAATTCAAACTATTTAAAATACGGGTTTTTATTGGTCTTTTTTCATCCCAGAATATCAGAGATGAATAAAATTCCATCGCTAGGGAAGAATTGAGAAGCTGTAGGGTTTTCTGAGCAGTATCTAAATCATCAAAGCTTAAGAAGTAAACAGTATCATCGAAAATAACTGGTTGATTTTGATAGGGTGATATAAGTTGAAAATTCAGTTTCTTATAAAGTCCAGAAATGGCAATTTTAAAAGGAGAGAAGGTGTAAGAACCAACGCCGAATATAGAAAAATCTGGTTGATTTTGATAGATTTTGCTTTTTCTATTCCCAAAGTAATCTACATGATTAACTAGATACTGCCAAGTTTTTGGCGCTATATCTCGCATATTTTCTGTAGATTCACCAATAAACTTCTGAGTTACTAAAACGTATTTATTGATAATTTCTAGGCGATTTTGTGCCACATCTGAACCTTTAAGGAGAGGATAAAGATAGGTGGTTTCAATATCAACGATTTCCTTTAAACCATTGACAAAAATTCCATTAACTAACTGCAATTCCATGACTTTTGAGCAATCATGTTTAATACCTGAACGCCATTTTTCTACTAGAGGATGCCGATGATATAACTTCTCTAGTCTGATAAAAGTATTTAAATCTCTGACTAGAATATCATTTTGATAACCAATACGCTGAAACTCCCTTTCCTCAAAACTCTTGAAAACATCACAAAAGTAATTTTCTGATTGAGAATCAAATTGACAAAATAGGAGACAAGCATCTACATTAGCTTGAAAATATTTTTGAGTGTTTATCGGATAAATTGCCGAATAGGTGAGATTAATTTTCTGAGTATAAATATAGTTCAAAATTTTTCTAGAAACGGCTGTTTTGCAGATAATTGCCAGATAAGCTGAACGATGATTAAGACATTCAATCAATTTAATTAACATCCATTCTGAAATATCAAAGTTACTTTTTCCTGTGATAGCATCTAAACCCTGATAACCTTGAAAGTTACTTTTTTGCGGTAAATTGCTACCATTAATCAATCCCTGTTTTGAGTTTGTTATCCAAGGTAGATTCCCCAAGAATAAAATATTCTCTTTCCATGCTTGAGTTAGAGCATTCCAATCACAGTCAAAAAAATTATTTTGATGAACTTGTATTCTTGTATCTTGGCATAATTGCTCATCTTGGGCTATCTGTGCAACATAATTAGGATTAATTTCAAAGCCAAGAATTTTTTCAGTTTGTTTGAAGGTAACTGCTGCCGATTTTAAAAAGTTTCCTGTACCACAAGTTGGCTCAATAATTACCTTGGGATTAACATTTATTTGTGATAACTTTTGGCAAATCTTTTCGGCTAACTCTAAAGGAGTTTGAAAGTCGCCGTATTCAACTTTAACTGGAGAAACTGACATTACTAATTCTCTCTATAAATAGCGATTAATCCTTCTTCTTGACCGGCAAGATCAATTACTCTAGTATATTGTAGTCTCCACTGTAAGGCGTTGGAAATGGTTAAAAATCCTTGTACTGGAGGATTAGCAAGAATTTCATCGGCTATATTGGCTGCTGCCATTTCATCAACGGGTAAGTTTTTATCTAACATAAAGGCAATTAAATCATCTTTGTTACCCTGATTGTTTAAGATGTTGCGAATACCACGAGTCATCTGGAAATCAGCTGTTCTTTCAGCCGATACAAAAATTGTCGTGATCATTCTTAAATTGGCAGTGCGATTGAGACTATTATCTAACTTTTCATAAACAAAAATAATTAAGGAATATCCTAAGCCAAAAATCTTTTATCTTGCAGCTTTAAAAAGACAAGATGATTGTGGTTGTTTAATACTGGTTACTTTTATATCAACCAGCAACTCAGGAAAATCGATACCACTGGCTGCATTACCCTTAACAAAATCATATTTTTCTTTTAGATATAGTTTAAACTTTTGTTCTAAGTAGGTTCCGATCGCTTTACCATCTGTAACACCGTAGAGCGAAGCTTCTTGATGTTGAGACTCTAAAGCTGAGAATATAGCCGCCTCATTAGCTAAAGATTCTTGGGTTAATCTTGACATAATATAGCTAAATTAATTAATCTCCTCGTTTTTTCTATCTGACAAAATTAGCAAGCTTTCCTGGTTTTTCGGTTTGTGTTATGCAATAGGCGAGGTTGTAAGGGTTTCATCCGTTATAGAGAAAGACATTTGACGATTTTTGTTAATTGTTTTCTATCTAGAGCGAACTAATCAATTAAATCTCTGGCCAGATTAAGAATTTAGTCGATTTATGCCACCCTATCGAACCATACCAAGTAACGAAGACCTATTTTCTCTTGTCTTGTTTGTGTCTGCCCGGAGGCAAAACTTCAAAAAAAAAGACTTTTTGTTGAGAGCTTGTTTTTTTTGCTGCTTTTTCCTTCATTTTTTCAGACTTTACCTCTTTGTCTTAGCTGTATTTTTTTGTACTACACTTTGAAGTGCGGAATGTGGGTCTAAATCGTCAAAACGATTGCCGGCTCAGCTGGCGATCGCTGACTAGAGTGTGACACTTCATAATTCTTAGTAATCGCTAAAAGTCTTACTAGACAAGGGCTAGAGCAACTTTTGATTTCAACTACTAGGGTGCGGAATGTGGGATAAAATTTTCAATGTGACAGTTGAGGGTGCGGAATGTGGGTTTTATGACTTTCCGGGTTGTATTAGTGCAGGAGAAACCATCGAAGAAGCGAAAAAAATGGCAACTGAAGCCTTAAAAGGTCATATTTCCTTCATGTTGGCAGATGGGGACGAAATTCCCACCCCTAGCACCCTCGAAACTATTTTAACCGACGCGGATCATCAAGATGCGATCGCTTTTCTGCTCATTGAGGTATCAGAAGCTATTTTAAACCATCAGGAATTGTCTGTAAAAAACTAGGTGCAGTCCGTAGTCCGTAGGTTGGTTTGAGCGAATAGGTGGTGATTCGGTAGTAGTGATGGCGGCTTAATCCTTTGCTTTGCTGTGCATTGTAGTCATGGATAAAATACCAAAGGTTTCCCCAACGTGATTCTCCATTTTTTTAGAGAAAGATAGACTCTCTCTCACCAGCCGAGAAATCCTTTGTCGAAAGGTATTATTTAATCTTTCAATAGGATTAGTTTGACCAGTTTCTT
>SFCA01000049.1:0-3221 GCA_007095475.1 Microcystis aeruginosa Ma_QC_C_20070703_M131 | reverse complement strand
GTTAATCCCAAATTCTTCCCCTTGAATTAAACTAAAAACGATCGAGCGGACGGCATTCGACCAAGGGGGATCACCATCGGCCACGGCCGGGGCCAAGGGTTCCTTAGATATTACCACTTAGTTTACCACTGATAGGGAATAATATTAGTATCATAAGGTAAGCGATCTTCATCTGGTGCGTCTGCCTGAAAAGCGACCGAGTTTAGATGCAGTGCAAAAGCTTCCTGCTCGCCAATTGTCTGAAAACCATGCCAAATACCGGGAGGAATTTGTACCAGTTTAGGAGCCAATTCGCCTAAAAATATCGTGTTAATTTTGCCTCTGGTGGGTGAGGTTTCCCGATCATCGTAAAGGACAAGTTTCAACAGTCCTACAATGACGGCAATTTGATCAATTTGCGTTGTGTGTCTGTACCAAGCTTTAACAATACCGGGCAAAGTTGAAGTAATATAAACTTGTCCAAAGCCGGGGAAAATCTTATCGTCACCCCGTTGAATTTCCATGAGTCGTCCTTTTTCATTTGGCAATAACTTGAGAGGGCAAACTTCTACACCTTCTATCCATTGCTCATTAGATTGTGTTAACTTTGTCATAGCTAAAGACTTAAGAACCATTTATCACTATAATGAACCACATAATGAGCCACTATACTACAGATATTGACCATTTGCGTTTATTTCTATTTACCACAGATGCTTTATTGGCTAAACAAGCCGAGCAAGTAGGGATTGATAGTATCATTGTAGACTGGGAACGGATTGGTAAACGAGAGCGACAGATTAGCTATTCAACCCAAATCAACGCCGATACACCAGAAGATGTGGTTGCTCTAGCTGAAGTTATCTCCATCCCAATTACAGTAAGAATTAATCCCTTAGATAACAATACTTCTGACGAGATAGAAACTGCCCTAGATTCTGGAGCTAAGATTATTATGCTACCGATGGCAAAAGTTCCCAGTGAGGTAGATAAATTTATTTCTCTAGTCAATGGAAGAGCTAAAACCCTAGTCCAAATTGAGACTCACACATTAGTAGAACATTGCCATGAGCTTAGAGATCTAGGTTGGGACTATAGTTATATTGGACTGAATGATTTAATGATTTCACGCCAAAAAAACTCTATTTGGGATTTACTGGCAGATGGTACAGTTGAACAAATTTTTCAAATTTTAAACAATCGTATCGTTGGATTCGGTGGAGTAACGAGAATTAGTGGCGGCAACCCTATACCCTTCCTCGAACTTCTGCATGAGATGGCGCGGCTCAATTGCGGTTTAAGTGTTTTGAGGCGTACTTTTAAAAACGAAATGAGTGGCCGGAATCTTCAGGCGGAGATGCAAGCGATTCGGGCTGCTTGGGTAGCGGCGCGTCTTCGCAGTCGGGAAGCAGTTTTAGCAGATCAGCTCACATTTTTAAAGCGACTGGGAGCAAATTAGAATTATGATATGGCTTATAGATCAAAACGCCAAGGTTATGGACGTAGCTGTTATTATCCCTTTATTCAACGGCTCTCAATGGATTCGACAAACACTCGAGTCAGTATTTTGCCAGTCTCAACCACCGAGAGAAATAGTAGTGGTTGACGATGGTTCTGAGGACGAATCCCTAGAGATTGTCAAGTCTTTTTCAGGTATCACTTTATTACGAAATCCTGACAAGGGTTCTCATTGCGCCCGCAATTTTGGATTCAAACATACTACTGCGCCTCTAGTAGCATTTCTCGATCAGGATGACATCTGGCATCGAGATCACCTGCGCCTTATGAGTACGATCCTAGAACAATTTCCCCAATCTGCTGCTTGTGTAGCCAATTGCGCCCATTTTTATGAAGATAGCCTAAATTTTCCCTCTCCAATCCTTAATCCTCAGTTTTTTGCTCCTTGGGATTTTTTCCCTACCAATTCTGTCGCCACTCCCTCAGCTGTTGTGATTCGACGCGAAGCACTCGATTCCATCAATGGCTGGCCAACACAGTTTACGGGAACTGCTGTAGATTACTATACTTGGTTAAGGTTAAGTGTTAATCAATCTCTGATAAGAAACCATTGTATTACGGTTGGATATCGTCGCCATAATAATTCTCAGGGGACGAAGTTAAGACTACAAAACCTTGAAAAATTAATAGATAATCACATAAACACTTTAGCAGATGCTCTTCGTTATCGGTTTTCTGTCTATCCCCAAGATGCTGTATTACTGGAAAATAGATTGAAATCATTAACTAATATGTTGGATATTATCACAGCCACTATCACTGCTGATCAATCACTGCTGGTGAAAGGTGCTATTTCCTTTGAAGAAAGTCTAGCTAATGAGTCAACTGCTTTTATTAGCTCAATGTGTAACTTGCTGTTATGGTTTTTATATCCTTACTTAGATCCTCAAGAATTTACTTTGAAAATCATCCTCGAACATTGGCCAAATAAGGCTGCCAAAACCCGCCAAGGATTGAGAGAGCGAATTGCTTTAAGCAGAATCCTTCCGAGACATCTATTAGCACATCCATTTGACCTAAGTTTATGGGCTTTATTAGTAGAGTTTGCACCTTTGATAAGCAATAAGCTTATGCCCCGATAAATTCCTATGACAAATTATATAATCATTAATTCAATCAACAATATGGCTACTAATACCCTCATTAAAAATCAATTAAAAAACTTACAACACTTCGCCCCAAATATTGTAGGTGAATTTATATATTTATGGAAAGATAGACAATATGATCCCCCTAAAGAGCAAAGAGAAATTTTGAAGAAATTAGCAACCGATTCCACTGAACATCTTAATAAACGCTCTTTATATAGTCATTTATTAGGAACTTATAGAATCTTGAAAAAATGGAACTCATCTGAAGAGATTTGTCTAGCTGGTCTTTATCACAGCATCTATGGAACTTATAGCTATAGAAAAAGTTTGGTTAATCTAGAACAAAGAGGTATAATTAAGGCTGCTATTGGTTCTGATGCTGAAAAATTAGTTTACTATTATTGTCTTGAAGATAGAAAACATTTTTCCTATAATTTTGAGCAAGTTAATGAATTTAAACTGATAAATTATCGTGATAACAAGGAAATAATTTTAACTCAAACAGAGCTTAGTGCTTTAATCTCTTCGGGTCTAATTCCCCGCCGCTCGCGGCGTATAATAGAAAAATGAGTGAATACATCCATAAGAGCCATAATGTAAGTGTTTTGCTATATCATTTAGTGTTCCCAGCCA
>SFCA01000048.1:0-3421 GCA_007095475.1 Microcystis aeruginosa Ma_QC_C_20070703_M131 | reverse complement strand
TGGTAATGTACCGCAAGTCCTTCGTCATCGCTGTGCCTATCTAAATGGTTGCCTTTTTTAACTTTTTTATTGAGTTCATTAAGCATTTCTACTTATTACAAAGGTGAGATGCTCCCGTTCTTCGGTTTGTCTTATGCAATGGACGGGGTTATAAGGAATGAAACCTTTATAGAGACAGACATTGCCGCAATTTTTGTCAATTGTTGGCGATCTGGAGAAAACTAATCAATTAAATCTCTTGCCAGATAAGGATTGAGTCGATTTATGCCCCCCTATCGAACCATACCAAGTCCCGAAGAGCCATAAATTTCTTGAGCATCTGCTAGGGAATATTCAATTTCATCTTCTTCTTTAAAAAATTGCTCTAATGAAAATTTTTGCCAGTCTTCATCTTGCCAATTAGTATATTCTGAAATGTTGTTTGGCTCAGGGGAAATTAATCGGGTAAAGTTGGCAATTTTTTCAACAATGTCATCAGGTAATCGGTCAATCTGTTGGTGAAGTTCTTCACGAATTGTAGCAGACATAAGTTAAATTATTTGATTAAGGTGTAGAATTGATGGTATTGATTATAACTCAGATATTGGGTGGTAATTTGGGAAAAAGTAATGTTGGGTTTCCTTACCTCAACTTAACCTACAAGATCGCTTCTCCTCCTCTCCAAAAGCGATCGCCCCTCCCCATCATCAAAAAGCGATCGCCCTTTGCGTTCCTATCCCAAGCGGCAGCTTTAAAGTTTAACCAACAAGATGACAGCGAATAACAATCAATTTGGTGTGTTACATTTATAATATAGATATTTCAAGTAAAAATCATTTCACCAACAGATCATGCTTAATTCTATTAACGCATTATTTGACGGAAAGGTCTTTCATCCAGAGCAACCCGTTAGATTGAAGGCTAATACTCGTGTCCGCATTATTGTTGATAACTTATCGGATGAAAATAATGAACTCACTTCTTTTTTAGAGACAGCAGAATCATTACAACTAGACGGCCCCTCTGATTGGTCAGAAAATCTAGATAAATATTTATATGGTGAAGAAAAAGAGCATGAACCCTGAGAAATTTCTCGATACAAGTTATGCGATCGCTTTATCTTCATCTACGGACGATTATCATCATAAAGCACTTGCCATTGCCCAACAATTAAAAACTTCAAAAACACCTTTAGTTACAACCAGAGCCATTATTTTAGAGATTGGCAATGCTTTATCTAAACAAAAATATCGCTCTAAGTCAATTAAATTATTGTCCTCATTAGAAAAGGACAGAACAGTGACAGTTATTCCCTTATCGGAAATTCTTTATCAAAAAGCTTTTCAACTATATTGTCAAAGAAACGATAAAAATTGGGGAATTGTTGACTGTATTTCTTTTATTGTAATGGAAGAGCGTAGAATAACGGAAGCATTAACAACGGATATTCATTTTCAGCAAGCTGGTTTTCGAGCTTTGTTGAGAGATTAATCTCAGGGCAGGCGATCGCCATTCCCACATCACCCAAAAGCGATCGCCCCTCCTCATTCTCAAAAAGCGATCGCTATTCCCCAAAAATTGCTCCTCCCAACAGCGATCGCCCCTCCCCATCATCAAAAAGCGATCGCTACTTTCTTCTTCACCTCCCAAAAGTGATCGCACTACAAGATCGGTGATCGTACTAAATATTTATACCCAATTCATAGGATTTTTTGTAAATACGATTGGTCTCTTCCTTGATCGCTTTAAATTTTTGGTAGAAGGCTGAGAAGTTTAATTCTTTTTTGGAGAGGTCATAAAAAATCATCATTTCGATGTTGAGCATCTGACTATCGGTATCGATTTTTAAGCTTCTAAAGCCTATCGCTCGGTTACGATGTCTTTCTGGTTCTATTAAATCATTAACAGCATCTACTAAAGGTCCGCCAGCAGTAAATATCCCCACTAATCCTGTTAAGGCTCCAATGAGAAAGCTTCTTCTGCTTAGAGGGCTATTGCTGTTTTCATTCCTAGGGTTTCGAGCAAACCATAAAGCAGAAAATAGTGTTATTGTCAATCCTACTAAGATTATCCAAAAACGATATTGTCTTTTGTTCTTGCTTGCTATCCTTGCTTCTTTTTCACAAATAATAGAAAGATTAGCTAGGCTTTCCTACTGCTGGGCTAGATCTTGTAGTAATTCATGTCTCCAGTTATCTTGCTCTACTAACTCTGGGAATAATGATTTTTCAAATATAATTGGGGATAGTTCTTTTTTTTGCTTATCTTCTTTAACATAATGGTCTTGTTTAACTTTATCTATAGCTTTATTTAGGTCAATTCTACGAGCAGTTATTTGCTCTTTAAACTTGGCAAAACTAAAATTATTTTGGTTATTTTGTTGAGTTATATTAGTTGTCATACATTCGTAAAAAGTCATGAAATATGATCGCCAATTTTATTAGCCAGAAAAAAGGCAATATTGTATTCTATCACCTCAACCCAAGCAACAAATCGGCGATTCAGCCATATTCTCAATAGGACTATTTCAATAACTCAATTTCCCCTGGTCGCCAAGTCTTATCAAACCAAGGATCGAGCGGGCCATAAAGTCGAAGAATCGTATTCCAACCCGTGCCAGGATTTGTCTGCACCCAATTATTTTCCTTACCCGCAAGCGGTTTCGGCCCGAAATAAATATCCACAGAACCATCGGCATTAACCAAAAGTCCCTTAGTCTGACTACCGACACTGGGAAACTGTTGATCCGTCTGAATCATTGATCGCATCTGGTTACTGTAAAGAATCACTGACCAGAATAGTAGCACGCTAGGATGTGTTAGCGTAACGCAGAATAATTACAAATTCGTCATGATTAAAAGCAAAAAAGCGCGTTAAGTAACTATTTTTTCAGTCAAGACGGCAATTAGCGATCGCACTTCTTAAAAAGCGATCACACCATGAAAAGAAAACCTGATCGCACTAAAGTCCAAAATAATCGCAAATCAGATAATTATTGTTAAAAAAACAATTTGGTACGTTACATTTTATTAGCGTACCCTACAGGATCACCGACCATACTAACCGGTTGCTTGTCGAGAGCAATTTCAAATAAAAATTCAGGGGCAAAGTCTGCTCCGTTTGGCCATTCTATTGTCCGACTATTTACATATACTTTTTGAAATAAACTTTTATCTTTTAAGGGTTCAAAGATTTCTCCATACAATTCTTGTTCTAAATCTACAATCCCTTCTATTCCATTATTAAAGGTTAGCTTTAGTTGATACTTATCCAGATATTCCACACAGATAACATGAAGAAATAGCTCCTTTTTAGGGAAGGGGATCGATTCTGTTAAGAGGTTTTCTTTGACGCGCATTTTCCCAGTTCTCCAATAGTTCAGATTGGTGTAGATCAAGCCACTCCCATATTAAATTTAGTCCTCTTTTGGGCATTTGACCAC
>SFCA01000047.1:0-2937 GCA_007095475.1 Microcystis aeruginosa Ma_QC_C_20070703_M131 | reverse complement strand
TTTTGAGTTAAAAGTTAAACTTCAAGTTTTCATTCAGGACAAATGTACTGATTAACTAATTTTTTGGGGAAAATTAGTTAACCCATCATTATAACATATAATTAATTTGCAAGAGTTCTTATATTAGACCCGAGATGTCATCCAATTCAGATAAACTGACAACTTATTTATCAAGCTTGAATTTTTTGGTGCTAATTCCAGCCGCATTAATTTTAACAGTTATTTTCTTCTTTCTCTTACATTTATTTTCCCTTCGTAAATTTTTGAGAACATTATTGATTGAGAATATAGTTTTTATTGGCGTTTTAGTAACGGTGACATCAGTTGCTTGGAGTCTGGTTTATACTGATCAATCGAACTACCATTTTAATGTGGTTCTCTTCCCATTGGCGGCCATTAATAGTGATTCCCCTTTTATTCCCCTTGTTGACGATGGATTTATAAGTTTATATGGCGGATATTATCTTTGGCTTGGCCCACTATCACGATTAATGGGAAATAGTCTATTGTCTATTAAAATTGTTGTGTGTAGTTTGATTGCCCTTCAGATTATTCTTTACTATTTAATAGTTAAAGCTATCTACAAAAATCCATTGTTCAGAATTTTAGTATTTATTAGCTGCTTATATTGGGGTTATTTCCATATGAGGGTACTAATCCAAGATTTGGTCTTTCAATATTTTCCTTTAAGAACTTTATTTCCTTGTCTTTTGCTGGTCACTTCGCTCTATATATTTGAAAGAAAAATTTTCGATCAAGCTACTTTTTCCGTTGGATTTTTAACAATTAATTTACGAGATTTGCTTCTAGATTTTCTAGTGGCAATCGCTCTGTTAAATAATTTTGATTCTGGTGTATCTGTCTTGATTATGTATTTCTTTATCTACATTTGGAATGAGTTTAAAATAGATGGTTTTAGCGCAAAAAACATGGTTAAAAAATTAACATTATTTAGTATCAATCTTATCATTATCATGTTCATAGTTATTTTTGGCTTTAGAATTATTGCTGGAGAATTTATCAACTTTTCTAATCATACGGCTTCTACTTTTAAATTTGGCTCTGGCTTTGGTGGTTTGCCTTTTCCAGATAATATGTGGATGATATTTGTGGTTATTTACGGTTTTAACATCATACAATCTTTTCAGAGTCATATTGAGGATAAAAACGCTAAGTATCGTTTTGTAATTGCCATCTGGGGAATAGTTAGCCTCTTTTATTTTGTCAATAGAAGTCATCCTTGGAATTTGTTAGCTGTATCACTTCCCTTCTTTCTTTCCTATGGTTGCTTGATTGATTATGTCTTTAGTTCTTATCGAGAAAAAATGTCTGAATCTGAACCAGAATTGATGCAGAATAAAATGGCATTTAGGGAGTTTTTGCCAATCCTATTGCCCAATTCGTTTGAGTTATTAAGACTCTCCCTTGTCAGTGTATTAGTCATGCCCTTTATTATTATGTCCCTAATCGCTTGTGTAAAATTTATCCCTTTAACTATATCCAATTTGAAAAGCCCTAACAGCTATTCACAAATGTCTGCTTTAGCAAGCTTGTCTGAGAGAGTAGATACATTAGAAAAGCAACTAAACCGCCCATCAATTCTAATTTCCGATTGGGTTGAATCATACTATTATCTTCATAAAAACAGAAAAGTATTGTTTTATCCCGAGATAACTTCTATTTTCTCTGAGGACGATTCTTTTCAGTCCCGTTTTACTTATGCTCTCAAGAAATTTAATCCAATTGTCACGGTCTGCCCCCTAAAGGTCGCTGATAATCTTCGTGGCACTTTTTTACAATTACTCTATGAGAATAATTATCAACTTGTAGAGTCAGAGAAAAACATAGATGACCCTATCCTGAAAAATTGTCAGATTTACACAAAAGGTTAGAATTGTAATAGAGTCAGAGAATCTTGACAAAATCACATAACCTAAAACGAGCCGAAGGCTTGACGGCGCAGATGCGATCGCAATTGGGTTGACATTGACAATGGTTTATGATAAGAAAGTGGCATCAGTTGTTCACCCCAACCAACCAATGGCTCAAGAAACCCTCCTAATTGCAGCTAACCCACTAGGGATCAAGCTACCACCGACCCAAGATGAGCTACCTTCTGATGATGGTATTGCCATGGAAACCCAGCGACACGGACTGCAAATGCAGTTATTAGTCAGACCTCTCTCCGGGTGGTTAAAAACCCAGGGACGGGAAGCGTTTGTCGGAGGCAATATGTTTGTTTACTTTAGCCCCAATCAAGTGCGTAACGAGGATTATCGCGGACCTGATGTATTTGTCGTTGTGGACGTGCCTCGAAGAGAACGGAAAAGCTGGGTCGTCTGGGAAGAAGAAAAAGCTCCTGATGTAGTGATTGAGTTGCTTTCTGAGAGTACAGCCAAAAAAGATAAAGAAGAGAAAAAGCTTATCTATCAGAATCGTTTGCGGGTGACAGAATACTTTTGGTATGATCCCTTTGACCCAGAAGATTTAGCGGGACATCGCTTAGAAGGGGGTGTTTATAAATCTTTAAACCCAGATGCTCAAGGCAGGTTCAGCAGCGAAATATTAGGGCTAGTGTTAGTGCGGTGGCAGGGAATTTATGGGGATGAACAAGAGCCGATTACTTGGCTACGTTGGGCAACAGCAGCGGGGCAATTGCTCCCCACCATAGAGGAGTTGGCCGAGCAGGAAAAGCAACGGGCTGAACAGGAAAAGCAACGAGCCGAACGCTTGGCAGCAAAATTAAGAGCGCTAGGAGTTGAAGTTGATGATAGTGTATGAACTAATTGCAGGCATTGTCCACCTAGATGTCTATTTTATAATTAATTTAATGCACCTACTTAGTTGCGGGCAGTTTATGAGAGCTTATTAAATATTAGGAAGGACTGTTGACGACAATGACACCATCTGCCATTGATTTACCGACAAAATCAACGA
>SFCA01000046.1:0-19516 GCA_007095475.1 Microcystis aeruginosa Ma_QC_C_20070703_M131 | reverse complement strand
TAAAGAGGTTTTGATAACCAAATTAAAGCAGCTCTAAAGAGTTTTGAGTTAAAAGTTAAACTTCAAGTTTTCATTCAGGACGAATGTACTGATTAACTAATTTTTTGGGGAAAATTAGTCAACCCATCATTATAACATATAATTAATTTGCAAGAGTTCTAGATTTTGGTTTTTTTGATTGTACTGATAGTGATCGCCATTTCCCCTGAAGAAGTTGAAGAAACTTGTTTGGAAGTCGCTCCAGTGCAACGGGGAAAAAATAAAACCCCCTCAACCGACTGAATGAAGGGGCATTTATTGTGTTTTTGGTGGGCAATTCAGCCGACTTTTATGGCTTAAGTTTGCGCTTGAGGGTTGAAGCTGCGCCGAGTGTACCGAGGGCGAGGAGACTGAAAACAGAACTGGATTCTGGTACATTAACTTGACTGAGTTTAATTTCAGTAATCTGAGTTGACCATTCCGTACTACCGGCAGCAAACTCCTGAAAAGTCCAGAAAGTTCTCCCCGTCGGATCAGAAGGGTCGAGGACAGTAGCACTGTAGTCGCCCCAGCGGTTGAAACCACCGCTTAATATTTCGTAAGAGGCAGCCCCCTGCTTCAGAAGCAGACGATTACCAAAGGTTGTCGTTCCGCCAGAATCTTCACCAACTACCGCACAACTGCTAATAAATAGGTTAGGACCCGAACAACTAAAACCAATTATTACTTGTCGATGATCATTGACCGCGAGGGAGCCATAGTAATAATCTTCTTGTCCAGTCGGATCATAAATTAATCCCTCTTGGCGGAGCAAATTGGTATTAGCATCAATCTCAAACCAGCGCAGTGCCGAAGATGCTCCACTGACAGGACTTTTTACTGTTTGAACACCCCAGAAGGAATTAGAGCCTAGAGAGTCAAGTTGATAAACCACATTGGAACTGAAGCCAAGATCTCCTGTATCGACGTTATTGGGTCCGCCTGGTTGTCGCGCCGTCAGCGGCTCACCATCGGGGGTAACAGATATCAATCCTCCCGTGGTGCTGAGTGTTGCTGCGGCTGGGTTTCCGGTAATATCTGATCGCTTGAACTGGCCAGCCAGGGTATTGTAGCCGGATAACAAGGGATGGGGGTTGTTGCGGTTGTCCAGGTCAACCACTGGCTGGACAGTGAAGCCGGTATCACCGGGGTTATTATTTGGGAAAATTGTCCTGGCGTTGGGGTTTCCTGCTATTAGTTGCGCTTTATCGAAGGTGAGGATGGTTGTTGTGACAGGATCCGAACTGATGGGATACATATTGGCAGAGAGGGTGACACTCTGTCCGTTGAAACCCAGGGTGTCAAAATCAGCCCAGCGGGAGTTAGCGGGAGTATCGCTAGGGATAGCATAGCCATTCCAACCGTCCAGTGGATTGGATGACTTAGAAACAGCAACCAGGAAATTGTTGATCCCCCCAGTATTGTCCACCGACGCAGCAAACCAACGATTGCTGAAGGGGTCGTAATTCACTCTCGGATCGAAAGCGTAACTACCCGCAGGCGTTGCCCCTGCATTCTGCCAGAACTGGTTGAGGGAGATGCGGCTTAGAACGGAGCCACTTTTGTTATAGACGGCGTAGGAACCGTTAATTAGCTCGACGATGTGGTTTGGTCCGACTGCTCCCATTGTATCTGGAGGATAAAAGAAGAGGTCACTTTGGGAGCGGGAAGTTCCCCTGAAGTTTGTTCCCACTGTTACAACTGTTGTTGCTTGTGCTGTCATGGAGATACCAAAAGCACTAAGGCTGAAGATCACCACTGAAGTTAAAGTCGTCTTGACCCGAAAATTTTGCATAAATAAATTTAGCATCCCATGAACTGACTTTCCGAGAGTTTCATACGTACCCCCAAAAAACTGTATTCTAAGCTAGATTTTAATACCCCGCAGTCACATATTTCTTAACATAAAGTTGGACAACAACTGTGGTACAACGTCACAATAACTTGATATTATTGTCACAATAGTCTCAAAAACAATGATCGAATTAAGTCCCGTCGCCGCTAGAGAAATTGAACGTTGGAGTCAAAGCCGTCGCCTGAGGGGTTCCTATCTGCGTTTGGCAGTAAAAAACGGTGGTTGTTCGGGACTTCACTACCATCTCGAATTAACCGATATTGCGGGAGAAAACGATCGCTTTTATCAAAGTCAGGGCATTAATATTTTAGTCGATCCTGACAGCGATCGCTACCTAGAAATTTTAAAATTAGACTATTCAGAGGATCTAATGGGTGGTGGTTTCCGTTTTACCAATGCCAACGCCCAAAATACCTGCGGTTGTGGTCTTTCCTTTAGCACTTAAGTTAACTGCTCCAAATCGCCAAGACAACCAAAACTGCATTAACCAGATAAAAAGCTCCCACAATTCGGGTTTCTGTCCAACCACTTAATTCTAAATGATGATGAAAAGGAGCCATTTTTAATAATCTTTTGCCCTTGCCATCGGGCCCTTTTGTGGCTTTATAATAGACAACCTGAGCGATTACCGAAAGAGATTCCAGAAAGAACAGACCACTAATTAAAAATAATCCCCAGAGATGTCCAGTAATTAAACCCACCGCCGCTAAAGCACCTCCCAAAGCGAGGGAACCCGTATCACCCATAAACACTTTAGCAGGGTTGCAGTTATGAAAAATGAAACCTAGACAAGCACCACTAAAACAAGCGCAGAAAATCCCTAAATCCGGATGACTAGGAGCGATAATAATGGCTAAACCTAAAAAAGCGATCGCACCCGTTCCCCCCGCTAATCCATCCACCCCATCGGTGAGATTAGTAGCGTTGCTTTCAGCCACAAGGACAAATCCCGCCAAAATCCAGAAGAAAAAGCCCAAAGGAATCACTAATCGACCCCAAAGGCTGATATCGGTACTCACTTGATTGACTAACATCCAGAGGCAAAAAAGCACCGCCCCCGTTATCTGTAAAATTAACTTCATGCGGGGAGATAAGCCTTTATTTGACTTATAACGCAGAATTTGCCAATCATCTAACCAACCGATACCCATGTAAATAAAGGTCAGCAGAGCAACCGCCACCACATTAGGAGCGAATTTAGACCAGATTAAAGCGAAAATAAGGGCTACCGGGACAAAAAAGCTGCCTCCCATCGTCGGGGTTCCTGCTTTCTTTAAATGGGCCTGGGGTCCATCTTCGCGCATAATCTGACCCATTTTCAAGCGCCGTAGCATTGGCACTACCCAGCAACCAAAACCAGCACTAATTAGCGTTGTGGCAATCAGGGGCAGTAACAGGGAATTAGTGGACTGAAAAAAAACTACTAACAGAAATAGTAGTCCCGTTAGTAGAATCAGGAGATGGGTTCCAGTGGGTTTTTTGAAGATAGGGGCGGAAAAAATGTTAGCGTTCACGACTAAAGCGCCAGATAGGGGGAAAATTTGCCAAAGAAGACGGTATTAATCTTCATCTAAGACTAATTCATCCTCGTCGTCATCATAACTGATATCATCGACATCCATGAGTTCAGATAGTTCCACATCTTCTTCGAGAGTCAGATCCGGTTCGGCGACTTTATCCCGGGGAATTATGCGATTATTTTTTTCCAACCACTCAACAATGGAAGCGTCTTTTTTTAGGGGAATAACCGCGGCCGGTTCATAGCGGGGTTCTTGACGAATAGAAGGATTAAGCATAATCACTCGACGATTAACAGCAATCATTTCGAGTTTACCATGTCTTTTAAGGCTCTGATAATCTCTTGATTGGCCGGGGGGAAAGTGTAATGATCTAGTTCCTGGATAGTTACCCAGCGGATTTCTTCACATTCGATCGCTCTCCCTTGGCCGCTGAGATAACGACAGTTATATACCTGTAGATTAACCAGAAAATGACTATAGGTGTGATCGATAGTGATTAAATGACTATCAACTGCGATTTCAATGCCAATTTCTTCTAATATCTCCCGTTTAATACATTCTTGTACCGTTTCATTGCCTTCGATTTTGCCGCCGGGGAATTCCCAAAAACCCCCTAAGAGTCCCTTGGCCAGACGGCGATCGATTAAAATTAAATCTCGATCATCTCTAATTACGGCCACACCGATTTGTTTACGAGGTAAAGAGTCTGTTTCTGGAAACATAGTGGTTATTAGCGAAAAAATAGGAAAGAATAGTTAAAAACTGACTTTTTGAAAATTGACTCAAAAGATGATATAATCGAGAATTGTACGATTAAAGATTAACAATGACAGTCAGTTCCGAATCAAAGTTTATTTTAAAAGCATTGTGGTTAGATCAAAACCTAGCGATCGCTGTGGATCAGGTGGTCGGCAAAGGAACTAGCCCCCTCACCGCTTATTTTTTCTGGCCGCGTCATGATGCTTGGCAACAACTGCAAGAGGAGTTAGAAGCAAAACACTGGATTGATGAGTCCGATCGCGTTGATGTTCTCAACAAAGCCACAGAAGTGATTAATTTTTGGCAAGAGTTACGCAATCAAGGCCGACAAATCCCCATGGCCGATGCACAGTTAAAATTCCCCGAAGTTGTTTTTAGTGGTAGCAATTAATTTATAGCAGTTATCTTAATGGGGAGCGACAAAATCTCCAGTTTTAGGCAACGGAAAACAGGAAACTTTTTCAGTGATCACCGGTCAGTAGGAGAACAGCAACTTCTCAATAACAGTATTCACTGAAACCTCAAATCTGATCACTGATCACTGAAAAAGAATCGGGTAGGTTTATATAAACCCGCCCGATTTTGCTTTAATTTAATTTGGTTTGGTTTAAACCGATACTAAACCGCCAGCGGCCTGGTATCTAGCACGAGCTTTGCGCCATGATTGTTGCGCTTGGATAGTTTTGCGACGGTCATCCCCTTTACTGACTTCATCGAGACGAGTTTGGGCCCGTTCGTATTCGGCGCGAGCTTTTTCTTTATCGATTTTTGAGCCTAATTCCGCCCCATTAACGAGGACTTTGATCTCATTATTTTCGACTTCGGCAAAACCGCCCAAAACTGCGATATTTTCCCAGTCTTTCCCCGGTCGAATTCGCATTACGCCAATATTCAGGGCAGTTAATAAAGGAGCGTGACCACTAAGAATACCTAATTGTCCCGTGGAACTGGGTAGGATTACTTCTTCAGCCACGTTATCCCAGACAATGCGATCGGGTGTAATAACCCGTACTGTAATGCTCATTGGTGATAATAACGATAATTTTGGCAGATTTCTGGGTTAAGTAACCGCGTTTAGCGGTTACTACTGACTTTTAATTAGCCTTTTTTGAGTTTTTCGCCTTTAGCGATCGCTTCATCGATATTGCCGACCATATAGAACGCTTGTTCGGGTAAGCTATCGAGTTCACCTTTGAGGATCATCTGGAAGCCTTTGATCGTATCAGCGAGGGTAACGTATTTACCCGGGGAACCGGTGAAAACTTCGGCCACGAAGAAAGGTTGCGAGAGGAAACGCTCAATTTTGCGAGCGCGGTCAACGGTGAGACGATCTTCTTCCGACAATTCGTCTAAACCGAGAATAGCGATGATGTCCTGTAACTCTTTATAGCGTTGCAGGGTAGATTGGACGGCGCGAGCGGTGCCGTAGTGTTCATCACCGACGATATCAGCTTGGAGCATGGTGCTGGTGGAACCGAGGGGATCTACCGCCGGATAGATACCTTTGGAAGCCAGACCACGGGATAGTACAGTGGTTCCGTCCAAGTGAGCGAAGGTAGTAGCGGGAGCGGGGTCAGTCAAGTCATCCGCCGGTACATAGACTGCTTGGATGGAAGTGATCGATCCTTCTTTGGTGGAGGTAATCCGCTCTTGCAGGTCGCCTACGTCAGTGCCGAGGGTGGGTTGGTATCCTACCGCAGAAGGCATCCGACCGAGGAGCGCCGATACTTCCGAACCAGCTTGCACGAAACGGAAGATATTATCAATAAATAAGAGTACGTCTTGCTTGTTGACATCGCGGAAGTATTCGGCCATGGTCAAAGCGGAGAGACCGACGCGCATTCTCGCTCCGGGGGGTTCGTTCATCTGACCGTAAACGAGGGCGATTTTCGAGTCTTCGGGGTTATCAGCGTTGATTACCTTCGATTCGATCATCTCGTTGTAGAGGTCGTTTCCTTCGCGGGTTCTTTCACCCACACCGCCAAAAACCGAGACACCCCCGTGTTGAATGGCGATATTGTTGATTAATTCCATCATAATGACGGTTTTGCCCACACCAGCACCCCCAAAGAGGCCGATTTTGCCCCCTTGACGGTAGGGGGTGAGCAGGTCAATCACCTTGATACCGGTTTCAAAAACCGTCGGTGTTACTTCAAGATCGACTAATTTGGGAGCGGGACGGTGAATAGGAGAGGTTTCGGTGACGTTAACCGGTCCTTTTTCGTCCACGGGTTCACCAAGAACGTTAAAAATCCGACCGAGGGTGCATTTACCCACGGGAACGCTAATCGCTGCGCCGGTGTCCACGATATCCATACCGCGCACTAAACCATCGGTGGTACTCATGGCAACGGCCCGCACTTGGTTATCACCGAGTAACTGTTGTACTTCACAAGTAACGGATAAATTTTGACCGGCGGAGTTAGTTCCTTTTACGGTTAAGGCATTATAAATACGGGGCAGGTTGCCACTGGGAAATTCGGCATCGATGACCGGACCGATGATCTGGACGATTTTACCAACGTTAGTTTCTGTTGTCGCTACCATTGTTTATGTCTACTCTGGGTTTTAGCTGATAACTCCCACAAGGGGAAAGTCTTAATTTTTTGTAAAATTAGCCAATACTCAGCTTATCACGCTAGGGGATCAGATCAGTTATTTCCGCTATCAGCCATCAGGAGTCGGTCGTCAGGAGACTCCGAGACTCCGAGACAGGAGATTATTTTATTTATTCTCCCGACTCCCCACTCCCCACTCCCCACTCCCTGCTTAACAAACACAGGGGTTTGCCTTTAATTGAACGTTATCTCATGTCTCAAGGAGAAGATCGCCACAGTGTCGAGGGTTTAATTGCTCAAGATACCGGAGAAGTCGCTGAGTCTCAAATTAAATTAATTAAGGTTGAACAAATGCCAGAAAAAGCGCCATTTTTTAAGGGATGACAGATACTAAAATATCATTTTAATTTCTATAAGTTATACAAAAATTTAGGTTAAGATGACCTCTGAGGATGAATTAATATGATTTTTGACGCTTTCTAGTAAAAGTTGATACAAAAAATGAGGTGTTTTTTGATTGGCTAATTTCAGACTATAGAACTCTAGCTTATTTGCCCACATCTACTGCTTTTTGGCCTTCATCTCTAAATCCAGTCAAAAACCCTCTCTTCGGGGAGAGGGTAAAGTGGGGTTTAGGAATTTTCCTCTAATCCAAAGACGCGATTAAAAGCTTTCAAGACTTTATAACCAGAATCGATCGATTCTAGCGGATCTTTCCGCAAACGGTGACGTAAACAGAGAACAATTACCCGACGGATATCATCTACTGTCACAGTTGTCCGTCCTTCCAAAGCGGCCAGAGCTTTAGCGGCGCGATTGGTAACGATATCGCCGCGCAATCCATCCACGTCTAACTCGGAACAAACCTCGGAAATTTTCACCCGCAGATCATAATCAAGCTCCACAGAAGGCAAAAGATTCTGGGCCTCCACGAGCTTTCTTTGCAGTTCTTCCTGTTCTAAGTTATATTTCTCTAAAAACGAGATCGGATTGCCATCAAATTCCGCACGCTGTTCCACGATTTTGACCCGTAGAGGTGGTTCTTTGACGGTGTGAATCTCGGCGTGCATTCCGAAGCGATCGAGCAGTTGTGGGCGCAATTCTCCCTCTTCTGGGTTGCCAGATCCCACCAAAACAAACCGGGCCGGGTGACGAATGGAAATTCCTTCCCGTTCCACCGTATTCCAACCACTAGCGGCCGAATCCAATAGCACATCGACGAGGTGATCGTCAAGTAAATTGACTTCATCCACATAGAGAATGCCGCGGTTAGCTTTGGCCAGCAAACCCGGTTCAAAAGCTTTTACCCCTTCTGACAGGGCCTTTTCGATGTCAATCGTGCCACAGACCCGATCCTCCGTCGCACCGAGGGGCAAATCTACCATAGTGACTTTTTTCTTGGCAATGGTCAAGGGAATGGCCTCGTCCACCTTTTGCCGCACCTCATCGCTCATTAAATCGGGATCATTGGGGTCAGAATTAAAGGGATCGTTAGCAACTACGTCAATTTCTGGTAAAAGGTCAGCTAAAGCCCTAATTGTGGTCGATTTTCCCGTACCTCGATCCCCCATAATCATCACCCCGCCAATTTTGGGGTCGATGACGTTGAGCATTAGGGATAATTTCATTTCTTCCTGGCCGACAATAGCGGTGAAGGGAAAAACCACGCGGCGAGTTTTCGGAGGAGCTTGGGGAGTCACGGTCATAAGTGGATTCAAAAGTCAAGAGTTGTTGCGTAAAGAATTATATCTAGTGGGGATTCTAGCCGTCAGCTTTCAGCAAAGCTTTATTATTGTAAGTCTTTTTTCCTGCTTTTTAAGATCCAGCGCCAGAGGGGATGACGCGACCCTTCGGCCCGAATTTTCTGCACCCGTTGCTCTAAGCGCAGTTTTTCTCTGGGGGAAAGTCCTAAAATAATGTTGCGACTTTGCCAGACTAACACTGCTCCTGTAATGGCAACACAAAAGGCTAGACCGATAGAAGGCCAGTAATTGAAAGCTAAAGCGTATCTAAGGGCTGTCCAAGTAAAATATTGCCTCATTAAGGCTATATCATCCCATAAAACCCATAAACTCGCCGAACCAATCCCTAACCAACAACCCAACACGAATAACCAACGACCCCATACCGTCAGTCGATGTAATCTTTGGACTTGTTGCTGTAGTTCAGAATCGGCCATTTCAGTTGACAATTGCGCCAAAATCTGCTAGGACTCGGGCGTGATTTCGCAGTAAACCCAACAGATTTAAACGATTGCGACGGACAGATTCTTTTTCTGCCATCACTAACACACTATTTTCGCCATCAAAAAAGTCAGCCACCAGGGGAGAAATTGCCGTTAAAGCAGTGACGAGACGCTGATAATCTCTTTGCTCTCTTGCGCTGATAGTTTCGGGAATTAGGGTAATTAAAGCGTCATAAAATGCTGATTCGGAGGATTGTTCAAATAACTCCTTATCGATGATTCCCTTGGCTTCTAGGGTAGTTGTATCTAAATCTCCTTTTTGTGCTAAACGGGTCGAGCGATTGACGGTTTCATAGATGTTGGCTAACTGACCATCCTGACGAATTTGGGATAAAAAGCGGGCGCGTTCACGGGTATCTAATAAATTTTCTAAAGCGCGAGACTTATACTCTGGATCGTTTTCCCCTAAAACTGCATTAACGAGATCGTAATCTATCCTCAAATCATCAATTAAGAGAGTTTGCAGACGTTGTAAAAAGAAATCTTTAATCAGATTGACTGGGTTGGGTTTATCGGGATGACTGGTGACAAAATCCTGAGCTATTTGCTCAATTAATGCCAAAAGATTGATGTTAAAATCGGCTGACCAGATAATACTAATTATTGCATTGGCAGCCCGACGGAGAGCGAAGGGATCTGAGGAACCAGTGGGCAGCATTCCCAGTCCAAAAATACCGACTAAAGTATCTAAGCGATCAGCAATTCCCACCACTTGACCGGTTATTGTTTCCGGGAGTCTATCCCCGGCATTGCGAGGCAGATAATGTTCAAAAATGCCCCGGGCAACTACGGCCGATTCACCACTAATTAAAGCATATTTTTCCGCCATTACTCCCTGTAATTCGGGAAATTCATAGACCATTTGGGTAACTAAATCCGCTTTACAAAGCATGGCAGTGGACTCTATATCACTGCGACTTTGTTCATCGAGATTTAACTGTTCGACAATCATCTGGGCAATTTCCATAATTCGATCGACTTTATCGCGCATGGTTCCCAATTCTTCTTGGAAAGTGACGGTTTCCAGTTGGGGAAGGAAACTATCTAAGGGTTCATCACAATCGGCAGTATAGAAAAATCTGGCATCAGCTAACCGCGCGCGGATAACCCTTTCATTTCCCGCGGAAATAATCTCAGATTTCTGGGGATCGCCATTGGAAATAGTGATGAAATAGGGTGACAAACCCTGGGGAGTTTTGACTGGGAAATAACGCTGGTGTGTCACCATCACGGTAATAATTACTTCCGGGGGTAATTCCAGAAATTCATCGTCAAATTTGCCGACAATTGCCGTGGGATATTCGACTAAGTTAGTCACTTCTGCTAATAAATCGGCGGGAATTTCTGCCACTCCCTTGAGTTTTTTGGCTAGGGTGGTAATCTGATCAGTAATTATCTGTTGACGCACTTGCGGATCCGCTTCCACAAAAATTGATCGCAAACTGGTTAAATATGCTTGGGGATGACTAATGGCTAAGGATTGTGGGTGTAGAATGCGATGACCAAAAGTTAAGCGATCGCTGGTTAAAGTGGTAGAGCCATTAATTAATTCTAGGGGCAAAACTTCCCCATCCACTAAAGTTAATAACCAACGAATTGGCCGGGGAAATCTTAAGTCTCCATCTCCCCAACGCATAAAACGTCTTCCTTCCAAACGGGTAATCCATTGGGGAATTAATTCAGTTAAAATCTCGGCTGTTTGACGACCCGGAATCGTTTTTTCAATATAGACAAATTCTCCTTTGTCTGTGGCACGAATGGAGAAAGCGTCGGTGCTAACTCCCTGTTTTCGAGCAAAACCCTCACCAGCGGGGGTAATTTGGCCATTTTTGTAGGCTGCACTAACTGGCGGTCCTTTGATCTCCTCGCTGCGAGCTTCTTGCTCCCTTGGTAATCCTGTGATTAACACGGCCAAACGGCGCGGGGTTGCGTAAACTTGAATAGCAGTCGCATCTAGAGATTCCGTCTCTAAACTCTTGCTAACTCTTTCCTGCCATTGTGCGATCGCGCTATCGACAAAATCTGCGGGTAGTTCTTCTGTACCGACTTCCAGTAAAAAATCCATCTGATTGATTGGCCGTGTTTATGCTTCACCAATCATCTAGGCTATCACAGAAGCCGTGTCCTTAGTTTTTGACTGGTGTTGTTCGACTTTTTGGGTTAGGGTGAAAGATGCAGCACATTGGAATCAGCGACGATGGGAAAGATTAATTTATTAGTCAGTGCCACCTCTGAGGATTGGATAGAACAGGCAATTAATAATTTAGAGATTATTCTGCTCGATCATTCCCATTGTGAGCGAAAAGCGGCAGGAGTGGCCTTAAATCTCATGTTTCGTTATCCTTCCTACGCTTCCCTCGTGCGGAAATTAACAGCGATCGCCCAAGAGGAATTAGAACATTTTGAACAGGTCAATCAATGGTTAGATAAATGGGGAATTCCCCTCGCTCCCTTAAATTCTCCCCCTTATGGTGCTAAATTAAAGGCGCAGATTCGTCACCAAGAACCCGATCGCCTTTTGGATTCTCTGTTAATATCAGCTTTAATCGAGGCGCGTTCCCACGAAAGATTAGGTTTATTGGGAGAATATTGTCCTGATCCCGATTTAGGCAAATTTTACCGCAGTCTCATGGCTTCCGAAGCGCGTCATTATGGTATTTATTGGCTATTAGCAGCGGATTATTTTGAACGGACAGTGATCGAGCAACGTTTAGAAACTCTAGCGGCGATCGAAAGTGAAATTCTCACTACTCTACACCCGGAACCTCGTATTCATAGTTGATTGCACTAATAGAGACAAACCCTATCTAAATCACTCGTTCAACTCAATTTCTCTCTTAGAAAAGGGTAAATCTTGATTAATTGCCTCGATTTCTTCCTGTTCCATTTGATTAATTTCTTGGATATAATTGCCGAGAATTCGAGTCATTTTGCCATGATAAAAACGGTGTAAACTGTGATTAGCGGTGGCGGGAAAACCCCGTCTTTTCTTGTGTTGTCCTCCCGCACCGGGGTCAAACATGGTAATATTTTGACTAATTGCCCAATCGATCGGTTGATAGTAACAAGCTTCAAAATGTAAACAGTCGTACTCCTGAAAACTGCCCCAGTAACGACCATAAAGATTAGTATCTTTGCGAATACAAAAAGATAAACCCACCGGTTTAGTATCCTTTTCATTTTGGTAGGCAGTAATCAAAACTACTCGCTGACGATAATTCGGATATAATTGTTCAAAAAATTTCTGTGTCAGGTATTTACTTCCCCAGTAAAATTTATCACAGGTACTGCTATAAAACCGATAAATTAACGGGAATAAATGATGGGGAATTTCTTCGGCGGCCAGAGTTTTAATAATTAACCCCGCATTAGTCACCGCTTTCCGTTCCCGTTTAATATTGCGGCGTTGATTAGCATTAAAAACCGTCAGATAATCTTCAAAACTTTGAAAACCCTTGTTATTCCAAATATAACTATGGTGTAACCAGGGAGTAAAGCCAAAATTTTCCATTAAAATTCGCCATTGGGGATCGACAAAAAGAAAATGACAACCCGACAGATGATTTTGGTCACAAAAATGATCGATCGCCGCTATCATTAAAGCAGTAATCTCCAGTTCATTTTCCCCCGGAGCAATTAAAAAACGATAACCCACCGCTGGAGTAAAAGGGGTCATTCCTAACAGTTTCGGATAGTATCTAATCCCCAAACGATGGGAAAGATCTGCCCATTGGTGGTCAAAGACAAATTCACCGTAACTATGACTTTTAATATACAAAGGAGCGGCGGCAATTAACTCAGCACCGCACCAAACTGTTAGATGAGCAGGTTGCCACCCCGTGCGTCCCGTGGCGCTGCCAGAAGTTTCGATATTATGTAACCATTGCCACTCGAGAAAGGGAGTAGTTAGGGGTTGAGCGAGAGCATCCCATTTTTGTTGGGGAATCTCACTCATTTTATCAATCCAAGCGACAGAATATTGAGGTTTAAGCTGTTCTACCATGGGACAAGATAAGTCAACCTTTTTATTTAAGGTAATCTAGTTTTGAGATTTATGGGACTGCCGTTCAAGGGAATAATGTAGGAAAATTTCTTCTTGCACGGTTTCCACGCTCAAAAGTCGTAATTTTCTGGCAGATTCTGCCATAAATCCGGTTCCCCCCAGGGGAGTTGCCGCTTTATTGCCTCCTAACAGCAACGGACAAATAGTTAGATGGATTTCATCGATTAAATCTTCAGCTAAAAGAGAGGCAATTAATTCACCTCCTCCCAGAATCGCCAGTTTTTTGATACCTAGAGCGGTAAATTGCCTAAAAATAGCCTTCCAATCACCGCAGACTAAGACAAGCTCAAATAAACCCCGATTTTCCCATGCCGCCACTTTTTCCGCTGCCGTGATTAACCAGCGAGGAAAAGGCTGCTGAAAAAATTTCATCTGGGGATCAAGCTGTCCTGAATGAGAACAAACGATCTGTATCGGCTGCGGGGATAATCCCCGTTGTTGACGATAAGCGAGAAAATCGCCATGACGGATAGGAAGACTGGTGTGATAAGCGCGCAGGGTGTTAGCACCGAATAAAGCGGCATCCATGCGGGATAAATGTTGTTCTAGACGCATTTTATCGGTAGCAGAGGCAAATCTGGCCGCTGACTGGTAGGCGTCGGCAATTTTACCATCGGCACTCATGGCTAAAATAACGGTAGTGTGAGGACGATTCATGGCAAATGATCAGGGATATCACCTGGTTCGATTGGTGAATAGGCTAGTATAGTCTGGAGTTTGATAGCCAGAATCAAACCAATTTCTGCCTATGTCTATCGGTCAATCCTCCTTTCGTCGTATTCTGCTCTCTCGCTTACTCTTGGTCAGTGTACCTGTACTACTAATGGGGGTTTATGTTACCTATCGTAAGGCGCGATCGGCTTTTTTGGAAACGGCCCGTCAAAATCTCACCGAAAGTGCCATCAGAAAAGCAGACAATATTGGCCAATCAATTCAATTTTTGCGGGCCAATCTGATCGCTGCGGGTGAAAGTCTGGTTTTAAAACAGGGAACCTTAGCCGAAAAAAAAGCTTTTTTACAACAATTAACAGCGCAGCTTCCTAATCAGATTAACTGTGTGGAATTAATTGATATTAAAACCAAGAAGCCTTTATTAAATCGAGCCTGTGAACCAGAAATTATCAAAGTTTTGCCTCTGGAAAGATGGACAGAAAAACGGACTAGCTTTGCTGGAAATATCGAAAATATTTTAGTGAGAAGTTTACCTCGACAACTTTTAACCAAATCTCCCAATAATAATCGTCAATTAGAATTAGTTTTTGCCGTTCCCATCTACGATAATCAAGGACAATTACAATCTAGTCTGATTCTGCAAACTTCTCTACTTTACGGTGAGAAGGTTTTACCCGGTTCTTTGTCAGGTTATCCCGTGGTTATTTCTGAAAATGGCATTATTCTCGCTCATCCCTATTTTCATCGCATTGGTAAGCATATCAGTCAAGAAGCTGATGCTGAACGCTTAAATAGTATTATCAATAATGCTATCCGAGGAAAACAAAATTTCTTGCATTTATTTTCTTTCGAGAAAGATGGCAAAGAATTAGTCGCGGGTTATAGTTCCCTCCCCAGTCCAGTTACGGGAGAATCGTCCCAACAATGGGTAGTTTTAGCCATTAGTCCCCTCCCTCAAGCTCTCGCTCCTCTACAACAAATTTGGGAGGCAATTTTTTATCTAATTTCTGGTTTATTATTAGCTTATTTAGTAGCTATTGTACTGATTGCCAGGGATTTAGCTATACCTTTAGAAAAACTGCGAGATTATGCCTTAAATATGCAGAAAATTCCTTCGCAAAAGATTACACCACAAAACTTTAATATTCGAGAAATTAATCAGTTAGCCTCGGCCTTAGAGGAAATGATCGAACGTTTACGCATTGGGGGAGAGGAAATAGTTAAGAGTTGGCAAGAAGCAGAAAATGCTAATCAATTAAAAAACCAATTTTTGGCGAATACTTCCCACGAATTACGCACCCCTCTCAATGGTATTATTGGCTCAATTCGTTGCGTTATGGATGGATTTTGTAATAGTGAAGAGGAGGAAAAAGAATATCTGCAACAAGCGGATAATGCAGCCGTACATCTTTTGGAAATTATTGATGATATTCTCAGTATTGCTAAAATAGAAGCGGGCAAACTTTCCGTTAATCCTGAACCAGTATATTTACATCAAATTATCAATGAAGTTGTTAGTTTACAAACAGCGTCGCTGCAAAGCAAGCGCTTAAAATTTAATCGAATTTTGTGTCCAGAAAATCTGATAGTCTATGCTGATACCACTAAATTAAAACAGGTAATTTTGAATGTTATTTCTAACTCAATTAAATTTACCGAGACGGGAACTATTTCTCTGATAACTCACTTAGAATATCCACAGGCTATTATTACTATAATCGATACAGGAATCGGTATCGACCCCCAGCAGCAATCAAAATTATTCCGTCCTTTTGTGATGATTGATGGTTCCACAACTAGGAAATTTAGCGGTACGGGTTTAGGATTAGCTATTTCTAAGAATTTGATGAAAATGATGGGGGGAGATATTACTATCTCTAGTCAAGGTCGAGGTTTAGGAACAACTGTGGAAATTGTTCTTCCTCTAGTGAGGGAAAAAAAGCTTGATTCTACCCCAGAGGAAAACTCATCTTGGCCGATTCTTCCCTCTCTTAAAAGCTAAAATATCTCTATTTAACTACTGTAGTTTTTGGGCAACTTAGTTTATAATTCCTCTAAACTTTCTACAGGTAAATTAACTACCTGATAAGCACCAAAAACCTCGATCGCATCGGTATAATTGGTTAATTCTTCTAAAGTTTCTGCGATTAAATGCTGTTGATCCAGATTAATTTCTAGATCGATAAAAAATATGTATTCCCCTAAAGATCGTTTAGTTGGTCGCGATTCGATCCGAGATAAATTAAGCTGACGTTTGGCAAAAACTTCTAAGGGTTTGACTAAAGCACCAGGTTGATCTAAAACTTGAAAAGCGAGGGACATTCGCTCCCCTTGAGGATGGGAAGTTAAAGCCATTACCCAAAAACGGGTACAATTATCGGGATAATCATTAATTGGTTGTGTTAATATTGGTACATGATAGAGTTTTGCTGCCCGGGGAGAAGCAATAGCGGCCGAATTAGCCTCTTGATCGAGAATTTGAATCGCTTCTGTGGTAGAATTGGTGGGAATAATCGGCACGGTAGGTAAATTATTTTCTAGCCATTTTTGACATTGGGCTAAAGCTTGGGGATGAGAATAAACGGTTTTAATTTCTGTTAGCGATTGTCGAGGAGATAGAAGTGCATGGGAAATCGGTAAAACTAATTCTTGTTGAATCTGTAACCCGGGTAATTGCCATAAAGCATCAAGAGTCATTACCACACTTCCTTCGGTGGAATTTTCCACCGGAACCACTGCTAAATCGGCCTGATTTTGGACAACCGATCGCAGGGCCAGGGCAATGCTAGGATAGGGTATTAATTGATGAGGCTGGGGTGGTAAACTGTTAGCATAGGCTAAAGCGGCTGTTTCTGAATAGGTTCCCACTGGCCCCAGATAAGCGATCTTTACAGTCATTTAGATTATCCCCGCAAGCAATTTTTTCTAGCCATTATTTGTCTGTTAACATCCCTGTTTAATTGTATCTCAATTCTGGCAATGTTAAATAGTCAGACAAAATCAATTTCTGACAGCGTTTCTTATCAAGATGAAGTGTAACCTGCATTTGGTAAGGTCGTTGGCCCCAATTACCCCCCTGTTCACTTTTATCAATAGTGGGAAAATGACCAAGACATTCAGCCACGGTTTTCAGTTGATAATTGGGTAAAGGAGCAATATAGTAGGGAACCTTTTTAGCTAACTCTAGGGTACAGGTGATTTTTTTAACTTTGCTTTTACCGCCAAAAAATTTACAATCATAACTAGCATTGTGAAAAACCTTTTCTATCCGGTCAACCAGCATGATTTTAGTGATAAAATAGTCAGTAAGATCAGGTCGATCAAGAAGATCCAAAATTGTCACCCGCTCCCCCGTTAAGTCCGTGGAATCAGCCAGAATTTGAATCAGAGACAAACGGGGAGTCTTGCTATGGTAATCGGCTACTTCCGTATCTAACCAAAGAATGGGATAATGGCAAAAGTGATCGATCGCATTTCTAATAGCGTCGGATTCCGTTAAATAAGGCATGGCTGCAGAGGCTGAAAAATGTATCAAAAAATCTTGATAGCAATAGATTTATCAGAGATGGGGGAAAGTGTTTTTAAGGAGGCTGTATCCTTAGCCAGTAAGTACGAAGCTAACCTGCTACTACTGCACGTCCTTTCCCCTGAAGAAGATTATAGCCCTTTACCGATTCCACCCAATTTAGCCGATATTTACCCCGCCCAGGGCAATGATCTCACTCTCGATTTTTGGCGGCAACAATGGGAAGAATTCGAGCAGAAAGGGGTGGCAATGTTGCAAAAAAGAGCTAATCAGGCGGGAGAAATGGGTGTCAAGGGAGAATACCGGCAAATTTACGGTCATGCCGCCAAAACTATCTGTAAAGTGGCGCGAGAGGAAAATATTGATTTAATTGTCATCGGTCGGCGTGGGCGATCGGGTCTAGGAGAGTTATTCTTAGGTAGTGTGAGTAATTATGTTCTCCATCATGCCCCCTGTTCCGTCTTAATTGTTCAACATCATCAAGACTAAAAATTCCTGTTAGCTATTCCCCCCTAAAATCCCCAAACGATTAAAAGGAAAGAAGCGAAAAACCGCCCTACCAATCACGTTATTTTCGGGCAAAAAACCCCAGATATGGGAGTCATTGCTATTATTGCGATTATCTCCCATGACAAATAAGTTATTTTCCGGCACGAGCAAAGGCATTAAATTATATTGAGGGGGTTCGAGAATATAATCCTCTGCCAAGGGTTGATTATTCAGATAAATTTTGCCCTCCTTGACAGCAATTACGTCCCCTGCGGTGGCAATCACTCTTTTAATAAAAGCTTGGTCCTTTTGGTATCCCTGTAATTGTAATTGTGCCGGCGGTTCAAAGACGACGATATCCCCCCGTCGAGGAGGATGGAAATCGTAGGAAAGTTTTTCCACTACTAAGCGATCGCCCTGTTCTAAGGTGGGTAACATAGAATCAGAGGGGATAAAACGAGGTTCAGCCACAAAAGTGCGGATCAGTAGGGCTAAAACTAAAGCTATAGTGATAATTTGCAGATTTTCTCGAATAGAAGCCCAAAAACTCTTAGATTTGTCCTTATTAATTTCTTGCTCTTGCATTATTGCCAGGATGATGGTTGATGTAACTTAGCTTTCGCTTGCTGCCAGAAAACTGTTAATTCCTCCAGTGTATAGTCATGGAGAGGCTTTTCCGCCACAGATTCCACTAGGGAAAAACGTTGAATAAAACGCAGATTAGTCTCTTGTAAAGCGATACTGGGGTCTAAATCATACCAGCGAGCAAGATTGACAATAGTAAAGAGTAAATCGCCCAATTCGGCCTGTTGATGCTCTTTATCGCCCGATTCTAGGGACTCGTGCCATTCTGCCAACTCTTCGCCAAATTTTTCCCAGACTCCCGCGATATTTTCCCAATCAAAACCGACTCGCGCTGCTTGCCGAGAAATTTTCATCGCCCCGATCAAGGGTGGTAAGGTTTGGGCATAACGGGTTAATTTGCCCCTAATAGTCGGGTCATTTTTTTCCTCAGCTTTGATTTTCTCCCAATTTTGACGCACCTGTTCGGGATTTTCTAGGGATAGATCCCCGAAAACGTGGGGATGACGACGAATTAATTTATCAGTGATGCCTCTAGCCACTTCTTCTAGGCTAAAATTACCCTCATCACTGGCAATTTGAGCTTGTAAAACCACCTGTAGCAGTAAATCGCCTAATTCCTCGGCAATGGCAGTTTTATCACCACTTTTAATCGCCGCTACCACCTCATAAGCTTCCTCGATAACGTAGGGAATCAGGGTTTCCGGGGTTTGAGCTAAATCCCAAGGACAGCCGCTTTCTGGCTCTCGTAAACGGGCAACAACGGTGATTAAATGGTTTAATGCCGCTAAGATGGCCTTGTAACGGGGATTTTCGGTTTCTGGAAGGCTAGACATCGATTTTTTCCGGTTTTCTCCCCCAGTATACCGGTTAGTTATCAGTTATCAGCTCCTGAAGGACGCTACGCGCCCTAAAAAGAAAAAGAGAAACTAGGGACAAGCCCTGATCTTGTAAATTTGGAAGTATCCTGAACTCAAACCGGAGTAACAATGGTGTCATGAGACCCGATTGTCAGCTTGGTCGCTGGGAAAGAGGAAAAAAGAATTGGCGAGACGAGGATTAACTCGTGAACCCGTTGGAGAGAATCAAGTAAAAAACCCTTCCTAGAACCCTATCCATTAGTCACATCTTTCTTAACATAAAATTTGACAAAAAGAGAAAAGTGTGCCAGATGGCTCAAGGGGGTTCTATAGGGGGACTAATTTGATGAGATAGTTTCCAAGTCTGGC
>SFCA01000045.1:0-10711 GCA_007095475.1 Microcystis aeruginosa Ma_QC_C_20070703_M131 | reverse complement strand
ACTCCACAAAAGCGTTTAAACTCTTCTGGATTCAAATTTTTTACTTTTTCGTAAGTCATTGTTTTTCTGAGTGTTTTACTTTATTTTACATAATCAGTTCCTATTTTTGCAGGAGGTCTTGTATAGATAACCCGATAGTCTCCAACGCGGAAGCGATACTTCCCAGCAAATTCTCCCTTTAATGCTTTAATTTGAGGGTGATTTTTTGGTGTTTCTTGAAGGAGTTTTAAACACTTAGCAATCTTCTTTTTTAAGATTGAATCCGCTTCAGAATAAACTTTATTTGCTTTAGCTGTCAAACGGACTTTATAAGTTATTTCAGCTTTCCCAATCAATGAGAAAACCTGATTGTAAATCCATTTCAGCTTCTTTCAAATGTTCCATAATATTCGGGATTGCTCTAATTTCTTGCGTTGCCTTTTCACTTTCTTTATCTGACAAATAAGCGGCAAATTCTAGAATCATCTTTAAATTTTCTACTGATAGGGTTTGTACATATTGTTGAATCTTTTGCTGCATTAAATCGACCTGTACTAATGTTTCAGAATCTAAAAAATCTTCTGGAGTCGAGGGATTTACTTCAACGTCAGTTAGAGTCATATTTAATCAAGTGCTTCTCTCAAGTTTATTATTTGTATCTTAGCGTGTATCCCGTCTCCCGACGACCGACGACCGACTCCTGACGAACGACTCCTGACCCCACAGTTAACTTTATTTTTTTCCAACTACTTAGGGTTGGCTGAAAAAGTACGGGCGAAGCATTCGGGCAATAACCTATCGGTGAAACCGTAGATTTTCTATCCGAATGCTTCGCCCCTACAGGACGCGAGCGCCGCTCAAGATGCCAGGTTTTGAAGCACGATTCTCTCAAAATCTTGCACCTGTTTCGCGAGAAAAGCCACAAAACCCTTACCTTGCCTACATTTCACATTTATTCAGCAAGCCCTACTTAATACTGCGAATGTATGAAAACGCATCAATTGGGCAAAAGCTCAACGATGCGTTTTTAAGCTCCAAAAACCGCTATATTTGTAACCCAAAACAAATTAATTCTGATTAGAGTCAGTGGCTGCGGCCATTTGCATTCTCTGCACCAGATTATCGAGGGCTAATTCTAGATGTAAACCGGCATCTACGGCGGTCCAACCCTGTTCGGTTAGGTGTCGCCATTCAAAGTGTAGGTGCGGACCGGTAGAAAGTCCCGTACTACCCACACGACCGATAACTGCGCCCTGTTCCACCCATTCTCCCGGTTTGACGGTAATTTCCGAAAGGTGGGCATAACGAGATTCTTGACTACCATCGAGGTGACGTAAAATCACCGTTAATCCGTAACCTCCCAACCAGTCGGCGGTGGCCACTTCCCCTGCGTAGGCGGCTAATACAGGTGTTCCCATCGGTGCGCCTAAATCAGTACCCGCGTGCATGGCCCGATTCCCGCTGACTGGATGATTTCGCCACCCGAAAACTGAGGTAATTTGGGCGGGAAGGGCGAGGGGAAAAAGTAAATCGGTGCGTTGAGTTTGGTTAGAATCCGTGGGACTTAAACGGGTGGCCCGCTCATAGGTGGTCGCTTCGCTGATTGCTTCCACTTCTGCGCGAGTCACCGGGGCCAAAGCCAATTTTACGCCATTCCATTCCGGGGGATTGAGGGCTACCACCTGACTGGGAATCACCGTCGGGGCAGCCAGACGTACCGGGGCGCTAGAAGCGACGAGAGTGGGGGCATAACGACCCAGGGAATTATTAGCGATAACCGGCTGATTTCGGGGCTGCCGTCCTACCCGCACGGCCGGATTAGGATTGAGACGCACCCGGGCCAGATTAACCGGGGGTAAGGGTTTGGCCACAGTGCTGACCGGCTGACGACGGGAGGCCCGGGCCGCCAGATTACAGCTACCTCCTACCAGTTGACCATTTTGGGCGATGGTTTGGCAACCACTGCGGCGCTCGGTGACAACAACGGAACTGGGGGGGTTAAAGTTTCTAGTATCGATAAAATTATTTTTACCGCCGGCCCGGGGGGCAAGGGTAGGCATATCGGTTTGATGGTTTTCGGGGATAGCCAGACGGGGGGCGGGATTAGTATTTTCTTTGATAACGGGGGCTTTCAGAGTCGGGGCGGCATTTTCCACCACTGGGGTTTCGCTGCCAGTTTCAGAATTAGCGATCGCATTGGGAGCAAGAGTGAGCAGACCGCCAATCACCAAACCGAGACCACTGCATAAACTCAGCTTCTTTTTTAAGGATTTTCCGAGAAAAAGTTTCAATATCACCGATGAAGGATACATAGGGCGGCCTCACTTCTCACAGTTTAGTCAAAAAAATATTTAGACTTGATTATAACCGAGACTGACCCTGCCAGCCGGTATATAAATTTCGCTACTGGCATTGTCCGAAGTTAATTTAACTTTTAATTCCCCTCGATCGCTTACCCCGGTTATTATGCCCTGATAGCCCTCAAAAGCTATCTTTTGACCAAAATTGGCAAAAAGTTCTAAATAAGAAGCTAATAGAGCTTTTATGCCGTGATTACAGTAATATTCATAGCCGTATAGGATAGCTTCGCTAGTGACATCGGTTAACTGAGCGATCGAGGTGATTTTATTGCCAGTAAAAGCCTGTAAATTAATACCGGTGGGGGGGACAGGATTAGACCAATTGAGGCCCACTCCGATGACTGCTTGCGGGATTTTTTGACCCTGAATACGGGTTTCTAGGTTAATTCCCCCTAGTTTGCGCCCTAGTAATACTAAATCATTCGGCCATTTGATTTTAACAGGTATTTCTTGACAATTGAGGTGATAAGCGATGCCCCAAACTGTAGCGAGAACGAGATGGGCAGATTTATCCACCTCTAAATCAAGATTTAACGCCAAAGATAAATATAATCCTCCCGGTTCAGAAATCCACTCCCGTCCCCATTGTCCTCTCCCGGCACTTTGTTGACTAGCAATCACCACAAAAGGCGGATTTTCCCCCGATTCTAATAATTGCCAAGCTTTAGTATTAGTGGAAGGTAATAGCTCAAAGTGATGGATTTTGGGCATAAATTGGGAATTATGAATTATGAATTATGAAGTATTTTCAGTGTTGCCAAAGGCACGGCGTAGCCGTCCAGTAAACAGTAAACAGTAATCAGTGACCTGATACTAAATCCGTTGAGTATAGGCTAAATATCAGGAGAGGCACTCCTGCAAGTGGAGTGACTCTTAAATGATTACAGATGTGTCAGCAGCTGCGTGTAAGCATCCCACCGAAAAACTAATGCGCGGGGGGTTTGGGGGCGGCGCCACGCCCCCAACGGGGGGTTTGGGGGGTAGAACCCCCCAAAAGCTTGGATTGAATGATCAAGTGGGAAGTAATGCTAAATCCGTTGAGTATAGGCTACATATCAGGACAGGCAAAAGGCAAGAGGCAAAAGGCAAAAGAGGGAATAGATAATCAGTTTTTAATAACCGGATTGAGTATCAAAACTGACATCTGATCACTGATAACTGATAACTGATCACTGATAACTGATTAGGTGCAAGGAAGAGAACGCAGGTACTCACTGAGGTGGGAACGTAAACCGATGCCATGGAAAAGCGGGCCACGACTGCCTAATTCGACGATACTGACGGCGGCCACGGGCATTTCAAATCGATCGCGATAACGGCCCACATCGATACCCATCAGACTACAGAGCATGATCCGGATGGTGGCCTTGTGGGAAACGATCAGGATATTGCCATCACTGTGGGTGTGTTCAATTTCCTCCAAAACGGCCGCAGAACGACGAGCGATATCGATGCCCCTTTCTCCGTTGGGGGGAGCATTCCAAGCCGGATCCGTCAACCAACGCACATAGAGATCATGATATTGACGATCAATATCGTTGGGGTGCATACCTTCCCAAAGACCATAACCAATCTCTTGTAATCCCTGCCGGATTTCTAATTTCAGTCCCACCGCTTCACAGAGAGGTTTAGCGGTTTGAATAGCTCTTTGGAGGGGACTGACGTAGGCCGCGCGCCAAGGTAAAGAACGATAGACATCGGCGAATTCTTCCGCCATTTCGATGCCTTCGGCAGTCAAACCGGGGTCATTTTCTGGAGTACCACAGTATCCTCCCGTTTTGCTATAGGCTGTTTGTCCGTGTCGTAGAAAATATAACATCAAGCACATAGTTTTTCAGGAGACCAAATCCGGGGCTTCCCTGGTTGCTGTTGACTGGTTAGGTTCCCGCTCGCCAGCGCAGGTCATTGCGGATGTGAGAGCGATCGCCCATGACTTGAAAGAGGGGACCGTGTTCGGCTAATTCAACGATCGTCACCGAGGCCACGGGCATGGCAATTCGATCGCGATAACGGCCGATATCAATGCCTAAAAGAGAACATAACACGATTCGGATCGTTGCTTTATGGGAAACGATCAAAATATGGCCATCATCGTGATGATGGTCGATTTCCTCTAATACCTCCGAACTGCGGCGAGCGATATCGATGCCTTTTTCGCCTCCTGTGGGAGAATTCCAGCCCGGATCTGCTAACCAGCGCACATAATCATCATGAAACTCCCGATTAACCTCGGCTGCGGTTTTTCCCTCCCATTGGCCGTAGGCAATCTCTTTTAATCCTTCCCGTTTGTGGATGGGAATACCTAAGAGGTCGCTTAAAGGGGTGGCCGTGGCCATAGTGCGTTTGAGGGGACTAGAATAGATCCCTGTCCAAGGCACATCTCGATAGGCAAGGGCGAAATCCTTGGCCATTTCATCGCCGGCCGGGGTTAGTTCCAAGTCTAATCGACCGCAAAAACTACCCGTTTGACTGGCTGTGGTTTCGCCATGACGCAAAAAGTAAAGTTTTAGACTCATTTTTTAGATTCCTCTTATATTTGTGACTCTCTGCCACCTATAGTGATACTAAATCTTGTTTAAAAAGTATAGGAGAACAGGGAGTAGAGGAAGTGGGAAGTGGGAAGTGGGGGGACAAAACGAAAACTTCCTATTAGCTTAGGGACTTGCGTAGGAATAATATCCCAGCCAGAAAATCGCTCTGTAGAAGAACCAGACCAGCCAGACATCTCGAAGGCTCTCCCCCTACTTAGGGTGATCAGCAAACCTGATCGCTCGGAGGGTGCAAGCATTGCGCCCCTACAGTAACGGATTTTGTCCACAATGTAGGGGCGAACTGCGTTCGCCCAAAAGGTACATTATCAAAGCGCAAGTCCCTTATCTCATTCGCACGGCAAGCTAACTCAGCAATTTAAGCGAAAATTCTGCCATTCTCTAGGATGCCATTCTGGGTTAATCTGGGTTTTGTGACAATTTATGGCTAAATTTTAAGAGGCAGTATGGAACGCACTTTCTTAATGATTAAACCCGACGGTGTGCAACGCAATCTGGTGGGGGAAATTATTCAACGCTTTGAAACTAAAGGTTTTACGCTGGTTGGGTTGAAAATGATGCAGGTTTCTAGTGAATTAGCGGAAAAACACTACGCTGTTCATAAAGAAAGACCCTTTTTCCGTTCTTTAGTCGATTTTATTACTTCCTCCCCCGTAGTGGCTATGGTTTGGCAAGGAGAAGGAGTAATTGCCTCCGCTAGAAAAATTATTGGCGCCACTAATCCCCTCAATGCCGAACCTGGTACGATTCGCGGTGATTTTGGCATTAGTGTCGGACGCAATCTTATCCATGGTTCCGATGGTCCAGATACCGCCAAAGATGAAGTTAGTCTCTGGTTTAGCGATGCAGAATTGGCTAATTGGACTCCCGCCATCACTCCCTGGGTCGTAGAGTAAATCCCTTTGAAGCAGTCGGGAGTCGGTCGTCAGTATTCTCCGAGTCAGGAGACAGGAGATTGCTTTACTTCCTTCTCCCCTCTCCCTTCTCCCCACTCTGCAATAACTACTCCTGCATACTTTGTGCTTTTTGTCAAAAAAACTTTTTTTTTGCAATAAAACTACACAAAAAAAAGATCATCGTTGTGGGTGAAATTGACTGATTTACCTGTCTTCATTGGGATTACCTTGTCGGTGTGGCAAGGGTTTCAACCATTGCTGTCCAAAAAAGCACAAAATAACCCAGTATGAAATTCAGTAAAATCGCTGTAACCATGATAACATCGTTGTTAAATAAAAATCTTTCTCAATTAATTCTTAAGAATTTGTAAATATTGCGGAATGTTAATTTAAATATTCTCAAGTCTTTGGAGGCAATAAATAATTTTTGCTTATCTTTGTCTAACATTGAGTTAGGAGTCAGAAGTCAGGAGTCAGGAGTCAGGAGATTATTTTTATTTATTCTTCCCACACCCCAGACCCCACACCCTACACCCCACACCCCACACCCCACACCCACTTCCTCAATGGCCAATCAAGGTTGGATTTATCGAGATAAAATTAGCAAAAATCAGGCAGGATTAAGCCTATTAGCCTACTATGTGGGCAAATATCCCCATTCTAGCCCAGAAGAATGGCTCGATCGCATTTTATCAGCAGCAATTCTAGTCAACGGTAGTCCCGCTTGCCCCGATACAGTCTTGGAAATCGGGCAGCAATTGACCTATCAGCGCCCACCTTGGATAGAACCGGAAGTGCCGCTCTTTTTTGAGGTACTCTACGAGGATGCCGAGGTGTTAGTGGTGGCGAAACCTTCGGGATTACCCGTGTTAGCGGGGGGTGGATTTCTCGAACATACTCTTATCCATTTGGTACATCAGCATTATGGCGATGTCACTCCCTATCCAATTCATCGTCTTGGTCGCGGCACTTCGGGCATAGTCTTAATGGCGAAATCAAAGCCCGCTAGAGCTAAATTGAGTCAACAGATGCGAGAGGGGAAAATTACCAAAATATATCGAGCTTTAGTTGGTCAGGGCGACATACCAGATAATTTTACTATTAATCAAGCGATCGGGAAAATCGCCCATCCCATTTTAGGCTACGTTTACGGTGCGCTCACAGATGGGTTATCGGCCCGCAGCGATGGTCGAGTCTTAAAAAAACATCCCGATAGTACCCTATTAGAAGTACAAATTTTTACGGGCAGACCCCATCAAATTCGCATTCATCTGGCCTTTTTTGGCTATCCTTTAATCGGTGATCGATTGTATGGTCTGGGGGGATTACCGCGACCGGATGCGGTACCGGGAGATTGTGGTTATTATCTCCATGCCAATCAAATCCTTTTCAATCACCCCAGTACGGGCTCTCTAAACTCTAGCTCTCTTATGGGTTAAGCCTTCGAGCTATCGCTAACTAACAGAAACCCGAAATTTGAGTTTTTATTAGAAAAAAAGTTAGCATTCGCTTATCAAGCAAAGGTTTCAGAATCTGGATTCGGTCAGGGATTTCCGAAAGTCCCAGAAGAGCGATAATCAACGCTTTCATTTTCAATAAAACTTAAGTCTGTCGCTGTTCCTTTAACAATTTTGGCACGGTTGATGGTGTTTTTATTAATAAAATAATTCATCTCCTTTTTAGCGGCAACTATAGTCATTTCAATTAAGATTGAGAATATCAATCCCAGAGTTCATAAGGGTTTTGTCGGTCTAGATTGTATCAGACTTATCTGAAATGACTAGATCTTTTTAAATCTCAATTCAAAATAGGTAATTAAATCAATATCTTTAGGATTAGGTGCTATGCGATAACGGTAATATTGAAAAGCTGAAGCATTTACTTGTCCATCTTGAGTGGCAACTTTAGAGGTATGATAAGTTAAATTAGCTTTAGTTAATAAGCCAGAAAACATTAACATTAAAGACTCTCTAATATTCTCGTTTAATTCCTGTTTAATCAGATGTTTTAATAAACCTAGTTGAGCCAATTGTTTGTTACTAAATAACTGTTCAACAGTAGCCACATCGGAACCTTTAGGCAGTTTTAAGCCCTGAGGATAGGGATAGGTATTGAGTGCCTTTGTTATTTCTTCTTTGGTTTGGGGTTCTCGCTCTTGGTAGGCTAATTTAACTCGTTCAAAAGCCTGACTTAAATCATCAAAATCAACGGGAGTAATTAAAGAATTAACAAGAAAAATAGCCCGGGGGTTAATATCAATACTAATCGCTTGACGGTTATTCATTAAAGCTTCAATTGCCGTCACTCCACTACCGCCAAAAGGATCAAGAATGACATCCCCAGGTTGACTAAAGTTTTTAATATATTCTGCCACCACATTCCATGCTTGTTTAGTAAAATATCCATGCACACCAAAATGTCTTTTAGCTGATCTTTTTTTTACTTCAATTGGGTTTAATAAGAGACGACTTGAGTAGTCAAAAGTTTTCCGAGTAATTTGGGAATGGTTTTGATAGGTAAAACTTTTCCCCACTTGAAATCTATCTGGGGCTAAAAATACTGGGTCAACTCTTGCCAACTATAGGTAATTTCATCAAGGGAAAAATATAAGATAGGTGTACTGGTATCGAGGGTCTTAAATAAACTAAATTCTAGGCCATTACAAAGAGCAAAATAATTGCTTCTGATTTCAGGATGAGTCGCATAACTATAGACCTGTTCTACTGAATCACCTTCGTAGATATTTTCCGTTGGTTTTTTAGCCTCTAATACCCAAGCATAACTTTGATTAACTTTTAGAACATAGTCAGGAATTAAATTTATCGGACGTTTTTTACTACCAACCTTTAAAAAGGGATGCCGTAGGGTTTTACTTCTTTCGATATTATCCTCTTGGTAGCCCAAACTTGTTAAAAGAGGTAAAATAATCACTTCTCTAACGCTGTCTTCCTTAAAGTTAGGGTTATTTTTAATTGCCTGAAAATCAATGGTAGAAAAAATATGATTCATTGGTTAGCACTGTTTGTGATAGTTTCGATAAATCTTCCTTACTCAGGGGCAAATCAGACTGATTAAGTTTGAACACTTACCATTAACCTGCCGTGAAGTTGGGTAATCTAAGACGCATTTAAACCGCCTATCCTTAGATGAACTACATCTCCCCCAATCCTTTTACTGTTGCAAGAGTGCCTCATCTGATAAATGCGCGGGCAGCTGATAACAGGATTTGGCACTTGTTCTGACGTTGCCTGTTCTGGCGGTTTCTCTAGACAAGATGGGTAGAGCATCTTTGACGATGCCTCAACAATATGAGTTACACAGGCTTTCTAAAATATATCGTAATCGACTAGAAGCGCAGTTTCAACCCGCTTCTAGTCATACTAAATCCGTTGAGTATAGGCTACTTATGAGGACAGGCAATAGGCACTCTTGCAATAGGCAAAAGCGGTAATAAATAATCAGTCTTTAATAACCAGATTTAGTATAACCATTGATAGGCCCTCAAAAATTACAACTTTTTTAGACACATCGCAGCAGATTCGATGACTTTAGGAGTTACGCATTGACAAAATCGCCTAAATGAGGGTTGTTAAAGGAAAGAAGAAATTCACGATTAAAACAAAAACCATGGGCAAGTCTTCAAAACCCTCAACAGCCAAGTGTAATATCAGCTTATACACCCTGTTTCTAATGGCGGAGCCGAAGTATGTTAGTTGTGAAAGACTCTCAAAAATTTTGGAGGATGTGAGTCACGACAGTATAAATCGGTCCCAGAAATCGCTCGATTTACCGATTTATCCCCCGCAACTATCGAGAAATTAGGAAGGCAGCAGCACAATTAAAGCTTTTAACCGCAAAGAGTGGGGAACTAGGAAAATTTTGGCTCATCTCCCCACCCCAAGCGCAATTAACCACGTTTAGCGAGGCGACGCACCACTAAACCACCCCCTAGTATGCCTAATCCGATAATACCAGAAGGTTCGGGCGTTCTGAATACCTGTACGCGATTGTTGACCGTATCGGCTACATAGATATTACCACCGCCACCGACAGCGATACCTTGGGGCAGACTGAACTCACCGTCCCCCGTACCAGAGCTACCGAAAGCGGACAGGAAGACACCACTGGGGTCGAATACCTGTACGCGATCGTTGACCGTATCGGTTACATAGATATTACCACCGCTACCGACGGCGACACTGTAGGGGTTTTCGAACTGACCGTCCTCCGAACCTTGGCTACCGAAAGCGAACTGGAAGTCACCATTGGGTTTGAATACCTGTACGCGATAGTTGAACGTATCGGCTACATAGATATTACCACCGCTACCGACGGCGATACCGTAGGGGCTGGAGCTACTAAAAGCGGACAGGAAGACACCACTGGGGTCGAATACCTGTACGCGATTGTTGCCCGAATCGGTTACATAGATATTACCACCGCTACCGACGGCGATACCGTAAGGGTCATTGAACTTACCGTCTCCCGAACCCACGCTACCGAAAGCAAACCAGAAGAGACCACCTGGTTTGAATACCTGTACGCGATCGTTGAACGTATCGGCTACATAGATATTACCAACGCTATCGACCGCGATACCGTAAGGGTCATTGAACTTACCGTTCACCGCACCGACGCTACCGAAAGCGAACTGGAAGTCACCATTGGGTTTGAATACCTGTACGCGATCGTTGAACGTATCGGCTACATAGATATTACCAACGCTATCGACCGCGATACCGGTGGGGGAATCGAACTCACCGTCCCCCGTACCAGAGCTACCGAAAGTGAAGTAAAAACTGGCAGCGGTGGCACTGCTGGCGATACTAATACATCCGATCGCAGTGGCCGTGACTAGGGAAAAGGATTTCAGCAGAGCCTTTGATAAGCTACGCTTCTCCCGCCCCCCATGATTGATAACTTTAGA
>SFCA01000044.1:0-23452 GCA_007095475.1 Microcystis aeruginosa Ma_QC_C_20070703_M131 | reverse complement strand
CTCGTCTCCGACTTACCAGAACTCGGTCAATTAACCGCCAAACAAATCTCTCGCTTAGTCGGTGTCGCACCGATTAATCCTGATAGTGGTCAACATAAAGGTAAGCGGATGATTCAGGGGGGGGTCGCGCTCAGATTCGGGCGACTCTTTACAGGGGAGCGGTGGTGGCTATGGGTCATAATCCGGTGATTAAAACCTTTTACGAACGCCTAGTCGGACGAGGTAAATCAAAAAAACTGGCTCTGACTGCTTGTGTGCGGAAAATCTTAGTCATTCTGAATGCAATGGTTCGCCAAAATCAGCCTTGGCAGCTTGCTGACAATTTACAGCCTCTCTGTTCCGTTGAGATTCACCCCTTCCTGGTTATATCTTGGTAGAGCTTGAGCCGATGGTGCTTTACCCCAGGCGGCTTAGGTTGTCATGCTCTTTTTTTCTGCTTGAGATTTTAGGTTCGACAGCAACTCCTTGATTTTTTTTTGAGTTACCCCTTGACAATCAAGACAGTCGCTACGTTCTGATTGTCGGTATTTCTGCCAATGTGAGATGCACCCGTATTCAGGGGTCAGGGGACAGCTTTTATTTATTCCCCCCACTTCCCCACCTCCCCACTTCCCCACCTCCTGTGACCAGAAAAGGGGTAAGATGATAAGTTTAGTGATAAGATGACCGAATTGTGAGCGGGGACTTGATATGACAGAAACCCTATTATTTAATGCTTTGCGACAGGCGATCGATGAGGAAATGGGCCGCGACCAGACAGTATTTGTTTTAGGTGAAGATGTGGGTCATTACGGCGGTTCCTACAAAGTTACCAAAGATCTCTACAAAAAATATGGCGATTTAAGGGTTTTAGATACTCCCATCGCTGAAAATAGTTTTACGGGCATGGCAGTGGGGGCAGCTATGACGGGATTACGTCCGATTATTGAAGGCATGAATATGGGTTTTCTTCTGCTTGCCTTTAACCAAATTGCCAACAATGCCGGGATGTTACGTTATACTTCCGGCGGTAATTTTAAAATCCCCATGGTTATCCGCGGTCCGGGGGGTGTGGGGAGACAATTAGGTGCGGAACATTCCCAACGTTTAGAGGCCTATTTTCACGCAGTACCCGGCCTAAAAATTGTCGCTTGTTCCACTCCCTACAATGCCAAAGGTTTATTAAAATCGGCGATTAGAGATAATAACCCCGTGCTTTTCTTTGAACACGTTCTTCTCTATAATCTCAAGGAAAATTTACCTGATAGCGAGTATCTTTTACCCCTCGATAAAGCGGAAATCGTTCGCAAGGGAGAAGATATCACCATTCTCACCTATTCACGGATGCGTCATCACTGTTTACAGGCATTAAAACAGTTAGAAAAAGATGGCTATGATCCAGAAATTATCGATTTAATTTCCCTGAAACCCTTTGATATGGAGACGATTGCCGCTTCGATTCGCAAGACTCATAGGGTGATTATCGTGGAAGAATGTATGAAAACGGCGGGAATTGCTTCCGAGTTAATTGCTTTAATTAACGAGCAGTTATTCGATGAATTAGATGCCCCCGTGTTAAGATTATCTTCCCAAGATATCCCCACACCTTATAACGGTAATCTAGAAAGATTGACGATTATTCAACCTAATCAGATTGTCGAAGCTGTCCAAAAAATAGTCGGCGATCGCATTTAACAAATTCTCCTTTTGATACTGAAGTTATGCAGAGACAAAATTGGTTATTGCTACTGATCATCGGCCTAGTTGTTGCCTCGATCGTCATCCTGATTAAGTTACCCCTACAATTAGGTTTGGATCTGCGCGGTGGTAGTCAATTAACCATTCAGGTTCAACCCACTGAAACCGTGACAACCATTCAACCTAATGATTTAAAAGCCGTACAAAATGTGATTGAAAATCGCGTTAATGCCCTCGGTGTTTCTGAATCATTAGTGCAGACTGTGGACAGTAAAAATCAGGTAATCGTGCAACTACCCGGGGTCACAAATCCCAAAGAAGCTGAGAGAAACCTAAATGTTCAGGCCCAATTAGAATTTCGTCAGCAAAAACAAGGTACAGAAGGAGAATTTCGGGCTGAATACTCGATTTTTCAACAAAAAAAGGCGGAATTAACCGCCCTCAAAGCCGAGAATAAACCCGAAAATGCCGCTAAAATTGCCGAACTAGAACAATCTCTGCAAAAATCTAAAGAGGCAATTTTAAATTTATTTGAATCGGTGGACTTAACCGGAAAAAATTTGCAAAATGCCCAAATTAGTTCCACCCAAGGCACTAACTGGGAAGTGGCCATTACTTTCGACTCGGAAGGGGGCAGTAAATTTGCCGAACTGACTAAAGCGATCGCTGGTACTGGTCGCAGTATTGGCATTTTCCTCGATAATGAATTAATTAGCGCCCCGGTGGTTGATGTGCAGTTTGCCCAAACGGGAATCACGGGAGGCCGGGCCGTGATTACTGGTAATTTTACCGCCGAAACTGCCAACGATCTAGCGATTCAATTGCGCGGTGGTTCCCTACCTTTCCCTGTCAAGGTGGAAGAAATTCGCACCGTCGGGGCAACTTTAGGCCAGGATAGCATCCGTCGCAGTATCTACGCTGGTTTAGTGGGTTTACTGTTAGTTTTAATCTTCATGGCGGTTTATTACCGTTTACCCGGGATTATTGCCGATGTTTCCCTGATTATCTATACTATTCTCTCTTTGGGGGCTTTTGCCTTAGTGGGAGTCACCATGACATTACCCGGTATTGCTGGATTTATCCTCAGTATCGGCATGGCAGTTGATGCAAATGTACTGATTTTTGAGCGTACCCGGGAAGAATTAAGGGCGGGAAAATCTCTATTTCGGGCGGTGGAGTCGGGATTTTACCGGGCTTTTTCCAGTATTCTTGATAGTAATGTCACTACTTTAATTGCCTGTGCTGCCTTATTTTGGTTGGGTTCAGGATTAGTCAAAGGTTTTGCTTTAACTTTAGCCATTGGGGTAGCTGTGAGTATGTTTACCGCTTTAACCTGTAGTCGCACTCTCCTGTTAATCACCGTCTTAAACGTCCCCAGCGTCCGTCAAAAACCCGAACTTTTCTGCCCCAATTTACCGGTAAATCAATAATTCAGTTATCAGTTATCAGTTATCAGATTGGAGTAAATCAGTAGGGCGGGTTAGGCGACGACAAGTGATGCTGTTAACCAATAATTTCATATTCGCCGTAACCCACCGATTGCCACTCCCCACTCCCCAAATCCCTTTTTTCTTTTTTCTTTTTTACTTAATCGATATGGCATTTAACGTTACAAAACAGCGTAATTTTTGGTGGACAGTCTCGGCCCTGCTGACGATTGGTAGTATTTTGGCCATGGTGATTTCTTGGTTCACTATTCAAGCGCCTTTGCGACCGAGTTTAGATTTTGTTGGTGGTACGAGAATTCAGATAGAATTAGCCTGTGCCAAAAAGAATAACTGTGAGAAACCCTTAACTACTGCCGAAGTGCAAGTGATTTTAGACGAGGAGGGATTGGGTAATAGTAGTGTGCAGGTGTTGGATAAATATACTTTATCGGTGCGGACGAAAACCCTCGCAGAAGAACAGAGAACGAAATTACTCGACACCTTAAATCAGAAAATTGGCACCTTTGACCCCGAAACCAGTCAAATCGATACGGTCGGGCCGACCATTGGTCAAGAATTATTTAGGTCAGGATTTTTAGCTTTATTAGTTTCCTTTTTTGGCATTGCCGTCTATCTAAGCTTCCGTTTTCAACGGGATTACGCTTTTTTTGCCATTGTCGCCCTGCTGCACGACGTTTTGATCACTGTAGGGGTCTTTGCGGTTTTAGGCTTAATTGCGGGGGTAGAAGTGGATAGTTTATTTTTGGTTTCCCTCTTGACAATTGTGGGTTTTTCTGTTAATGACACAGTGGTAATTTATGATCGCGTGCGGGAAAATTTTGTTAATACCCCCGAATTATCCGTGGATGAAATTGTCGATAATGCGGTGAGTCAAACCCTAACTCGTTCGATTAATACCACCCTGACCACTTTATTGCCTCTGGTGGCGATTTTTCTCTTTGGTGGCACCACCTTAAAATATTTTGCCCTAGCTTTAATTATCGGTTTCGTAGCTGGGGCCTATTCGAGTATTTTTATCGCTAGTACCCTACTAGCTTGGTGGCGCGGTCGTTCCAATCGAACTAAGGCCGTGCAAGCTTAAAAATAGCTTTTGGCTGTTAGTCACCAGCTAAATTTTTGCGCCAATTTCGTCAAATATCGGTTTTAATATATTTGCCTCGTTCTTTAAATGATCAGCTTCCCTTCGTCAAGCTTTCCAGTTGATGCACTTCATTTTTAAATTGGCGGTGTCTATAGAATTATTGGGGTTTAGTTTTACTAGGAATCAGAATTAATGACCAGTAGGTGACAGCCTCTGGATCGATTTCGGTAATCGGAATAATTTGCTGATTGGGTAAGGTTGCTCGTTCGATGTAGAGGGCGCGTTCTAATAATCCTAATTCCTGGAGAATATCGCAAACTTTAGCGAAATGTCTGCCTAATTTAATAATTGCCGCTGCATCGATAAATGCTAGGCGATCCCGCAATATTTCCGCCTCTAAAGTAGCAGGTATGATACTAAATACGTCATTTCGATAAGTGATAGGTACACCCAGCATTGCTGCACTTGCCATCACTGAAGAAATCCCCGGTACGACTTCAATGGAAAAGCGATCGCACAAGCGATTAAAGATATACATAAATGTGCCATACAACATCGGATCGCCCACACATAGCACCGCCACATCTCGACCTAAGTTTAAATGTTCGGCGATATTTTCGGCGGCAAGATCATAATGAGGTTGAGAACTGCGCTCGACACTAAAAGGCAAAGGCATGGGAATTTCTATCTGATTGGGACTGATAAAATCCGCCACAATTGCCCGTGCCAAAACTTTGCCACTTTCTAAGGTAGGATAGGCAATTACCGGAACAGTTGTGAGAATGCGGTGTGCTTTTAGCGTCAACAATTCGGGATCGCCAGGCCCGATTCCTAATCCATAAAGTTTGCCTAATTTATTCATAATTCGTTCTCTTTTGCTAAAGCATTGACGGCGGCTGCTGCGATTGCGCTGCCTCCCCTACGTCCGTGCAGGGTAATAAATGGCACGCCACGACTATTGGTTGCTAATTCTATTTTCGACTCTGCCGCTCCTACAAATCCGACGGGAAAGCCTAAAATCAAAGCCGGTTTAGCTACATTTTGATCGAGCAATTCTAGTAGGCGAAAAAGTGCGGTTGGTGCATTACCAATGGCTACCACCGCTCCAGCTAAATGAGGTCGCCAAAGTTCTAAAGCGGCAGCGGAGCGGGTATTATTAATTTGCCCTGCTAACTCGGTCACTTCTGGATGATTAAGGGTACAAATAATCGGATTATTTTTAGGTAAACGGGCTTTGGTAATGCCATTAGCGACCATTTGAGAATCACAGAGAATTGCTGTACCCCCAGCGAGGGCATTTCGTCCGATTTTAACCGCGTCCGGTGATGCTTCTAAATCTTCTGTTATGTCTGTCATCCCACAGGAATGAATTAGACGAACCGCCACAGGAGCTAAATCATCGGGGAGATTTTCCCAGTTAGTTTCAGCCCGAATAATAGCAAAAGATTTGCGGTAAATTTCCTCACCATTTTTAATGTATTCCATTCTATTCATCTACATTTTTCGATTTTTGGGAGCTTAAAATTTGGGCTATGAGCGGCGGAATCTTGGTAAATTCTCCCTCAAATATGGGTGTTTCTAAGAAATTTTGACTATCACCCACATAGACTTGATAAGCTTCCATTATTTGGCCATTTTGCTCGATGGGAGTTCCCAAAAGGGTAATTTCGGCTAGACCAGGTTGAGCGCAGGATTTAGCACAACCTGTCAAATGAATATTAACAGGAGAATTGCAGGTTAAGCGTTCTTTCAAATAATCTGCCAGGAGAGAAGCATGAATTTGAGTTGCAGTGGCCGCTGCTGCACAACCGGGTTTACCGCTACAGGCAACTATCCCCGCATCCCATCCGGGAGAAGCGGATAATCCTAGTGATGCCAGTTTTGGCAACAATTCTGACACTTTTTCATCGGGAATATCGGGTAATATAACAGTCTGCCAAGGGGTTAATCGTAACTGACCACTGCCAAAAGTTTCTGATAGTGCCGCTAATCCCCATAGTTGATTAGCCGTCAATTGTCCTAATCTTAATGATAGACCAATATAAGACAATCCGGGTTGCTTTTGAGGATGAATTCCCAGATGAAAATAGGGTTGAGTAGAATGGGCAGCTTGCTGGTATTCTTGCCAGTCTATTATTCTAGTAGAATTCCGATGTAATTGGGAGTTAACTTGTTCGAGATATTTGACCAATCCCCAATCTTTTAGCAAGTGTTTCATCCGAGGTTTTTTCCCCTTGATATTAGGGGTTTGTTGAACATAATCTAGATAAACTTTTACTAGAGCTTTGACCACAGCTAAACAGTTTTCTGGCTCAATTAACAAGTCCGTGTCATATAATTGTTTATCTCCTGCGAGTGCTAATCGCCAGCAAACAATAGAAGTTAAATTTGTCGGATTCTTGAGGGCAATTGCTGATAGATGAATCTCGTTATAGCGGTGTTGCCAGGCCATAGTTGAACCGGTGCCAATTCCCACTGCACCGCCGCCATCGATCCCGATACTAAATTTAGGACTTAGTTGGGCAATCGATGGATAATTTTGGATAAAATTATCTAATTCTTGGACTAATGGACGAGTATCGAGCAATTCTTGGCAGTCAATTCCGGCAGTGGGACTAGACATGATGTTACGCAGATGATCGACACTGGGATTATGGGCAGCTAACCCTAATTTTTGCAGGGTTTGAAATTCTTCTAAACTGGGGGATTTTTGCAGTCCGCGAATTTGCAGATTTGCCCGATTGGTAACTTGTATTGTACTCTGCCATTGTTCGAGCCAAGTGGCGATCGCTTTTCCCTGTGGAGAATTGAGCCATCCACCGGGGGTGCGAAGACGAATTAAAAACCCATCCTGGGCAGCAGTTCCATAAAATAAACCGGGACAAGCATTTGCTTCAACTAACCAATTCACCGTTGTTTGTTCTCCATGCGACGCAGAGAAGTAGTTAGAAAATTAGTTGTCTATACTACCGATCAAAAGCTTGTAATTGGTATTCTGACTCGCAAGGAAAAAGGGAAGATGTACTCTTTTGACTTTTTACTTGATTACAGCTGCGGCACAGTACCAGAATTGCACTGGACTTTCCCAAAGACAAGTTTAAAGATTATACCACGTTTTTGGTTGAAACTCAGTATCGTTAAGAATTGCTACATTTTCCCCCCTTTGTGCCAAGACAAATAAACCTTGACGATAGGCATATTTATCCGCTCCTTCCTCGATTTCAATGCCTGCTACTGCCCCATATAATTGTTTGTGGTTATATTCGGGGAAAAATTGCCTAAATTCTGTTAGATTCTTGATTAATTCTTTGACATCATCTACACTTAAACTACTTTTGACTTCCACTACTAGCACATGATTTTCATTAGTTACTAACACATCAATTTCTAGGGTTTTACCGTCGAGACGTTTTCTGACTCTTTGACTAACTTGATGTACGGGAATCTGACGATTTAAAAATAAAGTCTCACAAGCGGGGGCTACCATATTTTCGACAAAACGTCCCCATTTACCACCAAGATTACCAATTTCTTGACTGACTCTGGTAATTTGGCGATCGGTTTTTAAAGATTGTTCTTTGAGAATACGCTCGGTTTCTTGAAAGCGTCGCTCGGTTTCTTGAAAGCGTCGCTCGGTTTCTTGAAAGCATCTTTCTGTCTCCTTTTGAGCTTCTACTAATTCGGCTAATAATTTCCAAACATCATCAGCGGTGGTGGTCATAATTTTTCCTTTGAATTAACTTGACAATAACCTGATTATATCTTGTTTTTAAAGCCCCTACCACGTTTTCGGTTGAAACTCAGTATCGTTAAGAATCGCTACATTTTCTCCCCTTTGTGCCAAGACAAATAAACCTTGACGATAGGCATATTTATCCGCTCCTTCTTCGATTTCAATCCCTGCTACTGCCCCATACAATTGTTTGTGGTTATATTCGGGGAAAAATTGCCTAAATTCTGTTAGATTCTTGATTAATTCTTTGACATCATCTACACTTAAACTACTTTTGACTTCCACTACTAGCACATGATTCTCATTAGTTACTAACACATCAATTTCTAGGGTTTTACCATCGAGACGTTTTCTGACTCTTTGACTAACTTGATGTACGGGAATCTGACGATTTAAAAATAAAGTCTCACAAGCGGGGGCTACCATATTTTCGACAAAACGTCCCCATTTACCGCCAAGATTACCAATTTCTTTACTGAGTCTGGTAATTTGGCGATCAGTTGCTTGAAAGCGTCGCTCGGTTTCTTTTTGAGCTTCTACTAATTCGGCTAATAATCTCCAAACGTCATCGGCGGTGGTGGTCATAATTTTTCCTCTAAATTAACTTGACACTAACCCGATTATATCTTGTTTGAAGGATAGAGCCTGATGGCAGATAATGAAATAGTAGCGATTTTTTTTAATATGGCGGATCGCAATTGTCAGTCGAAATGGCTATCGATCATAGGAATTGGTGAAGATGGCTTAGAAGGGTTAAGTTCAGTGGGGCGAAGTCTGCTTTCTTTAGCATCAGTTATTGTCGGTGGTGAACGTCATCTGGCAATGTTACCCCCAGAGGATCAACGGCAAAAACTGCTCTGGACTTCTCCCATTCAAGACTCCATTAACGAGATTATCCGCCTTCGTGGTCAATCTGTCTGTGTTTTGGCCAGTGGTGATCCCATGTGCTACGGAATTGGTGTCACCCTCACCCGTCAGATTCCCCTGGAGGAAATGACGATTATTCCCTCTCCTTCTAGCTTTAGTCTTGCCTGTAGTCGTTTGGGTTGGTCCCTGAGTGAAGTGGAAACTTTGAGTTTGTGCGGTCGGCCCCCGGCTTGGTTGAATGGGGTGCTTTATCCCGGTGCTAAACTGCTGGTACTGAGTGCCGATGCCCAGACTCCGGCGATCGCTGCTCGGCTGCTCAGGGAGGGAGGTTTTGGCGAGAGTTCCATCACGGTTTTAGAACATCTAGGGGGAACCCTGGAACGCCACATTCAAGGCATCGCCAACGATTGGCAGTTTACAGATCTGGCGGATTTAAATGTCATTGCCATTAGCTGCATCTCCTCCCATCCCCCCACCTGGGCGCCGCGCCTTCCCGGACTGCCAGATTCTGCCTACCATCATGACGGACAGTTGACAAAAAGAGAAGTTCGTGCTATCACTCTGAGTAGATTGGCTCCCCTACCCGGACAATTGCTCTGGGATGTGGGGGCGGGTTGTGGTTCCATTGCCATTGAGTGGCTGCGGAGCGATCGCCGTTGCCAGGGGATTGCGATCGAACATCATCCCACCAGACTACAATACATTGCCGATAATGCCGCCGCCCTGGGAACGCCCCACCTGCAAATCGTCGCCGGAATCGCACCGAGTGCCCTAGAAGATTTACCGCAACCGGACGCTATTTTCATTGGTGGCGGTATCACCACACCCCACCTATTGGAAACCTGTTGGTTAGCCCTGCGCCCCGGGGGTTGTCTTGTTGCCAACACTGTTACAATTGAAAGTGAATTAGTCCTCTTGCAATGGCATAGTAAATTAGGAGGGGAACTGCTGCGAATTGGCATTGAAAAAGCCGAACCGGTCGGCAAGTTTTTAGGTTGGAAAGCCATGGCCCCCGTAACCCAGTGGACTGTTCTGAAACCGAGATTGTAAATCCTTGATTTTCTCCTTGATTTCCCTTGCAAAAGTTGTAGATAGAACTTTTTGGCTATTCTTTTCCTGTCTAATTAGTTAGGTGTTAAAAATTGCCAGATTCCCCTTAATAAGGAGGGATCAAAGCCCCCCTTATCAAGGGGAGTGGCGGGGATCAAAGCTCCTTATCAAGAAGGATCAAAGCCCCCCTTATCAAGCTATCCCTTATAGGGATCTTTCTTAACAATTTTTGCAGTAAGCACTCCAACCCTTATCCTGACTTGATTTCAGTTTTTTCTTTGTCAGTAAGGGTGTCAACAAGGAATATTACAAATTGTTAACCGAGTCTTGAAAGCCTTGTGCTACAAGGGTTTAAAATGTTAAGAAAGATGTGACTAAAGGACAGTATCAAGGGGGGTTGGGGGGATCAAACTTAACGTGATTGCAGTTTTATTTATTAAAAAAAGAAAGATTATTTTTCAACTAATAAGTTTAGCATATATAGCGTTTCCTGTTCGCAAGAGGTACATTGTCGATGGTGAAAAGCTTAATTAGCAAAGGTTTAACTGTGCCACACAGGTGTGAGAAACGCTATATTCGCTAATCTGTGCCTCGATATGCTCTAATTCCGCATAACGACTACCGATAATCTGAGTGTACTCTCGTTCAAAATTATGTAATTCAGCGTTTAAAGTGGTTAAATCTAGCTCTTTCTGCACTAATTCCGTCTCTAAGTCCGCTAATTCGAGACGTTTGCACTCTAACACTAAATCTGGTTATTAAAGACTGATTATTTATTCTCCTTTTTGCCTTTTGCATGAGCAGAAAACGGGTTTCTCGGAGAAACCCGTTTTCTGTGCGTTACTCAACGGATTTAGTATAATTCCTCTTCTTCTGGGCTTTGTCGATAGACTCAACATGATTGCTATCCGGCGGTGGCTGTAGGGGCGAATTGCGTTCGCCCTACCCAATCCTTCGCCCTACCCAATCCTTAGACCTTACTTCAAGAATCTAAAGATTTTTTAAAATGTATTCTAGAATACAATGCGGGGGGGGATATGTGCAATAGCTTTGTGTGCTTGGGTTTGGTTGTCCCTAAGCCAATCGCCCAGCACATCACTGCTCAATTTTTCCATCCAAGATAAACCTAATGCTAAAAACTCTTACTTCTTGTCTCTTGGCCTTGGGAGCAACTTCCTTAGTGGGAGTAATCGCCCCGGCTCAAGCCTTTACCCCTCTGTCCTTAACCCAAACCTTTAACAACCCCACCGCTGAAGATTACCACCAGTTTGGCAATTCCGTGTCCCTGAGTGGCACATCCGCCTTGATTGGGGCTCCTTACGATAACACCGGCGCAACGTCTGCGGGGTCAGCCTATTTGTTTGATACCACCACAGGCAACCTTCTGCAAACCTTCAACAACCCCACCCCTGAATATTTCGAGAGTTTTGGCTATCGTGTATCCCTGAGTGGCACATCCGCCTTGATTGGGGCTATTGGCGATGACACCGGCGCAGCGAATGCGGGGTCAGTCTATTTGTATGAACCAGTGCCTCAAACAGTACCTGAACCCTCCTTCACTATCCTGGGGACAGGAGTAGTTTTAGGCGCTCTACCTGTGCTTAAAAAAGGGAAAAAGACTAAGGACAAGGATGCCTAGAAAATAGCGAAGAAAGACGTTTTATTCAAGGAAGCGGCTTGCTGGATTGATGGTTAATTGAGAAAAAGGGTTTCTTCAAGAAACCCTTTTTTGGGCGTTTAAGAATCTCAAGAAAAAACCTTTGTCTGGTGATTGGGAAAGCAATTTAAAGGCAAAGATGTGTTTGGGCGCACGCGATGCGCCCCTACGGATTTATTGTGGGGTTGTCTGGATTTTGGGGAATTGATTGCTATCCGGCGGTGGCCGTAGGGGACAATTGCGTTCGCCCTACTGAGTGATAAACTACTTCCACAACAAGAATTTTTCAGCAAACCCTAAATGGGGCTTTTGGGAAACCACTGTTCATCTAAAACTTGCTCCAAATTGCCAAAACCTTGAACTGGAAATGTTTCAAGAGGCAAGCTAGAAAGTTCCGCTACAATTTCTCTGGCATCTTGATAGCATTCGTCCTGAATTTGGCTGAGGTATGGCGTGAGGCTGGGACTGGCTTGTAATTCTTTTTTTATTTGCTTGCGGAAGTTGAGGATTTCTCCCCGCCAATGACGGTAATTATATTCCTGTTCTGCTGTCCAATAGGTAAGTTTTAGCAAGTGTTCAAAAAGTCGAGTTAGTAGGCTAACTAACGCTCGTTTTTCACTTCTACCCATCGCTTCAATTTCTTCGATTAAGTTTTCTCTGTCTAGCTGCTCCAATTTTCCTTGTCTGAGAAAATTGGCAGTTTCCTCCAGCCAAAGATTAAAATCAGCTTGGTACAGTATTTTCAGCTTATTTTGCGATTCTAAGTTGATTATTTTTGCCATCTTAATTAGCTCCTCATTTAGCTTAATCGTAACAAGTCTTAACTCAAAAACATTCTACCTGAATACTACTTTAAGGCAGAGCCTTACAACCAGAAAATAAACATTCTCCCTCGAAATGTAGCGTAGGATATATTTTAATAAATCTTTACATTAATCGTCACTACGAACCAGGAAGCTGTAAACTGAATTTTATCAAGCAGATTTGGTATCAGTGCAATCGCCACTAGCGTATTATCTATATAATTTATACTATACTATACAAGATTTCTGGTCATCAGTAAGATCGCTAAAAAATACTGGTCAGATCGCATTCTTTCCTAGGGTGTGTTCCCTGAAAACATGACAATTTCAGGGTTAACCAATATTTGGGAATGCACCACCCCTACCATTTATAATTCGGGAACATTTTCCTGTTCATAATTTTCTATTAATATTCCCAACATTTCCATTAAAGAAGCAAGAGGATGATTTTCATTTTCTCCTATTTCATCTATCAAATTATCTAACATAATTACTAATTGTTCATATTCTGATTCATTGCGAGGGATAAAGAGTATTTGCTTTAAGTTTGTCCAGGCTTGCCGTGTTTTCTCTATATCTATCGTCGGCTTTTTTTTACTCCTTCCATTTATTTTTTTCGTATTCAGCATGAGTTAAAACTTCTCGAATATAAAATTTTTGTCGATTGTAATGAATCGCTGCTATGAGTCTAATCTTATTTCCGCCTATGTTAAAGACAGTCATTTTTCCTACTTTGTCAGCACTGGGGAAAATAGTTCTTAATTCTGCTATGGACTGAAATTGTCCTGTCTTTATTTTTTGATACCATTCTTTTAATGCTGATTTTGTTTCGGGATACCTTTCGGCAAATTCATTTAATTTCCTCCGACTGATAACGGGCATTTTATTAATAAATCCCGAAAATATTGCCCTTAATTAGCTTTAACTTTCTGCCCGATTGTATCGGCAGTGGTAGTAGAAACCATGGCCGCCATAACTTGTTCAGGGGAAACCGTAAAAGGCAGACGATGAATGTCCGAATTAGGCTGACAGGCAATTGCGGCCGCGTGGCGCAATTGGGCAAGGGAAACATCTTTTAATCCTAAATCCTCTAGGGATTTCGGTAAACCAATTTGTTCATAAAACTGGATTAGTTGCCCCCGGGCCGATACTGCTAATTGATTGCCCAAAACTATTTCTTCTAGACGCAATTGGGCGAGAATGCCGTAGGCGACTTTTTCCCCGTGCAGCGCGTGATGGCAAGCGGGAATATGGGTTAAACCATTATGAATCGCATGGGCGGCCACGGTGCGACAATTAGCGCCCCCCAAACCACCAATTACTCCGGCTAATAAAACGGTGGCATCTACCACCTGTTTCCAGTCCTCCCCGCCGATATTTTCCAGGGCTGCTGGGGATTTTTGGAAAAGAATATCCCGCAAAACCCGGGCCTGTTGAACAGCGGCAATGATCAGGGTTTCTGTGGAATGACCGCTACTGACGGAAGCTTCGTACCATTTAGCGATCGCATCGCCAATACCAGCGATTAAGGTTCTTTTCGGGGCAGTTTGGATAATACCGTAATCGAGAATTAATAAATCCGGGCAACTGGCTAGGGACAGATCGTAAAGAAACGCCCCCGCGTCAGAATAGACGTTAGATAGGGCTGTCCAAGCGGCACAGGTAGCGGCGGAGGTGGGAATCGTGGCGATCGGCAAATGGCACTGATGGGCGAGTAATTTGGCCGTATCGAGGGCTTTGCCGCCACCCACACCGATGATAAAATCTGCCTCATGACTCTTGACAGATGCCTTTAAATATGCTAGGGAATTTTCCGAACAATCGGGGGCATAACTGTGATAGCTAGGAGTGAGATTTTTCAGGGGAGATGACAAAAAAGCTAAATTGCGATCGCCGCCCACCACCAGGGGACGTTTACCCAAATCCGCTAACTTGCCGGTGGATTCTTCTAGGGCATTGTCACCCCGAATCACTTGTGCGGGGGCGATTAACAGGGGCAAAACAGCGACAGCATTGGACATTTTTTGACAACCTCAAGGATTATTGGCTAATTTTAGCGAAACTTTCGGGAAAAAGCTGTAGTTCAGGAGTATTATCCCCCGGGGCGGAGAAGGATTTTTTAATCTGTCCCAGGTACAAAGGAGCAGATAAACCGGGCTGAGGGTGAACGAGAGTGCGAGCGCTAATGATAAATTGATTATTACCGCCAGCACCGGCGCGACCAGAGGAAAACAAGTCACTAGCGGCTTGTTTTAGGGTTGCCTCCACCTGCTCGGGAGTAACAGTATTGGGCAGGGAGATAACAGCTTGATTAGCTCCGTTATCATAGACAAGGGAGAATCTCACCGCCCCCGGAATTTCGGTACGAGTAAATAATCCTAACCCAAGACCGAAAATTCCCACCGTCAACACAGCCATAAAGCTAGTGACACCGACGAGACGAAAGCGGATTCCCCAACCGACGAGAAAAGCGATAATCGTGAGTACCAAAAAAACCAGCGTGGCAATACCAGACCATTGGATGTATTTGGCAAAGTTCAGGGGAATGTCCATATTTTCTATAATACTGATTCTATGAAAACGGTTAGCATAAACCATTGTACCTATCCTGTTGTCGAAACTTTCCATTCTGTGCAGGGCGAGGGCTTTTGGACGGGAAGCAATGCTTTTTTCCTCCGTTTGGGAGGTTGCGATGTCTATTGCCCTTGGTGCGACCAAAAAGAGTCTTGGAATGCCCACCGTTATCCCCAACAATCCCTGCGGGAATTGGTTGAGATGGCAAAAGGGGCTAACCCCGCTATGGTGGTGATTACCGGAGGTGAACCTTTGATGCACAATCTTGATCCTTTGACCAAGGAATTAAAAAATCAGGGTTTACGGGTACATTTAGAAACTTCTGGCGCTCATCCTTTTACTGGGGTTTTCGATTGGGTGACTTTTTCTCCTAAAACTTATAAAATGCCCGATCCTAGTATTTATGCACGGGTGAATGAGTTAAAAATTGTCGTGGCTAATCCAGAGGATTTAGACTGGGCAGCTATGCAGGAAAGTAAGTTATCGGAAGGGGTGATTAAATATCTACAACCCGAATGGAATACAGTGGAAAGCAAAGAGTTAGTCTTTAATTATGTTCTCCGGCATCCCCAATGGCGTCTCAGTCTCCAAACCCATAAGTTTTTAGGAGTCCGCTAGTCAGTTATCAGTTATCAGTTATCAGTTATCAGGAGTCAGTTATCAGGAGTCAGTTATCAGGAGTCAGTTATCAGGAGTCAGTTATCAGGAGTCAGGAGACTACTTTTTATTTATTCTCCCCACTTCCCCATCTCCCCACTTCCCCATCTCCCCATCTCCCCACTTCCCCATCTCCCCAATCCCCAATTCATAATTCATAATTCCCAAACCCTAATTTACTAACAAGAGGTTAAATACTATGTCTAACAACAATTCTGAACGAGTAGTGCGTCGTGGTCGAGTTTTTCCAGAGATGCAATCTACAGAGGAAGAAAAGGCCAAACATCGCGCCCGACAATTAGAATTTTATCATCGTTGTTGGCCGATTTTTCAGAGTTTACAGCCCCGGTTAATGAAACATTATTATGGTTGGTACATTGCGATCGAACCCGATAGCGGCGATTATTTTATCGATCCCGATCAAGAAGTGGCCAGTAAAAAAGCAAGGGCAAAATATCCCGACAAAATCCATCATATCTTTGGCATTAATGAAACTGGAGTTAGTGGCAGAATATGATTGAAGGGAGATTTGGAACCAAAGGACAAATTTATTTTGATATCGATTTAGTTGGCGATGATGGATTGATTCTACCCACAGAAGTCATGCTGGATACGGGTTTTACCGAGTTTTTAGCCATAAATAGTCAAGATGCTGACAGTCTTGATTGGCGTTTTTTGCGACAAAATAAATTGATAACCGCTCAAGGAGAAGCATTTTTTGATATATATTTAGGCAGAGTAAGAATTGATGGTCAAGAATACGAAATTCCCGTCTTTGCAGGGGAGGCAATTCAGGAGATTTTGTTAGGTTCGCGGTGGCTAAAACAATTTATCTTAGTAGCTAATTATCAACAAACACAGGTGACATTAGGATAATGACAAAAAAGGCGATTATTTTACTTTCCGGGGGATTAGATTCAGCGACAACAGCAGCGATCGCTCTAGCTGCTGGTTATCAATTAATTGCCCTTTCCTTTCGTTATGGACAAAGACACGAGCGGGAATTAGCGGCGGCGAAAAAAATTGCTAATTTCCTCAATATTAAAGAACATCATCTGATCGAAGTCAATCTATCTTTGTGGGGAGGTTCCGCTTTAACGGATCAATCTATAGCTATTCCCCAAGAGGGAATTAACCCAGATATTATCCCGATTACCTATGTGCCGGGGAGAAATACAGTTTTTATTTCGATCGCTCTTTCTTTAGCGGAAGCAAGGGAAGCGGAGGCGATATATTTAGGAATTAACGCGGTGGATTATTCTGGTTATCCCGATTGTCGTCCCCAGTATTTAGAGGCCTTTCAAACTTTAGCTAATTTATCATCGAAAGCGGGTTTAGAAGGGAAAGCACCCCAATTAATTGCCCCTTTGGTGATGGATAGTAAGGTAGATATCGTCCGTCGTGCTGTTAGTTTGGGGGTTCCCATTGCTGATACTTGGTCTTGTTATCAAGGAGAAGTTGAACCCTGCGGTTTATGCGATTCCTGTCGCATCAGAGATCAGGCTTTAATTGAGGCTGGTTATCCCGAATTAGCTACTTCCTTCTTGAAACAGTCAGGAAAAGGAGGCCGATTGTGAAAAATGGGGATAATCTAGGCAATTAAATGTTCAATGAGGATTTTACTGCCGATTAATATTAAAACTAAACCGCCGAGAATTTCCACCTTTTGACTAAATAAATTACCGAATTTATGCCCGATAAAAACAGCTATAAAACATAAAGCAAAGGTAATAGAACCGATGACAGTGCAAGCTAAAAGTAAGGGAGTTTTAATCATCGATAGACCCAAACCAACTACTAAAGCATCAATGCTAGTAGCGATCGCTAATCCGATTAAAGTATAGGAATCTAGAGGATTAAATTTTTTTTCCTCGTCATCATTTTGAACAGCTTCGTAGATCATTTTACTGCCGATCGCTCCTAAAATAATAAAAGCGATCCAGTGGTCAAAAGAGGCGAGGAACTCGCGACAAGTTAGACCAATACCCCAACCGATAATCGGCATAATCGCTTGAAATCCGCCAAAAAACAAAGCAATTTTCAAAGCCTTATTAACATGAATATGACGAATCATCAGGCCACTGGTCAGAGAAACGGCCACGGCATCGGCGGCTAATCCCACAGCAACAAAGGAAGTGGTTAAAAGTTCGAGTGAAGTAAACATCTATAGTTGTTTATCCTTTAATTTCCCCCTATCTTAACTAATTTTTACCCAGAAAACTTTCATATTTCTCTCATGATCCTCTCATTTATCTATCATTTCTCTAACCTAAAAATTAACTGCTCGATTAGTGAGAGGATCGAATTGAAAACGTTTAAAAGCATATTACTGGTTCCTCACCGATCGCCTGGACTTGATGGATCGCTTCTGGGGTAAAACTGATGATATACTCAGCTTCTAGGACTTTTTCGCCCGTTACTGTGATTTTATCGGGAAATTCAGCCGTAGGAGTCCGAGTAACCAATGCTGCTGTTTCATAAATTCCCCCGAATTTTTTCTAGGACAAAGTTGAGGAAGATACCTTTTCCCATCATCGATCATCCCGTCTGCCTTTAAGGTGGCGAACGCTACCATATAGGAAAAGTGCCAAGTAAAAAATTATGATAATTTCGAGAATTACCGGAGAATGAGGTGGGAGAGAACGGTGATAAAATTAGCTAATTGACTCCCCTAACTTAAGCACCCAATAACCGCTCACTGAAAATATGGCTGATTTTTTTAACACCTATGGTTTTTTAATTGTTTCAATGGTATTTGGAGCCATATTAGGCATTTCAATTTATCTGCCCTTAATGGCTGGTCAATTATCCTTAGCAACCCCCGGTTTTTACGCTTTAGGTGGTTATGTTGCCGCCATTCTTTCCACGAAAGTTTTTACTAATACTGGTAGCAATTATCCCCTTACTTTGGTCTTTTTAGAAATGTTAATTGCTGGCATTATTGCGGGAATATTAGCCATAGTTTTAGGTATTCCTGTTCTGCGTTTGCGAGGGATTTATTTAGCCATTGCCACGATCGCCTGGGTAGAAATTTTGAGAATTATTGCCCTTAATCTCGAGATAACTGGCGGTGCGGTCGGTATTTTCGCCATTCCCCAACCCTTCACTACTCAATTAGCCTACCTTTGGCTGGCCTTGCCCCTCTTATTCCTAACTATGCTGTTTCTCTATCGGTTAGAAAACATCAAAATTGGTCGGGCATTTAATGCCATTCGTGCCGATGAATTGGCAGCTGCGTCCATGGGAATTAATCCCACCTATCACAAGGTTTTATCCTTCACTTTCGGGGCGGTTTTAGCGGCAGTTGTGGGAGCGGTAAGCGCCCATTTTCTCAATACTTGGAATTCCCGTCAAGGAACCTTTGATTCTAGTATTATTTTCTTGGCTTTTGTTTTAATTGGTGGCTCCAGAACTTTTGTCGGTCCCGTGGTGGGAGGCATTGTTTTAACTGCTTTGCCCGAAGTTTTACGCGCCCTCGGCGGCATGAATGGTTTACCAATTTGGTTAGGGAATTTCTTGCGCGATGGTCGTTTGATTATTTTTGGAATTTTAATCGTTTTGGGAACGATTTTTTATCCGCAAGGCTTAATTACACCTGAATTAATCAAAAAACTAATTCCTTTTAAAAGACGTTCCTCTCTTAGTCAATTTGATTCCTAGTCATGGATCAATGTTGTCGATTGGATTCCTTTTTAATTAATGATATAATAGGATAGTTTATCCCCCTTTATATTCTCAGTCATCTCCGAGAATGAACCGCCAAATTCACGACCAATTTGCCAAGGAATATTTAGAGGAACTGTTAGCACCTCTAGGAACCATAAAAAAGAGTAAGAAAGTGAAAAGTGAGGTTCAAGAAATAGATGTCTGGTTTGAACCGGCCAGTTCACCATCAAGGACCGAACTCCCTTTAGGTTTACTCGGAAAAATGGCGGCGAATTCCTGTTTGTTTGAACCTTTCCGTAACCCGCCCTCAGAAATAGAGATTCGCAGTTGTATATCAAAGTTATATACTGTTCATAATGACCTGTTAAGAAAGGCGAAACGGGCAAACAAAACTCTGACGGTCGCAGAATTGCCAGTTTTATGGATTCTCACCCCCACCTTTTCAGCTAGAATGATTCAAGGATTCAGGGCTGACAGCGATGAGAGGAATTGGTTAAAAGGGGTTTACTTTTTAGCTGACTTCCTCAAAGTGGCAATCGTTGCCATCCACCAGTTACCAGTGAGTGAAGACACTTTATGGTTGAGGGTTTTAGGAAAAGGAGAAACACAAAAAAGAGCCGTAGAAGAGTTAGTTCAATTGCCAGAAGATAACTCTTTTCAAGAAAATTTGTTAGAAATTCTAGCCAACTGGCGTAAGAATTTGGAATTGAGAGATAATTTAAGTAGCGAGGAACAGGAGGACATCATGAACCTATCACCAGCCTATCTAAAACAGCGAGAAGATTGGAAAATAGAAGGAAAACAGGAAGGCACTTTAGAGGGACAACTCTCGCTGATAGCTAGTCTTCTGGAAGGGCGGTTTGGAACCCTAGATTCGGAATTGTCTGGTCTAGTCGAACAGATTGCCCAACTTCCCATCTCAGAACGCACCGGGTTACTTCTTTCTTTAGTGAATTTATCCCGCTCTGAACTGTTAGAAAGATTGAGAAAAGATTAAAGTTTTAGTCCGCTCAAGCCATGAATTTTCATGCCAAAATCCTGATGGTAGTTTGTCTGCTGAGTTACTGTCATGGTCAAATCTAGCATTCCCTCAGACGCTCTAGCCGTGGGTTGGATTGAGCTATCATTATTGAGCAGGTATTACCAATCGGATCAAAAGGCGAAACCCAACCAAGATTGTGAAAATATTCCTGGAAGTTGTTGGGTTTCCTTGGGTCAACCCAACCTACGAGTTTTACTCAGACTAATCGAGTTGTTATAGATACCAATGTTTTGATTAGTGCTTTACTCAATCCACTAGGAACACCCAGAAAAGTAATCAATCAGTCAATGTACCATTCTTCAGAGCAAGGCAACTTATCAAGAATTGGCAACGAGAATAAGTAAAAATAAATTTGACAAATGTTTAGAAAAGGTGCTATTATCCTGAATAATACTTAACTTGTGTTAAAATCGGTGTAAGAATTTAGGTCATAGAAAAAGCAGTCAAACCTATACTAGGTAAGCATTTGGCCGAATTACGCCCAAATACTCACTCTCATTAAGAAATGCTGAAAGCCTTAATTATCGTGCTTATTGAGAATGAATCTGTTAGTTTGGCGAGTTTTGAGATTGTAGAAGCCTCTCTGTGAATGCGTTTGAGGCACCTGAATCCTTACAAATCGGCTGCACTATTGTTGTTAATTTAAGGGATAGTTACATGAAAATTGTTACTGTTACTGAAGCCAAAGAACAAATTGATGAATTAGTGAATGATACCAATGATAATCATCAACCAATTTTGTTATCTGGTACGAAAAAGAATGCTATTTTAATTGCTGAGGAAGATTGGAACTCTATTCAAGAAACGCTTTATTTGTATTCTATTCCTGGTATGGTAGATTCAATTATTGAAGGTGGCAACACTTCTATTGAAGATTGTGTGGATGAGGCGGGTATCAGAGCAATTTTAAATGGATAATTGGCAGTTGGTTTTTACCAAACAAGCGAAAAAAGATGCTGAAAAGCTGGCTCGTACTGGGTTGGCAAAACAAGCTAACGAGTTATTAAATATTCTTAAGTCAAATCCGTATCAATCTTATCCTGTTTATGAGAAACTCAGTGGCGATTTAGCGAGCTATTATTCCAGACGTATTAATATTCAGCATCGTTTGGTTTATCAGGTTATTCCAGAAGAGAAGGTTGTCAAAGTTATACGGATGTGGACTCATTATGAATAACCCCTCTTATTTATTTTACACTGGTAACATTATAGACTGAAAATGATTGACTTGGATTGTAAAAATATAGCAATTTGCGAATGAGTGAGGCACATACTAGGAACGTGAAAAGTTTATGGTATAAGACTTTTGCCTTCCGCAAAACGGTATAAATACCCCCAAGATAACATAAAAATACGATATAAATTCCCCTCCTCAACTGACTGAATGAAGGGGCATTTATGGTATTTTTAGAAGCAATTTAGCCTACTTTTGTGGTTTCTTTTCCGGTGGATTTAGAGGACTTTAGTTTACGCTTGAGGGTTGAAGCTGCGCCTAGTGTGCCGAGAGCGAGAAGACCTAAAATGGAAGAAGGCTCTGGTATGGGACTCTCTTTAAAGGCTAAACCAATGTAAGCATTTTGTGGCGGATTTGCCCCACCATTGTTCCAGAGAAAGCCAAGACTTCCATCAGGATTTAGAGATAAATCACTCCAGAAAAGTTGTGTTGGATTATTGGGATCTAGATAATCGATTTGTGCTAACTCTACACTAGGATCCCAAATGCCATTTTGAAAACTACTACCGTCCATACTATCCACAAACTTAAGGCTGGTAAGTGTAAGTGCATGTCCTCCAAAACTGCCATAAATACCAAGTTCTACATCTTCACCATCTTTTAGTTGCTGGAAAAGCCAATTAAAAGCAGGAAAGGTATTACTCAGCAAGTCTTTATTATTCCAAGTTGAAACATCAATAGATGGCATAACCATCCCACCGTAGCTGGTTCTACCAGGTGCATGATCTTCTATCCATTGAATTTTTCCTTGCCACCAATTCTGAGGCTGAGTTCCCGTGTCAGGACAAGTTCCCATTAACACTACTAAATCGTTTCGTGTTTGAATTATGTTCCCCTTCGTTAATTTATTGTCATAGATATTAGGGTACATATTTTCTAGAAACTTGAAAGAGTTAACAGTAGCAGTAGGAGCACAATAGCCTACACCAGCTCCCGTTGAAGTACCATTATCAGTATTCCAAACATGTCCAAACTTATTGTAAGGAAGTTGAACACTAATGGTAGTAGCTAAAACTGTTTCTGATAGAGTTACTAAAGTTGCGGTTAATGACCCAAAAAGCAAAAGATTTTTAATTTTCATCTTTCCCAATTTCTCCAAAACAGTACAAAAATTGCGATCGCCCCCCCCGCAGCTAGGTCAAGCAACGGCCTAACCCAACTCCAATGGCGGACAACAAAACTATACACACTCCCCCCCCCCACAACTGTATTAAAAGCTACAATTTACAAATCTTTACATTCCCCTCCCTGACACGGACTCACCTGGGACAATAGGGACATCCCCTCCTTCCGCCAGGAAACGCCTCCTCAACGCTCAGATGAGTTTGGAGTTACAGCACAACCCGAATAACGACCAATATCAACTGACGGGACTCAAATGCCCCAATTCGACGCTCACCGCATCAAAGCGATTGTCCCCAGGGCGATAGGAGAGAATTTCCAAGCCAATCGGCTCGCCACTGGTGGAATCCTTAATTAAAATCAACCCATCCCCCAGTTCAGTACAAATCTGCTCCTTTCTGGGGGATTGCCAGAAGACAGTGAGTAATTCCGTTTCCGGTTCATAGAAAACTTTTACTTGAGCCATAGCGTTTTCCCTTAAGCAGAATTCACGCCGCCTCCAGTTCATAATGCAAGACCAGAAGCTCATCAGAGCAACTCGATTCGCAATTGGCGGCCTACCACAGAAGCCGCCCGTTGGATGGTGTAGAAAATGACCCGTGCGATGCGCCCGCTAGTAGGGGCAATTCATGAATTGCCCCTACTCCCCACTCCTGTCTCCTAACCCACCCTGCTGATACGGATATCTCCCTTCTGGCTAATGTAAAGAAAACGTTACAGTAACAGCCCACATTCCGCACCCTAAGTGTCACAACGTCTCAAAAGAGGAAGGAGCGTGAGTCAAAATACTTATCTAGAGGAGTGAGTTGGCGGCAAGCTGCCAGCAACTAAGCCGAAAATT
>SFCA01000043.1:0-2682 GCA_007095475.1 Microcystis aeruginosa Ma_QC_C_20070703_M131 | reverse complement strand
CTCACCTCCACCTTGATTCCTTCTTTCAAAACTATACCTATCAATCGTTTCCCCTTTTTTTAAGTTTCTTCTCTTTTTGTTAAGAAAGATCCGACTAATGGATAGCTTAATAAGGGGGGTGCCGATACCCCCTTAGTCCCCCCTTGATAAGGGGGGTGCCGGTAGGCGGGGGGATCCCCCTTGATAAGGGGGGTGCCGGTAGGCGGGGGGATCTCCCTTGATAAGGGGGGCATCTGATAATTTTTAACGCCTACCTACTTATAAAGTCGATGTCTGATAACTGATAATTGATCGCTGAATTTAACTTCTTAAAGAAACTTGGAACTGTTTAACTAAAGCTTCTCGCACTTTTGTCATTAAGGGTTCCACCTCTTCATCGGTTAAAGTTCGATCGCTGGCACGATAGACTAAACTAAAGGCCAAACTACAATGATTTTCTGGTACATTCTGCCCCTGATAGCGATCGAATAATTCGACTTTTTCTAAGAGATTACCCCCAGCATTTTTGATAGTTTTTGTCAATCTATCTACGGGTATATCTGTGGAAACAAAGAAGGCGATATCTCGCGCTGCCCCCGGATAGGTAGAATAGACCTGTAAACGCGGGGTAATTTTGGCACTATCGCTAAGAGTTGCTAACAGGATCGGGAACTGGATTTCAAAGGCATAAACTGCCTCAATTAATCCCTTTTGCTGACGCAATTGCGGGTGTAGTTGACCGAATATACCTAGGCGTTGTTTACCAATCCATAAAGATGCTGTTCGTCCGGGATGAAAACGCGCATCTTCGGCATCTTTTTCGTAGCTTACTGTCAGCGAAAGGCGATCGAATACTGCTTCTAAAATGCCTTTTGCTTCATACCAAGTCATGGCTACCTCTTTACCCGATCGCAGCCAACGTCCGGCCGGGAAGAAATCACCGCCAAAAATACCAGCAATTGCATCGTATTCGTTGATATTATCCGATTCTAGGCGGAAAACTCGCCCGATCTCGAAGCCATTTAAGGAACCGTTCCCCTGAGACTGATTATACTCAAACGCTTCGATTAAACCGTCTAGGAGATTAGTCCGCAAAGCAGAATACTCGACAAAAAGGGGATTAGCGAGGACAACTTCCGCTAATTCCGGTTTAACTAGGGAATACTGGACTAATTCCGTCAAACCGACGGCGCGAAAAGCTTCCCGCACTCGACGCTGTATAGTTTCCTCAAAGGATAATCCTCCGGCTGCGGTTTTTGCCGGCAAAGTATCGACAAAGCGATCATATCCGTACAGTCGCGCCACTTCTTCAATTAAGTCAATTTCTCGTTCTAAATCCCGATAACGGTAGTCTGGCACTGTCACAGTCCACAGAACAGGATTTTTTGAGGTTAACTGCAATTCACAGCCCAAATTGCCTAAAATCCGTTCCACATCTTCGGCGAGAATTGCACCGATCGCACCGTTATCTAGGGTAACTTGACCCAGTAGCTGCTGCAAACGTTCTAAACGCAATTCGATCGAACCACTGGACTGATCGGCACGATAATCAGCTTTAACCTGACTGCTGACAGTTCCCCCAGCTAACTCTAGAATCAAATCGATCGCCCTTTGACAAGCATATTCCAAAGCGGCGGGATTAACACCGCGTTCATAGCGTCCGGAAGATTCGCTGCGTAAACCCTGCGCTTTTGAGGAACGACGGATGGCGATCGGATCGAATAAAGCCGACTCTAGCACAAGATTAACGGTTTCCTCGTTAACTTCCGTATCTTGACCTCCCATCACCCCCGCTAAAGCTACCGGCTTATTATTGGCAGTAATTAATAAATTAAGCTCTTTTAAGCTTCTTTCCTGACCATCAAGGCTAATAATTTTTTCCCCTTCCTCGGCAAAACGGACCCCAATAGTAACGGATTTACCTCCGGCAAAACTCTGTAAACGATCGCGATCGAAAGCGTGTAAGGGTTGTCCCCACTCCAAGAGGACATAATTAGTAATATCGACCACATTATTGATCGATCGCAATCCGGCAGCCTGTAAACGCTGTTGCAACCATAGCGGAGATGGGCCAATTTTTACCCCCTCGATCACCGTACCAATATAGGCAGGACAGGCTTTATTTTCTGATATTTCCAGAGATAAATCTTTTTTAGGGGAAAATTCCCCTAATTTCACTTTTGGTAGGCTTAATTCTCCTCCTGTCAAGGCCGCAACTTCCCGCGCGACTCCGATCATACTCAAAGCATCGGCGCGGTTAGCGGTGGGAGAAATATCTAAAATCACCTCATCGAGTCCTAAAAGGGGGCGAACATCCGTACCTAAAGAGAGATTTTCCTGGCTAAAAATGTGGATTCCTTCAGAATCCTTGGTTAATCCTAATTCTGCGAGGGAACAGATCATCCCTTCCGATTTTACCCCCCGCAATTTAGCCGGTTTAATCGTTAAATTGATTTTGGCTAAATAGGTTCCCAAAGTAGCCACGGGAACTAGAATATCAGCCCTAGCATTGGGCGCACCACAGACAATTGTACTAGGGTTTTCCTGACCGATATCCACCTGACAGACACTTAATTTATCTGCGTTGGGATGGGGTTGGCGATCGATAATTTTACCAATAACCACACCCTTTGCCCATTCTCGGCGATCCTCGATCTCTTCCACTTCTATTCCCGCAATTGTCAATAATTCGGCTAATTCTTG
>SFCA01000042.1:0-4135 GCA_007095475.1 Microcystis aeruginosa Ma_QC_C_20070703_M131 | reverse complement strand
CGTTTACCACCCTTAGAAAAAACCATCAGGTGAAGTTGACGACGACTAACAGGAGGACGTTTGATGACAGCAAAGGGAGCGTTTGTTACTTTAACATAACCCTTCCAATCATATCCATGACTATTAGAATTGTGGAATGGCCAATAATCTAAAAATTGAAAACAGGCAAGAGCAATGCCATCGTTAGCATGGCTTTCGGGTGATTGTTCTGCTTTATTTTTGGACTTTTCTAGTCCCAAGTGTTTTCTAAGATTAGAGGTTTGCCAACCAAAGCGAGTATGGACTGCTGCCAATTGAGATAGTTGCTCAATTGCCCATTTCTGTCCGACCATAACTGGTGAGAAATCTTCTCCCGACTTAGCTCTTTTTCTACCGGAAGTTAGATCAACATCGGCTTTGATGTACTCAAAATAAATATCGGTAATTGGATAGATTTTGGTTAGTTCAGAAACGACTCGAAGTTCAAGTTGACGATTAGCTCTGATTGAGGGAGCTAATTTTCCTTGTCTTCTATTTGAAAATCGTTTTTGTCGATGCGCTCTTAGATTAAAAGAAAGTTGGCGGTTAATCCGTCTTCCTCTACGTCCTTTTCGCATTAAGCACCGATTGTCCATGCGCTCTTTTACTCGTTTAAAAGGAAGTTCTAAGTGAGCCTTCCAAAGAGTAAAAAGAGAGGATTGAACGCCAATTCCAGAGAATAATTTACCTGGGTCAATACCAATAGCAATCGGTTGGGTTTTGTTATCGGAAGGTTCATCGGTTAGCTGGACATAGAAAATACCTAAGTCGTTGAATTTACCGATAGCTTTTCCTTCCTTAATCCACCGTCTGGCCCGACTGGATTTGGTGGGCATCAACGGTTTTCCGTCTTTTGAGATAACAGGAACTCTTGCCATGGAGATAATCCTTAAGAGTAAAGTTAAAGTCCCTTACCGCAACACAATCAAGATGTCTTGTCTAACAACGCTTTACCAATAAAGCTTAGAGGTAATCCGAACTAGGGAAGTATTCGGAAGTCTGTGCCAGATTGTGTCTCGATGCGGTAGTCTCTACTTGCGGCGCCTAAATTGGTCTAGGCAAGCCCCGTCGCTTTTAGGGCGGGGTTAGTGACGGTTAGATTGTGGGGGTGAGTACGGGGGTTTTGTTTTGCCAGCTTTCTGGCCATTGGATCGCGTCGGCACTGAAGGCGAGGGGATCATTGGCTAGGGGAGAATGGAAGGGTTCTTCTACCAGCGCGAATTGACCGTTATCGAAGGGAATTCCCGCAGCGGGGCGATCGAGGTAGAATCTCTCTCGGATTCCCTTCTCCGCTTGTTTTAATGCTCGGTGGTGACAGTAGGGATTGTTCCCCCGGCGATCGAAGAAAACATGAGCCGTCCAACTACAACCACCGCGGCAGAGTTCGGCGAACTCGCAGGTTTTACAGAATCCCCAGAGATGATCGGTTCCCTTCGGGGTTCCCGCACCGAGGTTGAAGCGCAGTTCTTCGGCCTCTTCGATAATCTGGCGCAGGGAGCGATCGCGGATATTGCCCCCGGTATAGGCTGCGGTGGGAAGGGAGGGACAGCCTTTGATCGCTCCGTCGGCCTCGATACCCAGTGCCGCCAGTCCGGCACTACACCCCTGCCAGAATGTCCACGCATCCCCTCCCCGCAATAAACGTTCGTAGGGGCCGTAATAGCCGATATTGTTGCCCGGTTGTACGTCTACCCCCTCGCGTCGCGCTCGCTCGGTGACACGGGCGACCATCGGGTATAGTTCTAGGAGTTCGTAAGGTTGCAGGAGAATTTCCGAGTTATCGGCGGCGTTCCCCATCGGGACGGTTAACTGGATCTGCCAGGCGAATACGCCCGCATCGCGGATTTTTTCGTAGATTCGGGGAAATTCGGGGGCAGAAAGACGATTTATCTGGGTATTGCAACCGAAGGGGATACCGGCTTGTTTGAGGTGGCCCATGGTGCGGAAAGCCCATTGCCACGAACCTGGTTTCCCCCGCAGGCGATCGTGGGTAGTTTCTAATCCGTCCACGGAGACGGAGACGACTTTGATCCCCGCGTCTTTCATCTTGTGGGCGGTGTCGAGGGTGATGCCGTAGCCGCCGGTAGTGACACCGCAGATCATGCCCGCGTCGGTAATCGCCCGGGCGATATCGAGCCAGTCGGGACGGAGGAAGGCTTCTCCCCCGATCAGGGTGACTTCTTTGATGCCCACTTCGGCCAGTTGACGGACGAGATCGAGGGCTTCTTCAGTGGTAAGTTCGTGGCTACGGGTATGGCCGGCGCGGGAACCGCAATGCTGACAGGCGAGGTTACATTTCAGGGTAATTTCCCAGACGGCGTAGCTGATGCGACGGTATTCGGTCATTGGAATTATCCTCGATTTAGGCGTAGTAAGTACGACCGCCACCGCCACCGCTGGTCGAGCCGTATACTTGTTGCATCCGTCCCCCGACGATCGCTTTTAAGTCTTCTTCGGTTAGGGTTTTGAGTTCGTCATCGGTGGCGATTTCGTCCAAAACCTTTAAACGAAAATCGGGATCGGTTGCTAGTTTTTCGGTAAAATTCGGGGTGCGATCAAAAGACATGATTAGCTCCTTACAGGTTTAATACTCATTAGGACTGTAGATAATTGGCTCTTCTGGTTTCTGTGTGGAAACGAGGTCTATACTGATACTTTCTTCCGCAAAATAGCCCTAAAAGTCTTGCTCGATAAGCATTTCACGATTCCATAAGCAAAAATTATCACACAAAGTCGAGAAGAGCCGATAATTCCAGCGGTTATCGGAAATTTGGGTTGAGTTGGCAGAAATGGAATGGATATTTTTCCGGAGATAAAAGGAGGTTTAAATCCCTAAAAACCTCCTTTTATTTGATGTTTTATTAGTCAATCGCATCAATCGCATCACGAATCCATTCTTGAATAGGGGTATTTTCGTTAAGCCATTGGCCAATACTCCATCCTGCTCTCCAAGCGAATAACACAGGAGAGACGACGCCGTATATTTGGTGTATGTTCAGTCCTCCACCGACGATCGCTTTTAAGTCTTCTTCGGTTAAGTCTTTGAGTTCGTCATCGTTGGCGATTTCGTCCAAAACCTTTAAACGAAAATCGGGATCGGTTGCTAGTTTTTCGGTAAAATTCGGGGTGCGATCGAAAGACATGATTAGCTCCTTACAGGTTTAATACTCGATAAAATTTATGCGTCGGTTGGAATTAGAAATCTACGAAAGGCTCTGATCTGCCGGTAATCCGTACATCGGTCGAACGATTCCGTCACCTGGAATAGGCCATTTAATAGGCCATTTAGGCTTGCGGTTGGGTGGCAGACCGTACATCGGACGAACTAGAGAACCGCTGATAAATCCACCTGCAACCGCCGCTAAATCTTCCTCGCTTAAATCTTTAATTTCTTCATCGGGGCGATCGGACTCCAGAAGTCGCGCGGTGTATTCCTCGAATTCCTGTGGTGTGAAATCGAACCCCGCAGCTTTGACGATCTCGCTGCATTCTTCTTTGCTATTCACCGATTGGATTCGGGAACGGAAGGATTGATCGGAGGCGACTTTTTGATAAAAAGCGTGAACTTGTTCGAGAGCCATAATTTAACTCCAGTTAGAATTTGAGAGTGATGGGAGGATACGGTTGGTAGATAAGCTGTTCAGCATTTAAATTGCTTGTGGAGATGAGGCACTCTTGCAAGAGGCAACCCCCCCCCAACTCCCGCGACGGGGGAGATTCAGCTAATCTAACGATAGGCGGTTATAGCGGTTTTCACAGAAGTGAGTCCCGATTGAAACGCTGAAACGCCTATCTATCAAGGGATTTACTATACCTTATTACTGGACTTACCCCATACAGAAATACTAAAAAATTAACAAAACCCTATGGAGCTTCTCAGAAAAAATTGAAAAGACACTACTGGGTACATTTTCCCTTTGAAAATGGCTGTACCGTTGACTGTATCTAGAGTAGAGCGATTCCGTAGAGTTGGCTGTATAGTGATCGCTAACCTTATGGTAACAGATGGTGTCATTAATCTCTAGAGTCAGCGATTCCCTCTGTAGCCATGTTTTTGATGGTTTTCTGCCCGGAAACAAGCTATAATGGTCGAAGGGTCAAATTTGAAAAATTTTGC
>SFCA01000041.1:0-25050 GCA_007095475.1 Microcystis aeruginosa Ma_QC_C_20070703_M131 | reverse complement strand
AAAAAACAAGCTGAAGAGGACGAGAGTTTTCGCAATGCAATAGAAGGGAAATTCGGACAAGCTAAGAGAAGATTTGGTTTAAATCTGTGCATGACAAAACTACCTGAAACTTCAGAAACATCCATTGCTCTTACCTTTTTGGTTGTCAATCTTTCCCGACTGCTTCGGCAGTTTTTTGGGCTTTTTTTGTCTTTCTTGATTTACGCTTTAATAAAAATTATGTTAAAAGTGATTTTACTCAAGTAAAACTTATCACTCGGGCGACAAATTATTGGCACTCAATAGCATAATTCTTTGAGCGACTTTTTCAGCAAACCCTAGCTAACCAGTGCATCACCTTTTTTTCTGTTGCGGATAAACTCTGTAAATGACATTCGATCGAGTTTTCTATATCCCCTAAATAAATTTTATTTTTCATTTGTTCTAAAAATAAGGATAAGCTTTTACGCATTTAAGTTACATTGACAGCATTACCCTTATTTTTAAGTTTTCTACTCCATTTAATAATCAATCCCCCTTCATTTAAAAGCTGATTGACTATTTTTTCCAGTTCTTCTTTATTTTTAAATTCTCGATTAGCTATGTATTCTTTAGCGGAATGCCACAATAATTCTATTAGGTGGTAATCTGGACTATAAGCTGGTAAAAACTCTAGCCTAATATTGGGCAACTCTTTTTCCACCTGCTCAATAACATCTTTCTCTAGATTTTGAAACCCTTGCTTGACAAGCGAACGCTAACTTTTTTTCTAATAAAAACTCAAATTTCGGGTTTCTGTTAGTTAGCGATAGCTTGAAGGCTTACCCCATAAGAGAGCTAGAGTTGAGAGACTGTAAGACTTTTGCCAGAGTCCTGAAAGAGCGTTAGTGTTGCCGGGGGTGGGTTTGTGGCTCTTAATGGGGATATCACTCCTACTGGTGGCGGTGGTGTATCAACCCCAGAACCTAGTGGTATAGTGAGTTTAATCGCTGTTGGTGCTTTGGGTGCCGCTTCCCTTCGTCGTCGGGGATAAATTATCCTTGGCCGGGGCAACTACAGAGGGGTTGCCCCGAAATTGGTTAAATATTATCAATATTCTTTGACATTTCCTCGGCAATTTGTTAAGGTGATAAGGTGAAAGAGGAATAACAATCAATAGAGCCAATGACTCCCCAATTAATGATTCAACCTTCGTCTTTAATGAGAGAAGGGGTTGAACTCCGCAAATTTGGTAACATTTATTTATTCAGGTTTACTTCAGAGCTACAATCTCGTTTTGAGCAGTTATTAGCTAAGAAGAAAACTGACAGTCTCTCTGTTGACGAAGAAGCGGAGTATGCTGGACTTTCTGAACTAGAGCGCGTTTTTACGCTTATTAACGCCCAACTTGCCACAAAAAGTCAATGGTGTCCCTATCAACTCGAAGAATAGTCCGACAACGAGCTAAATATCTTTGTGAATATTGTCATTCTCCAGAATACTTGAGTCCAGACCTTTTTACCCTTGACCACATATTGCCAAAGTCCTTGGGGGGGACTGATAATCCTGACAATCTTTGTTTGGCTTGTCATCGTTGTAACGAGCGACACTATAACTTTACCATAGCAATTGACCCTTTTACTCAAACAGAAGTCTCTCTATTTAATCCCAGAGTACAGCAGTGGGGAGAACATTTTATCTGGACAAAAGACGGACTAAAAATTATCGGCATAACTCCTATAGGTAGAGCGACTTGTCATCGTTTTGACTTTAATGATGAACAAACGGATGAACCATCTATCCAAACAGCACGCCAGTTTTGGGTTGTGGCAGGGTGGCATCCTCCTCAGTCAGATCCCTGTCAGGATTGAAACCTTTCAAAGAGGATTAATTTCACCCTTAGAAGCATAAATCCTAACCCTATTTCCGACTATATTAAAGATAAATTTTATCATCAACAAAAATTAAAGGGGTAAATATTGTATTATATTGATAAATTCTTCACTTTTTCCCAGTTTGGCAATTAATTCTAAATCTCTAATACAGTCCCCAATTCCTATAAATTCAATTCCTTCTGTTTGACAACGACTAGCTTCTATTAAAAAATCGCTATCTTGGGTAAAAATCACTCTTGATAAAGTTTGAGATTCACTACTTTATTGCCTGTGCTTTAAGTCGGGTAACAAAGGGAGAATCTCCAGCTTTTTCTCGCATTTTTTGGGCAAATTCTCCATCAGCTTGGATAGCTTGATCTAATTCATCTCTATGTTCCCAATAGTAAGCTAATGCTGAGTGAATTTGACTCCTACTTAAATCACGATGGTTAATGTGAATTTCTGCTGGAGTCCAACCGTAGGCTATTTGTGCCATAACTAGATCAATCACTTTCAGGGTAGAACCCGCAATTATTGGTACTCCCCGATGATCAATTGCAATATGTTTATAGTCTGTGAGATTTGTTGTCATGTAGAGAGGGTTAAGCTAAAACACATTTATAATTATACTAAGTACCTAAGCAAAATTAATTACACATATCTAACCACCTCTTGCCTCTTGCATGAGTGCCTATCTTGACTAGGAAATTTATTTTGCACTACTACTTACCTCATTGCCGCAAATTCTTGAGACAAGTGGCTGAAGCTACTTGTCTATACCCAATATAAAAAACGGTCTCCCTAAACCAGTTGCCAAAATCGCCGCCATGGACAGTCAATTACTCGATAAACTCGGACAATTACAAAACCTCTTAAAAACCAGTGAAAAGGCTCTGATTGCCTATTCTGGGGGCGTGGATAGTACCCTAGTGGCAAAAGTGGCTTATGATCTGCTAGGGAGTCAAGCATTGGCAATTACGGCGGTTTCCCCTTCCCTACTGCCGGAAGAATTGCAAGAAGCGATCGCTCAAGCCGATTATATCGGTATTCGGCACGAATTGGTGGAAACCGAGGAAATGAATAACCCCAATTACACCAGTAATCCCGTTAATCGCTGTTATTTCTGCAAAAGTGAGCTACACGACACCCTTAAACCCCTTGCTCTCGCTCGTGGTTATTCCTACGTCATCGATGGCGTTAATGCTGATGATTTAAGGGATTATCGTCCCGGGATCCAAGCCGCTAGGGAGCGCGGCGCTCGTTCACCTTTGGCGGAAATTGCTATCACAAAAAGCGAAGTTCGTCAACTATCTCGTTACTTAAATTTACCTTGGTGGGATAAACCGGCGCAACCCTGTTTAAGTTCCCGTTTTCCCTACGGGGAGGAAATTAGCCTGGAGAAATTGCAAAGAGTCGGACGGGCGGAGATTTATCTGCGAAAATTAGGTTATCGTCAATTACGGGTGCGATCGAGCGGCGATACGGCACGGATTGAATTACCAGCAGCAGAAATCCCCGACTTTATTAATCGGACAAATTTAAGCGAATTAGTCGTTGATCTGCAAAAATTAGGCTTTATCTATGTCACCCTCGATCTAGAAGGTTATCAAAGCGGCAAGCTTAATCGAGTCCTCTAGTTCAGTGATCAGTGATCAGTAAACAGTAATCAGTGGACTGAAAACTCAAATCTGCTCTAACAGTTATCTTAATGGTGAGGTACGAAGTTTTCGTTTTGGGCAGCCAGTCGTCGGTGGTCAATACCAAATTCGGTTATACTTCATCTTGACGAGAAAGGCTGTAACGGATAACGGATAACTGATAACTGGTCACTGATAACTGATAACTGGTCACTGGTCACTGATAGATGAACCTTTTTCTAGGGTTCCTAAGTCTTTACCCTTAAACCTCTAATTGCCAAGGCGAGGATAGATGAGTCAACTACAAAATGCCTTTACCCTATTCCTGAGCCTGTTGGTGGAAGCGATGCCTTTCTTACTGCTAGGGGTGATTCTCTCTAGTATTCTTTTAATATTTGTCGATGAACGTCGCCTAGTTGCCTTGATGCCTCGCAATGCTGTTTTAGGAGCATTTGTGGGGGGATGTATTGGGTTTTTGTTCCCCGTCTGCGAGTGTGGCAATGTGCCGGTGGCGCGACGTTTACTTGTGCAAGGAATGCCGAATGCAGTAGCGGTTAGTTTTCTCTTAGCAGCGCCGACAATTAACCCGATTGTTATCTGGTCCACTTGGGTAGCTTTTCGCGATCAACCGGAAATTGTTTTCTATCGAGTTATCTTTTCTTTGTTCATCGCTACGGTTATCGGGATTATCTTTAGTATCCAAAAAGATCCCCGACCGCTCCTCCAAACCTCTTTGGCAAAAAGTCTCAATTGGCAACCGCAAACACCGGAAAAAGAATCTATCCCACTACTACTACAATCCGGTTCTTTTCTGATCGGTAATTCCGGGCAAACTTTGCGCTTAGATGAAAGTTTTGCCGCTACTGCTGTCCTACCAGCAGTGCAAGCTATCCCGATGAAAAGGCGCTGGTTAACTTTTCTGGAAAACGTGGTTATGGAATTACGGGAATTAGGAGGAGTGTTAATCTTAGGAAGTGCTATAGCGGCCGGTTTACAGGTGTTTGTTCCCCGGGAATTTGTTCTTAATTTGGGTCAGGATCCGATTACTTCGATCTTGGCCATGATGCTGTTAGCGGTCATTGTTTCGATTTGTTCCACGGTTGATTCTTTTTTTGCTCTCTCCTTTGCCTCTAGTTTTACCAGTAGTTCCCTGCTGGCTTTTTTAGTGTTCGGTCCAATGATTGACCTGAAAGGGATTGGTTTAATGTTGTCTATTTTTAAACCGAGAATGTTAATTTATCTCTTTGCTTTAGCAGCGCAAATGACTTTTTTACTCACCTTGGCTCACAGTTATTTATTTTAGGTCAGTCCCTAGATAGTTTTTCCCATGAATTCATCACGTCTAAAAATAATCGCCCCCCAATTTCTCGATATTATTGCCCTAATCGGTTGGGGTTCGTTACTATTTAAATACTGGATAACTGGACAATTAAATTTACTGATCCATCCTAATTATTTTTTTCTTGTTCTCATCACCAGTATTGCTTTATTTGCCCTAGGATTAGTCAAGCTTTGGACATTATTAAAACAGTGGCAAAAAAAGATTAATTTAGATAGTAACGATAATCGATCGCATATTACCATTCTTCCCCAACATTTTGGCTCAGGTTTATTAGTAATAACTGCCATTTTAGGCCTATTTATCGCCCCGCAGCCCCTCAGCAGTCAAATCGCATTACAGAGGGGAATTAGTGAATCTTTACCCCTAACTCGCGTGCAAACTCAATCCTTTGGCACTACCGTTAAACCGGAGGAAAAAAGTTTAATTGAATGGGTAAGAACTTTGAATGCTTACCCTGAACCTGATGCTTACACAGGACAACCGGTAAAAGTCAGAGGTTTTGTGGTGCAATTGCCCCAATTACCCGATAATTATTTATTAATTAGTCGCTTTATTCTTACCTGTTGTGCCGTGGATGCTTATCCCGTGGGTTTACCAGTGAAACTATCAGGAAGTCGCAGTCAATATCCCAATGATACTTGGTTAGAAATCACCGGAGAAATGGCCACAGAATCTTTACCGGTAGAGGTGGGAAAATCAACCAGCAGAAGACAATTAGTAATTAAGTCCAAATCCGTGAAACCTATACCCACTCCTGTGGATCCCTACGGATATTAACAGTTATCAGTGAGCAGTTATCAGTTAACAGTGAGCAGTTATCAGTTATCAGTGAGCAGTTGTTGTTATTAACCATCTACTATAATGATCAAGACCTTACAACTACAACCGATTGATAAATTAGCGATAACATTAATTGTATCGCTAACCTTAGTAATTGGTGGCTTAATTTGGTTGGGTAATAGCTGTGGTAATCAATGTCTTTTACAAACCGGTCCAAGGGTCAAGGAATTTAGCTGGGAAAATCGAGAAATTGGAGCGGAAGATCAAGCATTTATTATCACTTTTGATCGCCCCATGGATCATGCTAGTGTAGAAAAAAATCTAGTTATCGATCCGCCGCTGCCGGGTAAGTTTAGTTGGGCCGGAAGACGATTAGCTTATACCCTCACTTCTCCCATTCCCTACGGAGAAAAATATCATCTGCAAATTGAAGGTGCGCGAGAACAATTTCGCAGCGGTAATCGATTAGGACAAACCCTGGCAATTTTTGAAAGAGAATTTAAAAGTCGGGATCGTGCTTTTGCCTATATTGGCACTAATGGGGAAGAACAGGGAAGATTAATTTTTTATAACCTGACCGAGGAGAAGAAAACCGTCTTAACCCCCGCAAAGTTGACCGTTATGGCTTTTGAATTCTATCCTGATGGTAAAAAAATCCTCTTTTCAGCCGTGGCGAAAAATCGGGGTATAGAGGGAATTCGTGAACTGCAGCTTTACCAAGTTGATAGCAGTCAATCGCCTCTAAAAATTGAGTTAGTGCTAGACAATAAAGATTATCAAAATAATCACTTTGATTTAGCTAAAGATGGGGAAACTATTGTCGTGCAGAGAATTGAGCGCCGCAATCCGATTAACTTCGATTTATGGGCAGTTAAATCGGGGGAAAAACCCCAAAAATTAAACATCCAAGGCGGAGAATTTTTGATCGCACCTGATAGTAAAACTCTGGCTGTCACCCAGGGGGAAGGAATTGCGCTTTTGCCCTTAAAATTCGAGACAAAACCCCTGGATTTTTTACCAAAATTTGGGCGAATTTTAAATTTTTCTGCCGATGGTACGGCCGCAGCAATGGTAAATTTTAATACTGATAATGCCAAAATGCGTTATATCCGATCGCTTTTTTATGTCAATAATCAAGGATTACAAAAACGCTTACTCAATCTACAAGGTTCGATTATAGATTGTCAATTTAATGCCACCGGTAGTGATTTGTATTGTTTGTTAACCGAGTTAGTTACTAACAGTCAAGAGTACAAAGAAAAACCCTATTTTGCTAAAATAGATGTGAAGACCGGTCAAGTGACTCCCCTACTGGAATTAGCTGATTATCGTGATATTCACATTAGTTTATCTCCCGATAGTTTAGCAATTATTTTTGATCAACTTCGCACCAGTTATGATACTAATCCTACTAATCCCTTGACTACCGATTCGGGAGAAACAATTATCGGTGGTCGTTTGTGGATGTTAATTCCTCCCCTACAAGATGGAGTAAAAGCAAGTAAATCTGATTTAATTGAATTACCTCTAGCGGGAATTCGTCCCCAGTGGATGCCGTAGAATTTCATCATTAAGTTAGGAATTATTTCGATGCTGTCAAACTCAGAAAAATTAGCCAAATTGCGTCAGTATTTTGCCAGTGGTGCCACTCGTTCCTATCAATTTCGTCGTCAGCAGTTAGAGAAGTTACAACAGGCAATTATTAAATATGAAGCAGAGATATATCGAGCTTTATATAGCGATTTAAAGAAAAGTCCCGAAGATTGTTGGATTACTGAAAATGGCTTCCTTTTGGTGGAAATTAATACCGCTTTAAAAAATTTGCGCTCATGGATGCAACCCAAAACTGTTAAAACTAATCTCTTAAATTTTCCTTCCTCCAGTCAAATTATCCAGGAACCTTTGGGAGTGGTGTTAATTATTGGTGCTTGGAATTATCCCCTCCAATTGTTATTAGTGCCTTTAGTCGGTGCCATTGCTGCCGGTAACTGTGCGGTATTAAAACCGAGTGAATTTGCCTCAGCGACGGAAAAATTAGTAGTTAAAATAATTGAAGAAATATTCCCCGAAGAATATGTGTTAATTGTCCCGGGAGATGGTGCGGAAGTAATTCCGAATATGTTAGACAGTTTTACCTTTGATCAGATATTTTTTACTGGCAGTACAAGGGTAGGAAAAATTATTTATCAACTAGCGGCAGCAAAGTTAATTCCCGTTACTCTAGAATTAGGGGGAAAAAGTCCCTGTGTTATCGAAGCTGATGCTAATATTTCCGTGGCAACTCGTCGCATTGCCGTGACAAAATTCTCTAATTGTGGTCAAATGTGTATCGCAGCTGATTATATTTTGGTACATCAATCCCAGCAGGAGAATTTGATCAGAGAATTAGCTAATACTATTGTTAATTTTTTCGGTGAAGATGCCAGATTAAGTGCCGATTATGGTAAGATAATTAATGAAAAACAATTTGACCGCTTGATTGACTTTCTCCAAGATGGTGAGATTGTTTTTGGCGGCAAAACCGATCGAGAAAATTTATATATTCAACCAACTTTATTAACTAATGTTTCCCTCGATGCTCCTATTATGCAAGGGGAAATATTTGGGCCAATTTTACCGATCATTGCCTTTAGCACTTTTGAGGAAGCTTTAGCAATTATTGCTAAAAACCCTAACCCTCTAGCTTTTTATCTGTTTACTACCAAGGCAAATACCGAAAAGAAATGGTTAGAATCAGTCCAGTTTGGGGGAGGTTGTATTAACAACAATAGTTTTCATTTTACTAATCCTAGTTTACCCTTTGGTGGTCGGGGCAATAGCGGTATTGGTAGCTATCATGGTCGTTTTTCCTTTGATAATTTTAGTCACCAAAAAGCGATTATGAAAACACCTCTTTGGTTCAATCCCGCTTTAAAATATCCGCCTTTTAAGGGGAAGTTAGGCTTGTTTAAGTTATTAGTTCGCTAAAAAGCTATAGTTTAAGTTAAAGCTTTTAAGAGAGCTTGAAATTTCAGCTGAATTTCTGCTAGTTCTTTTTCTGGATCGGAACCAGCAACAATACCCGCACCGGCGTATAATCGCGCTCGATCGCCTTTAATTAAGGCCGAACGAATACCAACAATAAACTCACTATTATTTTGACAATCGATCCAACCCAAAGGAGCGGCATAAAGAGAGCGATCGAAGGTTTCATAATGACGAATTTGTGCTAAAGCGATCTCGGTGGGAACCCCAGCAACAGCAGGAGTGGGGTGTAGTTGGGCAACAATTTCGAGGGGATGGATGGAGGGTTTTAGTTTGGCATAGATAGGAGTCCAGAGATGTTGAATATTGGAGAGTTTTAACAATCTAGAGGGAGAATTTTGCGGATTTAAGCCAATTTGTCGCAATTTTTGGTTAATAAAGTCACTAACAGCCCGATGTTCCCGTTGTTCTTTTTCACTAGCGAGGAGTTTATTGGCTAAAAGAGCATCTTCGATCGCATTTTCTCCCCGGGGGGCGGATCCCGCTAAAGCATCGGTGATTAATTGCCCCTGATGGACAGTTAACAAGCGTTCGGGACTAGCGCCGATAAAATGATCTCCCCGTCCATTGCCGAGGGAAAAAGTGTAGCAATCGGGATGACGCTGACGCAAATTATCGAGACAGTTTACCAGATGAAAAGGACGGGGAGAAATCACGTCAAGAGCGTGAGCGAGGACAATTTTGCTAAATTTTTGAGCTTGGATAGATTGGAGGGCATCGGCAACAGCCGCTTGAAAATTATAGGTAGGATGAATATAATAACTACAGGGAGCCTGATGGGGATTTTGTCGGCAATTGCTCGAGTTATTTTGGATAATTTTGAGGTTATTAATAGTTTCTTCGAGGGAGTTTTCTATTTCTTTTTCGCCGGTGATTAAGAGATTAGTAAGGAAAAAATATTCCGACTGTTTTTTGATAATTTGAAACTTAGGCAGGGTTAGGGTAGCTGAGGGAAAGGGGGTGGCTGTTTCCGAGTCGAAAAAAGTGAAACTACAAAAGATGCGGGGAGTAATCTCGCTATAGTTATCAATTTTAATAATTCTTTGTTGACAGTTTTCAATAAATTTTTGAGCTTTTAAAAAACGTTGTTTGCCGTGGAAAGTGGCAGCAAAGGCGATGCCGTAGCCGAGAAAAGCGGTTTCTCGTTCGGGATTTTCCCAATAATAATGGGTGGGATAGCTAGAAGCAATCCGAGAGAGAATTTCTAGGGGATCAACGGGGGAAATTTTTTGACAAAAACTAACGATCGACGGATTTCCCTTTTCTGCGGCTAACAGTTGCGGGTTGAGGATAAAGTTATAGAGGCCGCGAAGATCAGCAATCGGACTATCAGGATAGGAAAGGCGAGGAACGGCAGAAGTCATGTCAAGTTTTTTGTATTTTTTGCAAAAAAACCATGATTAATGGTATGTAATCCCCACAGATGTGGCCAGAGTCAAGGATCTCTTTTTAACTATGGTATCGGAGAAAGGGTCTTTAGGCAGAAAGGGAAGGGGATATTTGTGACGATTAACTGGGTTGGAGACAAATGAAGGCTTAAAATTCCCAGAGATGGCTATTATTTAAATGGGCAAAAAAATTAATTTAATAACTGCTACTTTACAAGTTTGTGGAAATTGCCGCCACGGGACAAGTGGGGATACATTGTTCACAAACCACACAACGGGAACGCAAAAACTTGAGACGAAAACTTTCGGGATCAAGGGTTAAAGCTTCCGTGGGACAAACTCCCGTACATAACCCACAATCGACACATTTTTCTTCATCGATGACGATTTCGCGACTAACTTGGGAAACGCCAATATTTTGTAATTGTAACCATTCGATCGCCGCTTCTAACTCATCGATATCTCCCGATAATTCTAATACTAATGTTCCCACTTGATTGGGGGCAACTTGGGCGCGGATAATATTAGCGGCGACGTTAAAATCCTTCGCCAGTCGATAGGTAACGGGCATATGGACGGCTTTTTTGGGAAAAGTGAGAGTAACTCGTTTTTTCATGAGGATAGGATAGGATAGGAATAATTTTTGAGAGACTATCCATGACAGCCACCACACCCACCAACAAAACCAGAAATCTGCTGCTGGCAGTAACGGCAGTTATCCTTAGTGTAGCGATTTTCTTCGGCTTTCAAACCACCGCTAGTTCCGTATCTTTGGAAGCGCAAGCGGAAAAAGCGACACCTTTCGATCTTGCCCTCGGCAATGGTAAACCCACCCTGACAGAATTTTATGCTAATTGGTGTACCAGTTGTCAGGCGATGGCCCCTGAAATTGCCGAAATTAAAAAACAATACGGTAATGCCATTAATTTTGTTATGCTCAACGTTGATAATAATAAATGGTTGCCGGAAATTCTCCGTTATCGTGTGGATGGTATTCCCCATTTTGTCTTTTTAAATAATCAAGGACAACCGGTTGCCCAAGCTATCGGAGAACAACCAAAATCAATTTTAATTGCTAATTTAGAAGCACTTTTAACTAATTCTACCTTACCCTATGCCACCACTACGGGAGAGACTTCTGATTTTAATATCCTTGTGGGCGCTAGTCAAACCGATCCCCGCAGTCACGGCAGTCAAGTTAAGCAGTAATCAGTAATTAGTTATCAGTTATCAGTGGAAAGCTTAGGGCTGAAAGCTATCATTCAAGAGTCAACTATCAATCAGTACATTTCATTGACTAAAATCTTTTAACTATGGCGATTATTGTCCAACATTTGACCACAGGTAACGAATATATATTCCTAGGAGTTAGTGGGGGTGAAAGTAAGAATATTTTACCCTCCAAAATGTTAGGAGATTTCTTCGCAATCGAGACTCCAGATAAATCTCGATCGGTGACGGTTTGTGATGATCAAGGCCGGATTCTTTGGTTTCCTGTCACAGAAATGATTGTGGTGGAGGTAGATGGTCAAAAACCCGAAGAATTATTACCAGAAATTATCGCTCCTGAACCAGTTCCTTTACAATTAGATAAAGAGAATCAACCTCAGTCCCCAGAAAATCAAGGAAACATCGATGAATTTGCCGAAGATGACGATTGGATCTAGAATTAAATATTTAATTTTAGCGGGAATAATTGCCCTATTTACTGTAGGCTTTAACTCCCTCTATTCTGTTTCTCAAAACTCGATCACTTCCTTCCCTGTTGCCGAAGTTCAACCCCAATATCTTAACGATTGGACACCGCAATTAGAGGCAGAATTTCAACAAAGGGCAAAGCAAGTTATTAACCATTTTGCTAAGGCAGAAAGTTATGGCAATTTGTGGGGAGAAAACGAGAAAAGATCCTATCCTATGGCCATGTTTGATTTCTTGGCAGGAAACCGGCAAAAAGCCCTAGATTTCCTGCAGCAGGATGACCCACAAACACAAGAACAGGCCCACACTGATTATATAGATTATTATTTTTCTTTTACCCTGAAAGGACAAATTAGAAAATATTTTCTGCTCGGAAAGTATCTCGATCCAGTTTATCGTCAGAGAATGTATAATGCGGCGAAAATTTGGACAGAAACCGACCCTTTACAACGGCCCCACCCTATCCACGGTACGGGCCAAGGAACGGGTAATGATTGGAGTATAACAAGACGGGGTTTATGGGTAGATAGTCGTAATACTGATAACCTGCGAGCGATGCGGGAAACATCGGTTTATCTGATGGCCGAAGAAACAGGAAATGAAGCAACTCGTCAACTCTATAAAAGTAAAATTAAGCGCTACGTTTCAGCTTTATATAACATCGGGATGGGAGAATGGGATTCAGAAGTTTATCAAGGTCATACCTTTGCTGCCTATCTCAATCTCTACGATTTTGCTCAAGATACGGAAGTTAAACAATGGGCAAAAATGGCCTTAGATTGGTTAGCCATGGCCGCTAGTGTTAAATATTATCGCGGTGGTTGGGGTGGCCCTGTAAAACGTGATTATGGTGATGGCCATGGCGTAATGCGATCGGATTCTGCCCGCACTTTTTGGTTATACTTTGGTGATACTCCCGTCGCCAATAATCGCCCGGAATTGGACTCTCTTTATCTAATTACCAGTGGTTATCGTCCTCCTTTAGCAGTGATGGAATTAGCCCGAAAAAACTTTAATAAACCGGTAGAAATTCTCGCCAGTAAACCCCTGTATGAAAACTGGAAACCGGGCAATAATCAAAGTCCGGGTTATTGGGAAACTCAATTTATCGGCCCTAGTTATCAAATGGGTAGTCTGGCGGGAACTTTCCCCGATGGCGATGTGGCCCCGTTTAAATTAATGGCCTTTAATCAACAAAAAGGGGTGGATTTTTTTGTGGCTAACACTGGCCAAAATGGCGTAAAACCGGGCAAAAATCCCGGGGATGAAATCGGACAATATCGCAATCTTTTAATCTGGTTACGACCAGCAGATCAAGCTTTTTTCTGGCAATTACCGAAAACTGCTAAGGTAGAAAAAGATGATAATATCTGGTTTATTCAATTAGAAAAAACTTGGTTAGCCCTAAGATTAATAAATCTTTCTTCTCCTGAAATTATCGAGATTCCTAATTCCCCTTATCCCGATGATAACACCTACCAAGCTTTACCCACAGGTAACAATTATGCGGGTTTTGCTCTGGAAGTGGGGGAAGCGGCAACCCAGGGCAGTTATGAGAATTTCAAGAGCATATTTAAGCAAAAAAGTCAAGTAAATTTAACTCAAATTAACCAAGGCAGCCTCTTATTTAAAGGCAGTCAAGGGCAGAGTTTACAATTTACCTATAATCAAATCAATCTACTGCCGATGTTAATTCGTAACGGTCAAAAGCACGATTGGTTAAAAAATTTCGCCCTTTATAACAGTTTAAGTCGAGATAACTCTCCTGTTTCTTTGGGTTGGAAAAAGGGCAAATTAACCGTCAAAGCAGGGAAATATCAGTTTTCCAATGCTTTGATCCTCTCCTCTCCTTAAGTTAGATATTCTCGACTATTTATGAGGATTGATCAGACCATTTGCGCTTGATTTAATAACTCTTGCAATTCTTCTCCTTCGATTACTTCCGTGGTCAAAAGATTAGCGGTAATCGACTCTAATAAATTGCGGTTATGACTGAGAATTGCTAGGGCTTTTTGGTAACTAGCGTCGATAATTTGTTTAACTTCTTCATCGATCGCTTTCGCCGTATTTTCCCCGATTGAACGCCGGGGACTACCCTGATTATTACCTAAAAAATTAGCCTGTCCTGTTTTATCGTAGGCTAGGGGACCCAGGGATTTACTCATACCATAAATTGTCACCATTCTTTCCGCAATATCCGTCGCCCTTTGTAAATCATCGGAAGCGCCATTAGTAACACTGCCAAGTATTAATTCTTCAGCAGCCCGACCGCCCAATAACATAGTAATTTGTTCTTTAAATTCGGTTTCTGTCATCAAAAAACGGTCTTCCGTGGGAATTTTCAGGGTATAACCCAAAGCGGATAAACCCCGGGGAACGATGGAAATTTTCTCCACCCGACCACCTCCCGGCATGACAGCGCCGACTAAAGCATGGCCAACTTCGTGATAAGCGACGATTTTCTTTTCTTTTTCCGATAAAACGCGACTTTTCTTTTCTAAGCCAGCGATAACTCTTTCTATCGCCTCTTTAAAGTCAATTTGACTGACTTTTTCCCGATTATTGCGGGCAGCCAAAAGAGCCGCCTCATTGACGAGGTTGGCTAAATCGGCCCCGGCAAAACCGGGGGTTTGGGTGGCGATCGCTTTGAGGTTAACATCTTCACCCATCTGGACTCGTTGGGCGTATATTTCCAAAATTGCCAATCTTCCCGCTAAATCGGGACGATCCACCAAAACTTGACGATCAAAGCGCCCTGGACGTAATAAAGCGGCATCAAGAGTCTCTGGGCGATTGGTGGCTGCTAAAACGATGACGACAGCTTCTTTGGGGCTAAAACCGTCCATTTCTGTCAAAAGTTGGTTCAAAGTCTGCTCGCGCTCATCATTGCTGCCGCTAGTTCCCGATCCCGAACTTCTCGATTTACCGATCGCGTCCAATTCATCAATAAAAATGATGCTAGGGGCATTTTTCTTCGCTTGGGCAAATAGATCCCGCACCCGGGCTGCCCCAGTTCCGACAAATAATTCCACGAATTCCGAGGCCGAAATGCTAAAAAAAGTCACTCCCGCTTCCCCCGCAACCGCTTTTGCTAAGAGAGTTTTCCCCGTCCCCGGCGGTCCAACTAAGAGAACACCTTTAGGAATACGCGCCCCGATTTTATTAAAGCGCTCGGCATCCTTGAGAAATTCGACGATTTCCTTTAACTCGGTTTTTGCTTCCTCGGCCCCGGCCACATCACTGAAGGTAATCGGATATTTTTCGCCGTCTCCGTAAACTTTAGCGAGATTTTTATTAAAAAGCAGCGATTTACGCGTGTCATCGTTGCGATAGAACAGAAACTGCATAGCAGCGACTAAAATTAAGGGAGGAACCACCCAAGCGAGGAGAGTGCTGATCCAACTGTTTTCGGCCACGGGAATCGCCTCGAAGATTACGCCTTTTTGCTGTAATAGTTGGGGTAATTGGGGGTTATAAACTGTAATCGTGGCAAAAACTCGTCCAGGGGCTAGATTACTGCTCGGTTTGCCCGCTAGAGAACTAGAATCACCGTAAAAGGGATGACTTGATTCTGGGGGATTAACGGGGGGATTACCCGGAATAGGCAGGGATTCTAAAGGATTTTTTAATTGATAATAGATGACTTGATTGCCAATTCTGACCTTACTGATGTCGCCCCGTTCCACTTTACTGATAAATTCGCTGTAGGGTTCGAGGGGAATATTGGACAATTCTGAGGGACGAGGGATAAGAAAATAGCCTAAAGCGGCAACACCAGAACAAATGAGCAGGATTTTGCCTAACCGCGGCCAACGCGACCAGGAAAATTTATTATCTTCTTGATTAGCCATAATTTTTAGGGCAGGTGAGAGTGAAAATACAAAGTTCATACTAACAATTTCCTATCTCGATCGCCTTACCGATGGGATAGGATAGAGGATGGAATACTTGGTAGCGAGCGAGCGACAAACGAGAGAAATCCCATGAATTTAGTTAGCTTAGAGAACTTTCTCGATAACACTTCTTTTTTAGTCCTGTTTTTAACTATGCTGGTTTATTGGGCCGGGGCAGCCTTTCCTAGCATACCTTTGTTGCCGGGCCTAGGCAGCACGGGAGTGGCCATCGCTAACCTCTGTATCGCCGCTTTATTGGGGGCGCGCTGGTTAGAAGCGAGTTATTTCCCCATTAGCAATCTTTACGAATCTTTATTCTTTCTCGCTTGGGGTGTAACTGCGGTTCATTTAATTGCTGAGTACACTAGCCGCAGTCGCCTGGTGGGGGTGGTGACGACTCCTGTAGCCATGGGGATTACTGCTTTTGCCACTTTGTCCTTACCAGGGGAAATGCAAACTTCGGCGCCCTTGGTTCCGGCTTTAAAATCGAATTGGTTGATGATGCACGTTAGCGTCATGATGTTAAGTTATGCTGCTTTGATGGTGGGTTCCCTGATGGCGATCGCTTTTCTGATCGTCACTAGAGGTCAAAATATCGAGTTAAAAGGCAGTTCCGTGGGTACGGGGGCCTATCGTCTCCAAAATAAGTTATCTACCACTCTTTCTGCGCCAATTTTCCTGGAAACGGCTAACGGTGGCACAACCGCCCTTTTAACTCCCACCTTAACAGCGATGGCAACTCTTTCGCCCCAACGTCTTAGCTTGGCGGAAACCCTCGATAATATCAGTTATCGGGTCATTGGTCTCGGTTTTCCTCTTCTCACTATCGGTATCATCGCCGGGGCGGTTTGGGCGAATGAAGCTTGGGGTTCCTATTGGAGTTGGGATCCGAAAGAAACTTGGGCGCTAATCACTTGGTTAGTGTTTGCCGCTTATCTCCATGCCCGCATTACCCGGGGATGGCAGGGAAGAAAACCAGCTATTCTAGCGGCCAGTGGTTTTGTTGTGGTTTGGGTATGTTATTTAGGGGTGAATCTTTTAGGTAAAGGTCTTCATTCCTACGGTTGGTTTTTCTAAATCAGTTATAGGGGTGGGGTGTGGGGTGTGGGGTGTGGGAAGAATAAATAAAAATAATCTTCTGACGACCGACGACCGACTCCTAACCCCACCAACAAACTTTTTGCCGCAAACCATAAATAATTACAACTTTTCAAAACTTATAAAAAATGATCGAGCAGAAAACTACTATTAAAAATCTGGCTTTAATTGCTGGTGTGCATGGCAATGAACTAACTCCCGCTTATTTGGTTAAATACCTGCAAAAGTCACCTAATCTTATTGCTCGCAGCAGTTTTCAATCCCACAGTCTCATCGCTAATCCCTTAGCCCTAAAGCAACGGGTTAGATATATCGATACGGATTTAAATCGTTGTTTTAACCAAAAAGATTTAGTGAATCCCGATTGTCAGCAATACGAACAAAAACGAGCAAAAAAAATAGTCAAAGATCTCCGAGAAAAATCCATTGATTTATTAATCGATATTCACAGCACCACATCTAACATGATGCTGGCGATTATTTATTCTAACCCCCATCCTTGGCTATTAAAACTCTTTACCTATCTGACTAAAATTAATCCTGAGGTGCGCTTAATTTATCATCCCGTCAGCGAGGAAGAAAATCATTTTCTGAAAGGAATTTGTCCCCTAGCTTTTACCCTAGAAATCGGTCCAATTAACCATGGTGTCATCTGTCCCTATCTTTTTCGTCAAACCGAAACACTTATCTATCAAATCCTAGACTATATCGAACAGGAAAATTATCTCGCTGCCCATCTCGATACTTTCAGCGAATCCCTCACAGTTTACCAACGTTTAGGCTCGATCGATTATCCTAGGGATGAACAGGGTGAAATTAAAGCCATGTTACATCCTGAGATTCTCCAAAGAGATTATCAGGCAATTCAACCCAATCAACCGATTTTTCTAGGATTTGATGGTCAGGAAATCATCTATCGTGGTGAATCTCAATTATATCCTATCTTTGTCGGAGAATCTTCCTATAAAGAAAAAGGAATCGCCCTTTGTTGGACAGCCAAAAAACAAATTGATATTAATTAGTGCCAGACAGTAGTTTTCCTGACAAAAAAACGGTCTAAATAAGGGAAAAGCCACTATGACCTTTACTTCTGATTCTCTTTTAGCTGAACGTTACCAACTGCAACAACGCCTAGGCAATACGGCTATCGGTCGTCAAACTTGGTTAGCTACCGATATATTATCCCAAGAATCGGTAATTATTAAACTCCTCGCTTTTAGTCCCCAGATGGAGTGGGAAGAATTAAAATTATTTGAACGGGAGGCAGCCGTCTTAGCTTCTCTCCATCATCCCCGTATTCCCCGCTATCGCGATTATTTTTCCCTCGATAAAAATCAAGGTGACGGGATTCCTTGGTTTGTGCTTGTACAAGATTATATACCGGGAGAATCCCTAAGCGATCGCTTAGAAAGGGGGCAACGTTTCACCCCTACGGTAATTCGGACTATTGCCCAAGAAGTTCTCGAAATTCTCATCTATTTGCATGAATTATCGCCCCCAGTATTACATCGAGATATTAAACCGAGTAATTTAATTATTGACCTAGAAAATAACGTTTATTTAGTAGATTTTGGCGCAGTCCAGTCCCGCGGTGCAGTGACAGGAGTTACTTTTACTGTGGTGGGGACGAGTGGTTATGCACCCCTAGAACAATTTTGGGGCCGGGCAGTTCCGGGTTCTGATTTATATGCCTTGGGCATGACTTTAATTCATTTATTGACGGGAATTGTGCCGATAGAACTGCCCCACCGCGACTCTAAAATTCAATTTCGCCAACGGGTGACAATCGATGATGATTTAATCGATTGGTTAGAAACTATGACTGATATGGCGGTAGAAAAGCGGTTTAAAAGTGCCAGAGAAGCCCTGAAATTTCTCCAACATCCCTACTATCGCCAAGTATCAAGTTTAATCGATCCTAAGAAATTACCAAAACCTCCCCACAGTTCCATCCGTATCGCTAAACACCGGGATAATTTAGAGATTAATTTACCACCAAAAATTAAGCTACCTTCCGATGCAGCTACTCTCTGGTCTTTGGCGATTGTCCTTACTGTCAGTATCTTTATCTCCCCGATTCTTACCTTTATTATCGCTCTGATTGGTTTTATTTGTTTGCGTGAGATGCAATTAATTCTTACCCCTCAAGAAGTTTTAATTAAATATAAACTCTTCAATTTTATTTACGACAAATTTGCTTTCAAAACTCAAGATTTATGGGGTATTTTTCTTCATAGCAATGGTACAGAAGGTAACTATCGGATTCGTCTGCGGACTGCTAAAAATTATTATCTTATCGGTCAGAATCTCCGCGAGGATGAATGTCTCTGGTTAGGACAGGAAATCCAAGATTGGTTAAATTTTATCAAATATAACGTTTCTCATCAAGAGGAAGTGTAACCTGACAGGGTATCATCGACCGTCTCCCCAAAACGAAAACTTTGCACCTCACCATGAAGATAACTGAGAATCAATTCAAGAAATCCGGGGAATTAGTCGTTAGGCATTTTCCCTTTTTAACCTTAATGTTGCAGATAAGTAGTCGGACATAAATTCTGTTGTCTATCTTAAGAAATGTAAATTGCCGCAATTCTTACTGACTCCTGACTTGAAAGTGGCAAGTGGCAAGTGGCAAGTGGGGAGAATACACAAAAGCTGTCTCCTGTCTCCTGTCTCCTGTCTCCTGACTCCTGTCTCCTGACTCCTGACTCCTTACCCTACAGTTAACTTTACTTTTGTCCAACTACTTATCGCCCTATCTTGGTAGTATAATAACTGATTGGCATTCCCTCGGCTACAAGGCGGCAATTATTAAATCGGATTAGGAATTGCCAAAAGGCGGCCATGAAATGTTAGTTATTAGTGGAGAATAAAAAATGATCTCTGAAATTTACAAAAAAGTCAGCTTGTTAGTTTTGTATCAAGGAGTTTTTGATAATGCTATTGGCCAGGCATTTATTACCCTATTATCTACGGATAATGTTGCCGATTTTCTCAAAGCTTATGGTCAATTGTTTCAAGCTTTAGCATCTAAAAATATCAGTTGGAATGATTTTCTAGTCGAACAAATTTTATTAGATGATAATCCCTTTAGTCAACAGGTACAGAAAAAAAGTGTTTCGGAGTTACCTGAATCTTTAATTGATGGCGTTAAACAGGATTTATCTATCCTCCAATCTCTTTATAATTCTAGCATTTATAGCTTAAGTAATTCGACAGTTTTTGAACAAATTAAATTTCTAATCTTTCCCGCTTGGGAAGTGGACAATAAATTAGAAAGTTTCCTACATTCCAGTTCAGATTGGACGGAATTAGTGGAAGATTTAGCAGATTATTATCGTCAGTGTGGTACAGGAATTTTTGCCCGTTATCAAGCTTTAAGGTGGCAAGAAGGCAGATTACAAGGAATTACTCATCCAGATCCCGTGCAGATTCAAGAAATAGTCGGTTATGAAATGCCCAAGGAAACCTTGATTAAAAACACTGAGTTTTTATTGGCAGGTTATCCCGCTTTAAATGTCCTACTCTATGGTTGCCGTGGTTCAGGAAAATCCTCTCTGGTTAAGGGATTATTGCAAAAATATCATAGTCAGGGATTGCGCTTAATTGAAGTGGCAAAATCGCAGTTAAAAGACCTACCATTAATTATTGAAATCTTGCGAGATTTGCCCCAAAAATTTATTATCTTTGTCGATGATTTATCCTTTGAAGAAGACGATGAAGCTTTTAAAGCTTTAAAAGTTGTTTTAGAGGGAAGCGTCACCGCTAGACCGAAAAATGTCGTAGTTTATGCCACTTCTAATCGCCGACATTTAGTCAGAGAATTTTTTGCCGATCGACCCCGACCAAAAGACGGGGATGAAGTGCATAATTGGGACACAGTACAAGAAAAATTATCCTTTAGTGATCGCTTTGGTTTAACCCTAACTTTTGAACCGGCTAATCAAGAAAAATATTTGGAAATAGTGCGTAATTTAGCCAGTTTAGCTAAATTAAAAATTAGCTTAGAAGACTTAGAATTTCGTGCCAAACAATGGGCAACCCAACATAATGGGCGATCGGGCAGAACTGCTAGACAATTTGTTGATTTTCTCCAGGGGGAATTAGAATTAAATGGGTAGCATTAATTGTGTTATGATTAAATAGAAGAATATCTAATCTAGAAAAATGTTGACTTCATCTCCTCCCGAAATTCTCAGCTTAGAAGAATATCGCAACCTAGAAACTAGAGCGGAAACTAAACACGAATATCACGACGGAGAAATTATCGAGATGACGGGGGGAAGCATCAATCATAATAGTATTCTCATTAATCTTATTGTCCTGCTAAAATTGGCTTTAAGAGGAACTGATTACCGTCTTCAATCGAGCGATTTACGTCTATGGATACCCCAGTATAATCGCGGTTTATACCCAGATTTAATGATCATTGCTGGGGAACCATTATTTAGTGATAATCGCAACGATGAAATTTTAAATCCCTGTGTAATTATCGAAGTTTTATCCCCTTCCACCTCTAGTTATGATCGGGGTGATAAATTTCGTTATTATCGTTCTATACCCCAATTAAACCAATATCTTCTCGTCAGTCAAGGGGAGATACTAATAGAATCCTATAGCAAAACCTCAGAAAATAATTGGTTACTGCAAGAATACACCCCAGCTAGGGAAATTATAACTCTAGATTCTTTGGGAATTAGCTTAAATCTTGTCGATATTTACGAAGGAGTTGATTTTAATCTCAACTCCTAACTTTAGCTATCTTTCAAGGGGACGTACTAAAAACAATTTTACCATCTTTTACCGCTACCAAACGCAAAGTTAATGGTCCAGATGTATTGGTTTTACTAGCAGCAATTGCCTCAAGTGTCTCAATAGAATTACCCGACCTTTTGACTTGACCAATAAAGTTAACTACCGTAGTTAATAAACCATCTTCCACTTGAATTGCCCCTAAAACTCCCGCACTTCTAGCGCGAAATTGAGCCGAAGCTAAGAGTAAATCTAAGCGCTTTTGTAGGTCTTCTTCTGTCATATTTTGGGGATCAATGGAAACGGCAGCGATTACCTGTTTCTCCTCAAAAACTCTTTGATTGGGAACCACATCAGCAAAGACACGAATCTCGGTTTCTCCTAAGACATAATTACCTGCTGAAAGGATTCTCACCACATATTCTTTACCGTCCTGTAATTGTTGACTTAACTGTTCTACCTGTGCTTTTGTGATCTTAACTAAACGCTGGTCAAAATTAGTAGGATTCGGTTGGGTGGCACGGATAGCATTTATATTCGCTTCTCGCAATAACTTATCGATAACGGTGACAATAGCTTGAGTATCAACAATACGAAAAGCTCCAAAAGATAACACCTGTCCCCGGAAAATAGCGATTTGTTTTTCCCGCAATTCTTGATAGGTTTGATAGTATTGTTCTAAAACTTCCACTTCCCGCTTAAGAAAAGCCATTTGGGTTTCTAAATCTTTTAATTTTCCCTCGCGCTGTTCCAAAGCCAAATTTTTATCCACAATCGATCGATCGAGTTCTCCAATACGTTGATCCCGGCGATCAATTTCTAGCTGTAGGGTTTTTTGTTGAGTTTCCAACTGTTGAAGTCGCGCTTGTCTGGCTGTTAATAACTGTTGTTTTTTGGCTAACTCTTTATCTCTAACTTGAACGGTAGTTTGTAGTTGATTTATCTGACTAGAAAGAATCGATTTTTGTTGGGACAATTGATCCCGTTGACTGGTTAACTGTGCCTTTTGATTAGTTAAAATAACTCGTTCATGGTTTAAATTAGCCACTTCCTTGCGAAACTTTTCTAACTGTCCCGAAACTAATCGCAAACGTTGACGAGAAGCTTGATAATTTTTGTTAAGAACCTCTAGACGTTTCTGCACAGCTATCTGTTCACTTTTAGCCGTTTTTAAAGCCTTTTCCACTCGATTTTTTTGTTCGCTGGTTTTTCTTACCTGACTTTCTAAATCCTTAATAGCGGCACGACGTTCATTTAACAGGCGATCCAGTTCAAAAACTCCTTGACGCAGGGATTTACTAGAAGCAAACAAGACAATTAAAGTCGAGCCGGCGATAAAAATTCCCGTTACAATCGTCATCAAAGTTGCGGTTTGTTTCGGACGCAGATTAAATAAACGCATCCTTTTCTTACCGATACGGCTCCCTATGCGATCGCCAACCGCCGCTATCAGACCACCTAAAACCACGATGGCCAAAACTAAAATATAAGCGCTAGTCATCCAGAATTTAGGTAAATTGTTGACTGAGAGCGACGGGATTATGGACGGTAATTTTCTTCTTGTGAATTGAGACCATTTCTTGATCCCGCAGCTCTCCCAATAAACGGGTGACAGTGACGCGGGTAGAACCGATCGCTTCGGCGATCGCTTGGTGAGACAATTTTAGATCCACCCGGATGCCATCGGGGGTGGGAACCCCAAAATCACGACAGAGAATTAATAAAAAACTGACCAAACGTGAACCCATATCCCGGTGAGCCAAGGTTTCGATCATCATTTCCGTTTGCAGAATCCGCGAGGACAACCCCTGCAGCATCAACATTGATAAATCGGGACTATTGCGGAGGGACCTTTCTACCTGCTCGATCGGGGCCGAGAGTAATTCTACTGGAGTAAAAGCCACGGCATGATAAAAACGATCCGATCGCTGACCGGTAAGTAAGGATAGCACACCAAAGACGCTATTTTCCCGCAGTAGAGCCACGGTAATTTCTTCTCCCGCTTCATAGACTCGCGACAACTTAACGGCTCCTTTCAGCAAAAAATAGACTCTTTCGGCGGGATCTCCCGGGAAAAAGATCGTTTTGCCACGCTCGAACAATTCCACCACCGGGGGGAAATTGCCGCTGCCGATTCGACGGAACACATCTGCTAGGGGTTTGTCTTGTATTAGGGATAAGTCCATCTCACATCCAAAAAAGGGGAAAATTGTTTTTATTATGCAACGAGTGTCACCTCTATTAAACATAACCGCTGCCTAAACTGGGAAAAGTTTTGGGCGCTTTTTGCCAGACAATGGGGGAGGGGTGATCATTGCTGCCCCGTTATCTGTATCCCTATTATACCGAATCTCGCTGGGGTCGGCTATTGGGGAGATTTTTGTAAGAGAAACGAGAACTATGTTAGATTTAACGGGAAAAAACGCCCTAGTGACGGGGATTGCCAATAATCGCTCGATCGCTTGGGGAATTGCCCAACAACTCCATCAAGCTGGTGCAAATATCGGTGTCACCTATCTCCCCGACGAAAAGGGCCGTTTTGAGAAAAAAGTGCGAGAATTGGCCGATGAACTTAATCCCGCTTTTTATCTCCCCTGCGATGTCCAAAATGACCAACAGGTAGAAGATACTTTCGCTACAGTGGCGGAAAAATGGGGCAAACTGGATATTTTGATTCACTGTCTCGCTTTTGCCGATAAAGAGGGTTTAACGGGCGATTTTACCGCCATCCCTCGGGAAGCTTTCACTAAATCCCTAGATATTAGCACTTTTTCCCTAACCCGTCTAGCTCGATCGGCTAAACCTTTGATGACGGCAGGGGGAAGTATTATTACTCTTACCTATCTCGGCGGTGTCAAGGTAATTCCTAACTATAATTTAATGGGGGTGGCAAAAGCCGGTTTAGAAATGAGTGTTCGCTATTTAGCCGCGGAATTAGGTGGCCAAAAGATCCGAGTTAATGGTATTTCCGCCGGTCCAATTCGCACCTTAGCATCTTCGGCCGTGGGGGGAATTCTTGATATGATCCATCATGTGGAAGAAATCGCTCCTTTACATCGCACGGTGACACAAATTGAGGTGGGAAATACGGCCGCTTTTTTAGCCAGTGATCTTGCTAGTGGTATTACCGGTCAGATTATTTATGTAGATTCCGGTTACGAAATTATGGGAATGTAGTTTTCTTCAGTTATTAGTTATTAGTTATTAGTGTCACGGGGTTCCGCAGGAGTGTTTTTGACTCCTTTGGGATTAATAGAGTAAGCTGTTGACTATCTAAATTACTCGTTAAGACTGTCTATGAGAAGGGAGCAGGGAGCAGCGAGAGAAGGACAGTAATCAGTAAAAAGACAGCAGGAAACTTCTATTTAATACTGCACACTTAAAACTCAAATCTGATAACTGATAACTGATAGTTGTCTCGGAGTCTCGACTAGGAAATTAATTCTGCACGACTACTTATTTGATTAGAAGTAGGTTGTCTTGGTATTAGACCTCCTGCAAAAGTCCTATTCAGCTACTTGATGATAGCCGAAAGCAAGTTCATAGTTGTAAATGCCAGCGATTAAATTAAATCTCAGACCAAAACGCCGTCTCCGATTCCTATAT